>NZ_JBNGGC010000017.1:0-191673 GCF_049974565.1 Streptomyces sp. WG5 | reverse complement strand
CGCTCCGGGCGCCGGCACCCCCGCACCGCCGGGCGGCGCCACCGGCCCCTCGCCCACGGCCGCCCCCGGCGCCACGCCCGCCACGCCCGCCACGCCTCAGGTCCCGGCGCCCCGGCAGGGCGTCCCCGCCACCACGCCGAGCCGGGGCACCCCGCTGCCGCCCGAGAACGCCCCCGCCCCCCGCGCGGCACAGCCCCTGCCCGCCGAAGCCTCCGCGCCCGTCGACCCGAACTCGACCCAGGGGCGGTCGATCAGCGTGCGGACGCTGGGCCAGGGCGTTCCGTTCAACCGGCAGGCGGTCCAGGTGCAGCAGCCGTCGGCCACACCCGCCCCCCAGCAGCCGGGCGGCTCGGGCCGACGCCGCAAGCTGGGCACGCCGCCCGACCCGGCCGCCACGCGCCCGGAGCAGTCGGCCCGCCCACATCCCCAGACCGACCAGCCGCCCACCGCCGCACAGCCGCAGCCCCAGCCCCATGCGCAGGGACACGGACAGGCACAAGGGCAGGAGCAGCCGTCCCCGGCCGGCGACCAGCCCCGGCGCGCACCCGTCACCGAGGGCGTCGGCCGGTCGTACGCCATAGGGGCGCCGGACAAGAACGCCGCCGAGGGACCCGAGCCGCTCGACGGGCCCGGCGGGGCCGTCGAGGTGGCGGACCCGCCGCGTCCGCAGCCGATGGACGACGAACTGCCGCCGGAGCCGCTGGACAACCCGCGCCGGCTGCTGGTGTGGCCCGCGCCGGACGTCTCCACGCAGCAGGCGCTCAGCGACCGCGGCTACCGGCCGGTGATCGTGCACTCGCGCGAGGAGGTCGACGCCCAGATCGCGGCGTTCCCCGCCGCACTGTTCGTGGACCCGCTGACCGGGCCGATCACCCGTACGGCGCTCCAGTCGCTGCGGCAGGCGGCGGTGGCGGCCGAGGTGCCGGTCCTGGTCACGGCCGGGCTCGGACAGGCCTCGCGCGATGCCGCGTACGGCGCCGATCCCGCCGTACTGCTGAAGGCGCTCGCGCCCCGGGACAGCGAGCAGCACCCGCCGCGCGTGCTGCTGATCGAGGAGCACGCCGAGATCGCGCTGGCGCTGACCGCGACGCTGGAGCGGCGCGGAATGCAGGTGGCGCGGGCGGCGAGCGACGCCGACGCGGTGACGCTGGCGGGGCAGTTCCGGCCGAACCTGGTGGTGATGGACCTGATGCAGGTCGAGCGGCGCCAAGGGGGACACGCCGGGATCATCGACTGGCTGCGTGCGAACGGGCAGCTCAACCGCACCCCGCTCGTCGTCTACACGGCCGCCGTCGACCAGGCCGACCTGCCGCGGCTCGCCTCGGGCGAGACGGTGCTGTTCCTGGCGGAGCGCTCCACCAGTGGCGAGGTGCAGTCCCGCATCGTCGAACTGCTCTCGCGCATCGGGACCAACTGACGCTCCGGGCGCACACCGGCCGTACGCACCCACCGGTCGTACGCCCGCCTGCGCGCCGTGCCCACGCCTGCGCGCCGTGCCCACGCCTGCGCGCCGTGCCCACGCCTGCGCCGGGTGGGAACCCCGAGTCTCGGGCTCCCACGCGGCGCAGGCGCCTCCCGACGGACGCACGCCCCGGCCGCCGGCGTGTTCGGCCGCGGCGTGTTCGGCCGCGGCGTGTTCCGGCCGCCGGCGTGTTCCGAGGCCCCCGCGCTCCGGCCGGCGGTCAGAGCCGGGTGACGTCCAGTCCGCCGTCGGCGTACTGCTTGCGCAGCACCTTCTTGTCGAACTTGCCGACGCTCGTCTTCGGCACCGCCTCGATGACCGTCCAGCGTTCCGGGAGCTGCCACTTGGCGATCTTGCCGTCCTCGGCGAGGAAGGCGCGCAGTTCCTCGAAGCCGACGCTCGTGCCCTCCTTGAGGACGACGGTGGCCAGCGGGCGCTCGCCCCACCTGTCGTCCGGGACGGCGACCACGGCGGCCTCGGCGACGTCCGGGTGGGACATCAGCGCGTTCTCCAGCTCGACGGACGAGATCCACTCGCCGCCGGACTTGATGACGTCCTTGGCCCGGTCGGTGAGGGTGAGGAAGCCGTCGGGGGAGATGGTGCCGACGTCGCCGGTCTTCAGCCAGCCGTCCTCGCTGAACTTGTCGTCGGGGCGCAGCGGCTCCGCGTCCGGGCCGTTGTAGTAGGCGCCGGCGATCCAGTTGCCGCGGACCTCGAGCTCGCCGGCCGACTCGCCGTCCCAGGGGAGGCGCTCGCCGCCGGGTCCGGTGAGGCGGGCCTCCACACCGGCCGGGAACCGGCCCTGGGTGAGGCGGTACGCGAACTCCTCCGGTGTGCCGACGGCGTGGGCCGGCGGGCGGGCGATGGTGCCGAGCGGGGACGTCTCCGTCATGCCCCAGGCGTGGCAGACCCGCATGCCGAGCGCGTCGAAGGCCTCCATCAGGGAGGGCGGGCAGGCGGAGCCGCCGATGGTGACCTGGGTGAGGGACGAGACGTCCCTCGGCTTGGTGGTCAGCTCGGCGAGCAGGCCCTGCCAGATGGTCGGGACGGCGGCGGCGTGCGTCGGCTTCACGCTCTCGATCATCTCGGCGAGCGGGGCCGGCTGGAGGAAGCGGTCCGGCATCAGCATGTTGACGCCGGTCATGAAGGTGGCGTGCGGCAGGCCCCAGGCGTTCACGTGAAACTGCGGGACGACCACCAGCGAGGTGTCCTCGTCGGTCAGCCCCATCGACTGGGCCATGTTGACCTGCATGGAGTGCAGGTAGATGGAGCGGTGGCTGTAGACCACGCCCTTGGGGTCGCCGGTGGTGCCGGAGGTGTAGCACATGGCGGCGGCGGCCCGCTCGTCCAGCTCGGGCCAGTCGTACGCGGTCGGCTTCCCGGCGATCAGTTCCTCGTACTCGTGCACCTGGACGGACGCCCCGGCGAGCAGGGAACGGTCGCCCGGGCCGGTGACGACGACGTGCTCGACCGTCTTCAGGTGCGGCAGCAGCGGGGCCAGCAGAGGGAGCAGTGAGCCGTTGGCGATCACGACGCGGTCGGCCGCGTGGTTCACGATCCAGGCCAGCTGCTCCGGCGGGAGACGGAGATTGAGGGTGTGGAGGACCGCGCCCATGGAGGGGATGGCGAAGTAGGCCTCGACGTGCTCGGCGTTGTTCCAGGCGAGCGTCGCCACACGTTCGTCGCCCTGGACCGCGAGGTCCTCGCGCAGGGCGTGCGCCAGCTGGGCAGCGCGGGCGCCGATGTCGGCGAAGGAGCGGCGGTGCGGCTCGTCCTCACCGGTCCAGGTGGTCACCTGGGAGCTGCCGTGGATCGTCGACCCGTGGGCCAGGATCCTCGATATCAGCAGCGGTACGTCCTGCATCGTGCTCAGCACGGTGTCCTCCCGGGGCGACATTGCCTACGCGGCGGTAAGGGTTGCGCTGATTCTGCGCACATACCGCGTGGTATGTCACTACTCCCGGGTGATCGATCAGTGCGCGCTGCCCGGCGACACGGAGGCCGGAACACCCGCCGACGGCCCGACAGACCCGCTCTCTACCGAACAAACCCCAGCTCAGGGTCCTCGCGGAGCTTGCCGAGCGCCCGGGACACCGCCGACTTGACCGTGCCCACGGAAACTCCGAGCACTTCGGCCGTCCGGGCCTCGCTGAGGTCCTCGTAGTACCGGAGGACGACCATGGCCCGCTGCCGGGCGGGCAGCTTCATGATCGCCCGCCACATCGCGTCGCGCAGCGCCTGCCGCTCCGCCGGGTCGTCGCCGACGGGCACGGGCTCCGGCTCCGGCAGCTCGTCGCAGGCGAACTCGTCGACCTTGCGCTTGCGCCACTGCGACGTCCGCGTGTTCAGCAGCGCCCGGCGCACATAGCCGTCCAGCGCGCGGTGGTCCTCGATGCGCTCCCAGGCCACGTACGTCTTCGCGAGCGCGGTCTGCAGCAGGTCCTCCGCGTCGCTCGGGTTCGCCGTCAGCGACCGGGCGGTGCGCAGCAGCACCGGCTGGCGGGCCCGCACGTACGACGAGAACGACGGGTACGGGAAGGTCTGCGTCCTCGCCGTGACCATGGCTGGGATCTCGGCCGTGGCCATGGTCATGGCCGGAGCCTTGGCCATGGCCGGAGCCTTGGCCGTGGCGGCGTTCGAAGCACTGGTGCAGACGGGTGCGGTCATGACTCAACGCTATGAGCGAGGGGCGTGCGGCGGATCGGCCGCAGGTCCCGAAGCCGAGTCCGCCTCAGGTTGTAGGGGCGGTGCCGGCTGCACCTCCTGTAGGTGGACGAGGGGAGGAGGGGCGCTGCGGGTTCCCCCCTGGGGGCTCGCCGGGGCGAACCCGTGGGGAACGGCCGACCTGCCGGCCGGTGCGCGGACGCGTACCAAGGGGCCCGCACGCGAAAACGCCTGGGCGGCGATACCGAAGTACCGCCGCCCAGACGCCTTGCGACCCCATGAAGCACACCCACCCACAGGCTCAGGGACCGGCGCGGGAGCGCACCCGCGCCGGCCCCTCAGATCACCACCACAGCGGGGCGAAGTTGACGGCCACGTTCTCGTTGCCCTGATTGATCGCCGTGAACGCGGAGCCGTCGACCTGCGCGGTGTTGCTCTGGTTCGAGGCCCCCGAGCCGACCGCCTGCTGCTGCGTGGTGGACGAGTTGCCGTTGTTGTCGTCACCCACGCCGCTGCCGACGATGCCCGCGTAGGCCTCGGAGGCGGTCGCGTTCGATCCGTCGTCCGCGAAAGCGCCGTTGTCCGCCGTCGCCACGCCGCTGAAGAGGGCGGCGGCGAGCGGAAGGGCGGCGACAGCGGCGACGACGCGGGCGGTACGGATGCTTGCCATGTTTTTCCTCCAGAACCAGGGCGCACCGGCTTACAGCCGACAACGCGAGAAGTACGTGAAGTAGAGCGGAGCAGAGCTGAGCTGAACTGGACCGAGTAGAGCTGAGAAGAACCGAAAGGGAGCTGTTGCCAAGGCAGTTGGCCGACCGCCTCGACGCTGTGACGACGTCGCGTGATCAGAATTGCCCACCGGATCCCCGGCGAACCACCCCGGAAGCCCTGATTCGCCCTCAAGCGTGATGACAAGTTGATAAACCCCTTTGCTGCACTTCCACCTCACCTCGGGGCAGTAAGGGCAGCCGCACCTCAAGCACCTCAAGAGGTGAAGCGTTCCGGCAGTTTTTCCGCACGCCCCCCTTCCCCGGCGCGTCGCACGCAGGCACCCTTCCCATCCTCGAACGTACGTACGAAAATGGATCCATGGCCACCCCCGACCGGCAGGCCACGACGCTGGCCCTCGCACACGCCCTGTCAGCCGCCGAACGCGGACTGGCCGTCATCCCCCTGTCCCGGACGAAGCTCCCGGCCCTGCGCTCCCCCCATCGCGACGATCCCGCACCGGCCCCCTGCCACGGCGAGTGCGGCCGTTTCGGCCACGGAGTCCACGACGCCTCCACGGACCCCGCCCGCATCCGTGAACTCTTCGCCGCCGCGCCCTGGGCGACGGGCTACGGCATCGCCTGCGGCCTGCCTCCGCACCACCTCATCGGAATCGACCTGGACACGAAGGCGGAGACGGACTCGTCGACCGCCCTGCGCGAGCTGGCCCTGCGCCATCTGTTCACGATCCCGCCCACGGTCGTCGTCCTGACCCCCAGCGGAGGCCGCCACCTCTGGCTGAGCGGTCCACCCGACGCCGTCGTCCCCAACTCGGCCGGCCGCCTCGCCCCCGGCATCGACATCCGGGGCGCCGGCGGCTACCTGGTCGGCCCCGGCTCCCGCACCCGCCACGGCGAGTACACCACCGCGCCCGGCACGGCCCACCTGGCCCCCGCGGCCTGCCCGCCCGCGCTCCTGCGCCTCCTGCTCCCGCCGCCCCGCGCACACCAGCCGGCCCTGGCCACGCACGAGGCGCACGGCCGGGGCCTCGTCCAGTTCGTCCTCGCCGCCCACGAGGGCCAGCGCAACACACGCCTGTTCTGGGCCGCCTGCCGCGCCTACGAAGACGGCATCGGCCCCGTCCTCGTGGAACCCTTGGTCCAGGCGGCCCGCACCACCGGCCTGACCGAACGCGAGGCCCGCGCGACGGTCGCGTCCGCTGCCCGCATGACGAGCCACCAGCCCTGACCGCCGGCCCGTCCCGTCCCGTCCCCGGCCCGCGCCGACCTTGCCCGGCCCCGTCCCCGTCCCCGTCTGCCGTTCCGCGAACCGGCGAAGAGCCGAGATGCCGAAGTGCCGAGGTGCCGAGGTGCCGGGGTGCCGAAGGTGCCGGGGTGCCGAAGTGCCGAGCTCGCCTGCGGCACGGAGCCCGCGCTCCCGGACGCCGACCGGGCGGTCCTCCGCCCGGGAACGACGAGTTCTAGGACACAGGCCGCGCGCCCCGGCTCCCCGTCCCGTCCTTCTCCCACGCCCGGACGCCCAGCTTCCCCGTGGTGCCGAGGTCGAGGTGGGGCGTGACCACCACGGGGGCGGAGCCGGCCTCGGCCCGGACCCTGACGTACGGCACGGTCACCGCCTCACCGAACTCCGTGGTGTTGCGCCACGCCAGACCCGATACGGCGGACTCACCCGGCTGCAGCGTCACCGGCCGAGGCGGCTCGTCACCCTCTCCCGCCATGGGGATGTCATCGGTTCCGCGCAGGATCTCGATCCCCTCGACCGGCTCCAGGCCCTCGTCGAGCAACTGCAGCACCGGGTAACCCTCCAGGGAGTGCGGACGAGTGCCGCAGTTCTCCAGATGCAGGCCCACCACACGCAGCCCCATGGCCGCGTCCCCCTTGTCGGCGGACAGACGCAGCCCGGACGGCGGGCAGGAACCGGCGGGCGCGGGCGCCTCGTCGGCGGGCACCCGCTTCACGTCGAGGATCCTCACGTCCTCCGCGCCGAGGCTCCGGTCCGCCGGATACCCGGCGTGCTCGAGGGTGCGCCGCACCGTCCGCCCCACCCCCACGGACGCCACCGTCTCCTCGACGGTCGACATCGCCCTTCCCTGGTCGTCCATCAGGGAGAAGGTGATGGTGTAAGTGAAGGGCTCCGTCTCCTTGTTGGTCACCGAGTACGCGACCACGCACGGCGCCCCGCCACTCTCGCCCGCGGACTCGCTCGCGGACCCATCCGCCCCCGGCAGCCCCGGAAGACCGTCCGCCGTGACGGACACGCCAGGTCGCTCGCTCGCCCGGTCTCCGGGCGAGGCACTCACCCCGGCGCCACCGTCCCGCTCGACCATCCCGACGATCCGCACCGCGTCCTGCTCCTGCCCGGCCCCCGCACCACCGCCACCACCACCGGCGCCGGCGCTGTAGCTGTCGCCGACACCGGACGACGCCCTCGTCCCGCACCGCTCCCCCGGCTGCTCCTCACCCCCCTCTCCGGACGCTGCGGTCTGGGTGCCACAGGCGCTGAGCAGGAGGCTGGCGACGAGAGCACCGGAGACCGCGAGCGGCGTGCGGAGCTGGGGGATGCGCATCGCCCCACCCCACCAGCCCGACCCCCCACCGGCCGTGGCGGAAGCCACACTTCCGGTCACAGCCCTGTCACAGCCCCGCCTCTCCGTTCCCGAGAGGCGATCACGGCAACAAGCGCGGAGGTCACCGCAAAGCTCCCCACCATGACCATCCCCACTCCGATCGCGAAGAGGCCACTGGCGTCGTCCGACCAGTCGTAGGAGGCGGAAACGGTCGCCCCGGCGGTGACACCGAGCACCGCACCGACGAAGTAGCGCCGGGTTGCCGCCCAGCACACCGGCACCAGCAGAGTCAGCACGAACCCGATCACCTGCCACGCCTCGTACGGTCCCGTCGTCGTACCGTCGGCATGCACATCACGCCGCTGGTCCCACCCGAGCCAGGCGGCCCACAGCGCCGATGTCACCCCGGCCAGTACGAGGCCCGACACCAACTGGGGCACGGGCTTCAGTCGTCGTTGTTCCATGCCCCGAGCGTTCCGGCCCGCCCCCTGGCCGGCCAGCGCGCACGTACTCAGCTCCGTCCGAGTACCCGAGCCGGGGCAGCACCCCGCCGGCACCGCCCGTCACCGCAGGAACCTCCATCGCCGCCTTCAACAGCGCGCGGGCAACTCGGCCCTCAGGGTCCGGCCCGGCAGCACGGGAAGGGGCGCTCGGGAACGAGGGCGGCAGTGTGCCACTCACCGACAGGGCAGGCCAATGCCGGCAGCAGCCCCGCCGTACTCCGCAAAAGGAACCCGAGCCCGCCCGCCACGATGCCGGCCCCCGACCGTAACGCCTGGTCAGGGGCCGTCAATCTCTGCGGTGGGTGTGGGATTTGAACCCACGGTGGCTTGCGCCACGACGGTTTTCAAGACCGTTCCCTTAGGCCGCTCGGGCAACCCACCTGTGCTCCGCCCACCAGGGACGGAGCGGGTACAGCGTACCGGCCCCGGACGGTCGGCGGGGGCTCAGGTTCGCGCCGGGCCCGGTGTTCGCGCGTCCGGCCCTTCCGGTGGCACCGTTCCGGTCAGTGTTCCGTCCGCAGGCCCGGGGCGCCGCCCGCGTGTTTCGTCCTCAACCGGCGTGCGGAGCGGCGCCCGTGAAGTCGTACACCGCCCAGTCGGTGAGCGTGCGGTAGCCGAGACGCTGGTAGAGGGCGTTGCTCGTGGGGTTGGACAGGTCGGCGAACAGTACGACGTCCCTTGCGCCCGCAGCCCGTGCGGCCCGGCTCACCTCCGCCGTAACGGCGCCCGCGTAGCCCCGACCGCGCAGGTGGGCCGGGGTGTAGACGATGTCCACCTGGATCTGGCCCCCGATCACCGGGTTCATGCCCGCGATGGATACGGGAGTGCCGTCCGGGGTCTCCCAGAGCGTGTAGCGCTTGTCGGCGAAGCGGGTGCCGGCCCACGTGTCGGCGTCGATGGCGACCTCTTCCCCGACAGCCCTGGCGAACTCACCGCACCAGAACATGACGTGCCCGAGGTCCTGGTCGCCCAGGACGCGAGCTCGTCCCGCCGGTAGGGGCTCTGGCGGGACGAGCTCGCCGAGGCGGTACAGGCGGAGCCGCGTGTCCCGGAGTTCCGGAGTCGCCCCGGTGTGCCGCTGCCATGCCTCGGCGAAAGCCCCGGCGGTGCTGTGGTCCGCGCTGACGGAGGGAAGGGAGTGCCCGAGGGTGGCCAGGCGTGCGGCGAGGGAGTCGGCCTGCTCGGACGAGAGCGGAGAGAGACCCACCCCACGGAGCGGGAGGCGGTAGAAGGTGGCGTGGGCCGCGCCCGCTCGCTCCAGTACGCCGAACACGGGAGCTTCGGTGCCGAACGCCCCCGCCCCGCGCGCTCGCACTCTCTCGGCCCACGTCAGCTGCATGACGTGCGGGCCGGGCCGTGAGCGCAGGAAGTCTCCGGCCCGGGCGAGGAAGTCGTGGACGTTGTCGGTGAGGTGCCAGTCGTCCGGTCGCATGCCTCATGCTTTCCCACGCTGCAGGCGTGCGACCGCACGACTTCCGAACGGCCTCGCGGACGGTGTGGGTCAGTCGTCTCCGGTCTTGGAGCCGAGGGTGAGTTCGGTGGTGCGCTCCTTGCCGCCGCGCTCGTAGGTGACCGTGACCTTGTCGCCGGGCTTGTGGGTCCAGATCTCGCCGATGAGGGTCGGGCCGCTGTCGATCACCCGGTCGTCGAGCTTGGTGATGACGTCTCCGGGCTTGAGGCCCGCGTCGGCGGCGGGGCCGCCCGGCTCGACGGGCTCGGAGCCGTTGACACCCTGCTCGGTGAGCTTGGCGCCGTTCGCCGTCTCCTCCAGGGAGACGGAGGCACCGATCTTCGCGTAGACCGGCTTGCCGGTCTTGATCAGCTGCTTGGCGACGAACTCGGCCTGGTTGATGGGGATGGCGAAGCCCAGGCCGATCGAGCCGGCCTGGCCGGTGCCGAAGCCGCCGTTGCTCGTGGACTGGATCGCGGAGTTGATCCCGATGACGTTGCCCTGCGCGTCCAGCAGCGGGCCACCCGAGTTGCCCGGGTTGATCGACGCGTCGGTCTGCAGGGCACTCATGTAGGACGCCTTGCTGGCGGCGCTGCCGTCACTGGAGGCCACGGGGCGGTTCTTGGCGCTGATGATGCCCGTGGTCACCGTGTTGGACAGGCCGAAGGGGGCGCCGATGGCGATCGTCGAGTCGCCCACGGCCACCTTGTCCGAGTCACCGAGGGGCAGCGGCTTCAGGTCCGACGGGGCGTTCTCCAGCTTGATGACCGCCACGTCGTAGCCCTGGGCGTGGCCGACCACCTCGGCTTCGTACTTCTTGCCGTTGGGGAAGGTCGCGCTGAGCTTGCCGCCGTCGACCGCCTCCGCCACCACGTGGTTGTTGGTGACGATGTGTCCCTGTTTGTCGAAGACGAACCCGGTGCCGGTGCCGCCCTCCCCGTTGCTGCCCTCGGCCTGGATGGTGACCGTGCTGGGCAGCGCCTCGGCGGCCACGCCGGCGACCGTGCCCGCGTCGCGCTTGACGGAGCCGCCGGTGTCGGAGGCGGAGACGGTCGTGGAGCCGGTCTCGTCGTTGTTCTTGGCGAGGGTGTAGCCGAGGCCGCCGCCCAGACCGCCCGCCACCAGCGCGGCGATCAGGAGCCCGGCCACCACACCGCCACGGCCACGGCCCGCCTTCGGCGCGGGCGGCTGGTACGAGGAGCCCCAGCCTCCGCCGAAGCCGTCACCGCCGCCCCCTCCGTACGACGGAGTGCCCGGCGGCGGGGGCGGCGGCCAGGAGGCGTCGGGGGCGGTGTGCCCCTGAGGTGCGGCCGAACCGTGGGAGGCGGCCGGAGCGTGGGAGGCGGCCGGGTCCTGGGGAGCGGCCTGGTGCGGTGCGTGGGCGGGAACGGCGGCCTGCCCGAAACCGTCGTTCGCTTGCGGTTGCGGAGGCGCGGGAGCGGGGGACGGCGGCTGGTCCGGGCCCGGCGCGGCCGGGTGGGCGGAGGCTGCGGGAGATTCCACCGGCACGGGAGGTGCGGACGGGGCCGGGGGTACCGCGGTGCCCTCGTTCTCGGTGCTCACAGCTTCTCTCCTCGTTCCACGGCTGTTTCTCGGACACACTGCTCGCGCTCAGCCACGCTCACGCGCTGCTCCACGGTTCGGCGCGACGCAGATGCGCAGTGTTTTCGTATGCCATCAGCTTTTCCCACGGGCCGTCAGAGCACCATAAGCGGTTGCTGTGGGTCCACGATCGTCCTTTACATGGGTTATCCAAGACTAAACGGACGTGCTGCCGATGACTCCGAGGGCACGTCCACCCGTACGCGGTGGCACCATGACGCGGTGACCCACGCACGACAGCACCGGATTCAGGTCGTCGCCCACCGGGGAGCCTCCGAGGAGGCCCCCGAGCACACCCTGGCCGCGTACCGGAAGGCGATCGAGGACGGGGCGGACGCCCTCGAGTGCGATGTACGCCTGACCGCCGACGGCCATCTCGTCTGCGTCCACGACTGGCGCGTCAACCGTACGTCCAACGGCCGCGGCGCGGTGTCGGCGCTCGAGCTCGCCGATCTGGCCGCGCTGGACTTCGGTGCCCGCAGGACCCGGGAGTTCTGGCGGACGCGCGACGAGCAGCCGGACTGGGAGCACCGGCCCGAGGACCGTGAGGAAACCTCCGTCCTGACCCTGGAGCGGCTGCTCCAGCTGGTGTCCGACGCGGGGCGGCGGGTGGAGCTGGCCATCGAGACCAAGCACCCCACACGTTGGGCGGGGCAGGTGGAGGAGCGGTTGCTGGTGCTCCTGAAGCGGTTCGGACTCGACGCCCCGGCCTCGGCCGCCGACTCGCCGGTACGTGTGATGAGCTTCTCGGCGCGCTCCCTGCACCGGGTGCGGGCCGCGTCGCCGACCCTGCCGACGGTCTACCTGATGCAGTTCGTCTCACCGCGGCTGCGCGACGGGCGGCTGCCCGCCGGTGTCCGGATCGCGGGCCCCTCGATCCGGATCGTACGCAACCACCCCGCGTACATCGAGCGCCTGAAGCGCGCCGGCCACCGGGTCCACGTATGGACCGTGAACGAGACCGCGGACGTGGATCTCTGCGCCGGCCTGGGCGTCGACGCCATCATCACCAACCGGCCGCGCGCGGTTCTGGACCACCTGGGCCGCTGATTCGTCCGGAAACCTTGACCCGGCGGGTTCTCTGCCGCATTCTCCGGTCTCGGCCACACCGACCACATCCAGCCACGCCCTCACGGGGAGTGCTCCGGCGCGTTCGGTGCGTGTTCGGCCGTGTCGAATGCGTCACTGGGCGGGGACCGGCCGGTTTCCGGCTCAGGCCGTTGGGGCATCCACACCGTGGCGTGGGGCAAAGGAGGTCTCGGGGGTGGCGTTGGTGGTGGCACAGGAGGTGCCCACGTCGTCGAGCATGGCCGTGCCCCATGGCCCTGCGGGCGTGGGGAAAGCAAGGCACCGCATGCGTGATCAGCTGCGCAGCGGCGGCGTGGCGGAAGCGGTCATCGACGACGCCGTACTGGTCCTTTCGGAACTCTTGAGCAACGCGTGCAAGCACGGCCGTCCGCTCGGCGACGCCCTGGCGGGGGACGGCGAAGTCCGCGCCGCGTGGCGAGTGGACGCGGGCGGCAGGCTGGTCGTGGAGGTCACGGACGGCGGCGGCCCGACCCGCCCGGCTCCGGCGACTCCTTCGGTCACCGCGCACGGCGGACGCGGACTGAACATCATCTCCGCGCTCGCCGACGACTGGGGCGTACGGGACAACATCCGCGGTGAGGTCACGGTCTGGGTCGTCGTCCACAAAGACGTGCACGACCCGGACGCCGGGCACCGGCGCGACGACTTCGCCACCCGGATCACGGCACCGGCGGTGTCGGAGATCCCCGGCCTGGACTTCGCGGACGCCTTCGACGACCTGGGCTGACCCGGCCACTCGGCACCCAGGGGTGCCTGGGGCTTCCTGGGATGCCTGGGGGCGCCTGATGCTTCCTCGGCTGCCGGGAGGGTCGGGCTGCCTGGGTGGCCGCCAGTGCGGCCGGTGCGGCCGGTGCGGCAAGTGCGGCAAGTGCGGCAAGTGCGGGCCGGTGCGGCCGAGCGAGTTTTCCACAGGTGATTCGTTGTGCACAGGGTCCCGTCGACCGGGATCGGGACCGGCTAGGCTCGCGCCCGTACGAGATGAGCCACAACCGGGAGACACCCACGATGGCCAAGAAGCGCCCCCAGACGAAGGCCAAGCGCCCGAAGCTCACCGACGGTGCCAGCGCCGCAGGCGCTGACGGGAACTTCCCGGTCGTCGGCGCCCGCGAGCCCTGCCCCTGCGGCAGCGGCCGCCGGTACAAGGCCTGCCACGGCCGGGCCGCCGCGCAGGCCACGACCGCACTGGTGCAGCGCCCGTTCGAGGGGCTGCCCGGCGAGTGTGACTGGGTGGCCCTGCGTGAGCTGGTGCCGGCGGCCACGGTCGAGCTGTCCCTCAAGGGCGGCCTGCCCGAGGGCGTCCCGTCCGTCACACTGGCCACGGTGCTGCCGATGGCCTGGCCGGCTCTGCGCCGCGACGACGGCTCGGTTCTGCTCGGTCTGCAGAACGACACGGCCTCGGGCGACATCAGCCGCGACCTCGCCGACACCCTCCAGCGGGCGCTGACCGCCGCGCCGGGCACCCCGGTGCAGGGCCGCCGCGCGCCGGCCGACGGTCCGCGCCTGCAGGACCTGCTCGCTCCCGAGGCGACGTTCGAGCCGACGGTGCACGCGGGGTTCGAGTTCTGGGTACCGGACCAGGAGAACGCCACGCCGGAGGTGACCGCCTCGCTGGAGCGGGCCAACGCCGCGGCCATCCCGACCGTCCGGCTCCAGGGCGTGGACGCCGCCTACTGGTGCGAGACGCCGGAGAAGAACCACCTGCGCTGGGTCATGCCGCACGAGGAGGAGCGTCTTCTGGACGCTCTTGCCCGGCTGCACGCCGCGGGCCGGTCGTCCCTCGGCGAGGGCACCCGACTCGTCGGTTCCTTCCGCGCACACGGGCTCACCGTTCCGGTGTGGGACCTGCCGAGCGGGGTCACCGCGCAGGACATCGAGAAGCCGGCGGCCGAGTTCGCCGAGCGTCTCGCCGAGGCCCTGGCCACGGACGCCCCGCTCACCCCCGACGAGCGCCGCGCACGCGGGGGCCTGACCAACCGGCAGGTCACCCTCAGCTGACGCACGGCCGCGAGGGCCGCTCCGGCTGGTCGGCCGGTCGGCCGGGGCTCCGATCCGGAGCGCGTGACTCCGGTCACAACTCCCGGCGAAGACAGGCCAGTAGGTGACCGGAAAACAGGAGATCGAATTTGCTTAGCGCCGATCTCTTGTTACCGTTCGAGTAGCCCGGTTGCTGGTGCATCCCCCGTCGCCAGCAACCGGGTCTTTGCATGCGCCCGGTCGCACACGCACCGCAGTCGCCTGTCAACTCCCCGCGTCCGCAGCCGAGTTGCCCACTACGCCTCCGCTGCTCCCCGCGTCCCCGTCACTTCTGTCACCATCGTCGGTCCCGTCGGTCCCCTTGACCCCGACGGGACCGTTGTCATGGCCGCTCCCGTCGTCACGGTTCCTCCCGTCGTCACGGTTGCTCCCGTCGTCACGGTTGCTCCCGGCACGCAACAGCAGCTGCCCGTATCCGACCCGGTCTGCGAACTCCGCGACCGCGGTGTACACCGCAGGCCGGCCCCGGGAGGGCTCCCCGGGCGTCTCGCAGGTGCCCGGCGCACCGCCGGCGCCCACCGAGCAGCGCATCCGCACGCTGTGCCCGTCGGGCCCCATGAGGATCAGTACGGTTTCGAGCGGGCGGCCGGTCGCGTTGCGGTAGTAGGTCCGCGCCCAGGTCTCCGCTCCCCGGGTCACGACGCAGGTCTGCGCCTCGACCCCCTCGGAGGAGGTGATTTCCGGGCCGCAGCGCACGGCGGTGGCCGCGCCGTTCGGCAGCGGGGAACGGTCGGGCGCGGTCGTGGCCGGGGCATGACCGGTCCTGTCGGCCGTCCGGCCGTCTCCGCCCCGCGAGAGGAGATGGACGGCCGGTGCCTGCTCCTTCCCGTCGCCCACGGGCCCCGCGGACGCCACGGTGAACGGCAGCAGGCCCCCGCAGACCACGACTCCGGCGAGCCCGTACAGGCGGACCCTCCGGTGGCGGTCCGGTCGCCTGCGGCGGCGCGAACCCGCGCGGTGCGGCCCTCCCGTGCGGTCCCGTCCGGCGGCGTGGTGCTCCCCAGCGTGAAGCGGCATGGGGCGGACGATAACGACCGCGGGCGGGCGCGGACTGCCGTGCGCGCCGGACCTCCCTACAACTCGGGCGCGTTCACACCCGTACGAGTGAGGGCGTCGACCACCGCGTCCACCACGGCCTCCACGTCGGGCACCCAGGGCGAGGCGGAGCCGGGCAAGGGTGCCCGCTCCCAGCGGACGGTTCCCCCGCCGGTCTCGGACGCGGGCAGCGCGAGATAGCCGCCCTCGCCGTGGAAGCGCAGGGAGCCGGGGACGAAGTCCTTGGCGTGGAGCAGCTCGCCCAGTTGCTCCATGGAGTACGGCTTGACCAGCAGCGACCAGCGGGTGGGCGCCGCGATGACCGGGCCGAGCCGCAGACCGGCGCGGTCGAGCGCGGCCAGGGCGTGGGCGGCCGGCAGGGCGGGCAGGGAGACGGCGCACGGGGCGCTGCCCCCGGTGGCCAGAATGATCGGTGCGGTGGGCCGGCTGGTCCACCACCAGCGCACCATGCGCGCGTCGGTGGTGGCCGCGAGGAGCTCCGGGTCGAAGGGGTGCGCGCCGGGCACCGTGCACTCGGGTTCGGGGCAGCCGCAGCGCGACCGCGCCTGCGGGTCCGCCGCCACGCCCGGGAGTACGGGCCACTGCCATTGCGTCGCGTAGGTCAGGGCCGCGCCGATCAGCTCAGGCCGCCCGTCGTCGTGCTGGGACAAGAGCCTGCGTCGCCTTCCGAGGATCTCGCGCATGAGCGCTCGTTCCTTTCCGTTGCACGCCTGGCAACACCGTGGTCACATCACACCATGTGTCGATCTCTTCGCTGTGCGTAGCTGGTGGCGCATCACACCCCTGCCGGAGGCCTCTCCGCCGGAGGCATCTCTCTGCCGATGGCATCTCCGCCGAAGGCCTCACACTGCCGAGGGCATCACACCGCCGAGGGCATCACTGCCAGGGGCTGGGAAACCCCGTGGCCGAGCACTGACTGCGTCCGCGGCGGTTCGTTCCACTCTGCGTCCATCACGAGCATGGGCGTGGCGCGGGGTGGCGAAGTCTGGCGTTTTGCCGTTCCGCGTTTTTCTCTCCGCCTCCGCCACGGGAGGATGGGGCACGGTCGTCGGTGGATAGGACGCCCGGGTCCGCCGCCAGGTTCCGGATGCCCCGGGCACCCTGGCCTTCTCCGAGTACGTACCCCTCACGACCGCTGTGACGCTCCGTAAAGCACCCCCAGTCGACCGCAACAAGGCTTCCTGTAGGGCAGTTTCAAGTCAATTTTGCTTTTCCGCAAGGGCCGCGAAGGAAGTCACTCGCACCTCACGGACACCAGTAATCCCAGCAGGACAATGCTGGACATCTCCTTACGAGTGCGTGTACATGTGGAGACACTGCTAGCGGCGCAGAATGACATGGGGGTTCGCGATGCTTTTGAGCAGTAACTGCCGGTCGGAAGGCCGGGCGCCATGAACACCCCGCACTCTGCGAAAGTGGCCGGAATCGATTCAACGGTTCCGTCTCCCGCACACACTGTCGCGTCCGTCGTCCCGGGTACCTCACCGGCCGGTGCCCCAAACACCACGGAGGTCACGGAGGTCGCGCAGGTCACGGGCGCCTCGGGTACACCGTGCGCTCCCGGTGGCCTGCTCCAGGACAGGCTGGCCGGCTGGGTCTCGGACCTCACGACCCTGCACGAGCTGACCGAGCGCCTGGTCCGCACCGACTCCCTCTCCGCAGGCATCCAGGAAGTGCTGCGCGCCGGAGCCGCCCTGGTGGGCGCCCGGCGCGGCCTCGTCGCGCTGGAACCGGCCGACGGACTCGGCCCGGGCGCCACCGTCGGCCTCGGACTGGCCCGCACCGACCTCGGCCACATCGAGACCGTTCCGCGAAGTTCCCTGCCCCACGGGCGAATTCTGGACGGTCTGCCGGTCGGTGAGGGCGGGATCGCCGAGCCCGACCTGTTCGCCGAGAAGGGTCTCGACCCGCGCCACCGCGAAGTCGCCGCCCGCCTCGGCTACGCCGCCAGCTTTGCGCTCCCCCTCTCCGCCGAAGGCACCGGGCGCATGGGAGCCGCCGTATGGCTCTACGACGAGCCCGCCGAGCCGGGCGAGCGGCAACGCCACCTCGTCGGCCTCTACGCCCGGTACGCCGGCCAGCACCTGGCCCGCCTCCTGGAGGTCGAGCACACGCGTGCGTGCATGGCGACGATGGCAGAGGAGCTGCTCCCCTCCCGCCTGCCGCGAGTGCCCGGCGTCCAGCTCGCCGCCCGGCACCGCACCGGCCCGCTCGGCGGCGGCGACTGGTACGACGCACTGCCGCTGCCGGACGCCGCGCTCGGACTCGCCGTCGGGTCCGTCACCGGGTCCGGGCCCAGCGCCGTCGCCGCGATGGGGCGGCTGCGCGCCTCGCTCCGCGCGTACTCCGTGATGGAGGGCGAGGACCCGGTCGCGGTCCTGTCCGACCTGGAGTTGCTGCTGCGCCTCACCGAGCCCGCCCGCTCGGCCACCGCGCTGTTCGGCTACTGCGAGCCGGCACTGCACCGGATCACCCTGGCCGGCGCCGGACACAGTCCGCCGCTGCTGATCGGTGAGCGGCGCACGGAGTTCGTCGAGACCTCCCTCTCCGCTCCGCTCGGCATGCTCGCCTGCTGGGAGGCACCGAGCGTGGAGGTCCAGGCGGAACCCGGGGAGACGGTCCTGCTGTACACCGACGGGCTGCTGCACCGCACCGGCGACCCGGCCGACCGCGCCTTCGCCCGGCTGCACGCGGCGGCGGCCGGCGTACCCAGGGCCAAGCGCCACGACCCGGACGCCGTCGCCGAGCACGTCCTGCGCACGGTACTGCCGGACGGACTGGCCGACGCGGACTCCGAGGAGGACGTCGTCCTGCTGGCCGTCCGGTTCGAATAGCGGCACGGTCGGCAGATCCGCCAACCGGCGCTGTCGGCACCCCCTCTTGACGCCCCCTGCTGACACCACTGTCCGCAAAACGGGGCACTGACCCCCCGCAGGCCACGGATAACGGACGGTAGCGCCTCCATGTAACAGGCCCTTCGGCCCTGGGCCCCCTTCCGTACGACCGTACGATGGGGGGTGGTCCAGTGCCGTATCAAGGAGGATGACCGTGGCGGAGGAGCTCACCCCGGAGAACCCGGAGATCTCGGAGAAGCCGGAAACCGTGCTTGAGGACGCCGCTGCCGCGGCGGGCGAGGAACCGATCAAGCAGCGCAAGAACGGCCTGTACCCCGGCGTGTCCGACGAGCTGGCCGAGAACATGAAGTCCGGCTGGGCCGACACGGAGCTGCGCGACCTGGAGCCGATCGCCCAGGCCACCGAGACCGCCGCCCGCCGCGCCGCCCTGTCCGCCCGCTTCCCGGGCGAGCGCCTGGTGATCCCCGCGGGCAACCTGAAGACCCGCTCGAACGACACGGAGTACTCCTTCCGCGCCTCGGTCGAGTACGCCTACCTGACCGGCAACCAGACCGAGGACGGCGTCCTGGTCATGGAGCCCGAGGGCGCCGGCCACACCGCGACGATCTACCTCCTGCCCCGCTCCGACCGCGAGAACGGCGAGTTCTGGCTCGACGGCCAGGGCGAACTGTGGGTCGGCCGCCGCCACTCCCTCACCGAGGCCGAGAAGCGGTACGGCATCCCCGCCTCCGACGTCCGCGAGCTGGCCGGAAACCTCCGCGAGGCCACCGGCCCGGTCCGCGTCGTGCGCGGTCACGACGCCGGCATCGAGGCCGCCCTGACCGACAAGGTCACCGCCGAGCGCGACGAGGAACTGCGCGTCTTCCTCTCCGAGGCCCGACTGGTCAAGGACGAGTTCGAGATCGGCGAGCTGCAGAAGGCCGTCGACTCCACGGTGCGCGGCTTCGAGGACGTCGTGAAGGTCCTCGACAAGGCCGAGGCGACGTCCGAGCGGTACATCGAGGGCACCTTCTTCCTCCGCGCCCGCGTGGAGGGCAACGACGTCGGCTACGGCTCCATCTGCGCCGCCGGCCCGCACGCCTGCACCCTGCACTGGGTGCGCAACGACGGCCCGGTCCGCTCCGGCGACCTGCTGCTGCTCGACGCGGGCGTGGAGACGCACACGTACTACACCGCCGACGTCACGCGCACGCTGCCGATCAACGGCCGCTACAGCGAGCTGCAGAAGAAGATCTACGACGCCGTGTACGACGCCCAGGAGGCCGGCATCGCGGCCGTGCAGCCGGGCGGCAAGTTCCGCGACTTCCACGACGCGTCCCAGCGCGTGCTGGCCGAGCGGCTCGTCGAGTGGGGCCTGGTCGAGGGCCCCGTCGAGCGGGTGCTGGAGCTCGGCCTGCAGCGCCGCTGGACGCTGCACGGCACCGGCCACATGCTCGGCATGGACGTCCACGACTGCGCCGCCGCGCGCGTGGAGTCCTACGTCGACGGCACGCTGGAGCCCGGCATGGTGCTCACGGTCGAGCCCGGCCTGTACTTCCAGGCCGACGACCTGACCGTGCCCGAGGAGTACCGGGGCATCGGCGTCCGCATCGAGGACGACATCCTCGTTACCGCCGACGGCAACCGGAACCTGTCCGCCGGGCTGCCGCGCCGGTCGGACGAGGTCGAGGAGTGGATGGCCGCGCTGAAGGGCTGATCCACGGTTCGCCGGCCGGGTACCGCACACGGGGTGCCCGGCCATCGACGTGTCCGGGAGGGGCCGCGGAAGGGATCCCCCGGGCTTGCGGCGCGCCCAGGCGCCCCGGGGGCGTTTTCGTGGACTGGCACTCGAGGCACTCAGGGCACTCGAGGTACACAGGGCACTCGGAGTACTCGAAGCACTCGGAGTACTCGAAGCACTTGGAAGGATGCTGGACGCGGCGCCCTGATGCCGGCGCCGTCAGACCGCCACCAGCGGAGTTCCCTCGCGCCACTTGAGGACCTTGTCGAAACTCACCACGGCACCGGCCCGGCCCGGCCTGCTGCCGATGTGGACGTGGTCGGCGAGCTCCCGGATGAGACACAGGCCGCGGCCGTCCTCGGCGTCGTCGGACACCGGGCGGGCCGCTTTCCCCGGACGGCCCGCAGGGGCCGCGGCGAACCCCGGGCCCGTGTCGGCGACCTCGATCCGGCAAAGCTCACCGTCGAGGTAGGCCGTGACGCGGTACGCCTGCGAGGAGCCTCCGGGTTCGTCGTCGCCGCCGTGCTCGACGGCGTTCGCGCAGGCCTCGCTCAGCGCGACCGAGAGGTCGAAGGAGACGTCGGGGTCGACACCCGCGGTCTCCATGGTGCCGATCAGCAGGCGGCGGGCCAGGGGCACGCTCGCAGCCTCGCGCCGCAAATGGAGTGACCACCAGATGCTCATGCTCCAGCCTCCCGGCCGCGGCTCGACATACCGTTACGTATTGCCCCCCGCTCCCGGGCGTAAGCGCGGTCTGCGCGCGAGACCGTCCATATGGCCGACGCGTCCCTGCCGCCGATCGGTGTATGTGGGACGGCTCACACCAGAAGGTGACGTTCCGGTCCGCTTCCGGCCGTACGGCATCTTGTGGACCTGCCGTACGGCGCGGGGGGCGCCAGTGGGATGATGAGCCCGCCATGACTGCCCCCCACCCGCCTACGGTGCGCTCCGGGAACGACCTCCGGATCCTGCGGGCCGCGGTGTTCGCCGCGGTCTGCGTCGTGCTGGCCGCGGCAGGGCACACCCTCGCCTCCTGCGCCACCGTTCCGCTGTGGTCGCTGGGCGCTGGATTCCTCGGGGCGGTCGTGGTCGCCGCGCCCCTCGCCGGACGCGAGCGCTCGCTGCCCGGCATCGCGGTACTGCTCACCGTCGGCCAGACCGCGCTGCACGCCCTGTTCGGACTGGGCCAGCACGGTGCCTCCACGGTCCCGGCGTCCGGTACGGCCGCCACGTCCGTCGGCGGACCCGGCCCGCTGTCCGACGCCTCACTGATCCAGCAGGCCGCACGGCTGGTCTGCGGAACCACCGCGGCGGCGATCAGCCCGGCGCAGGCCCAGCGGATCCTCACCGACGCCCGGATCGCTCCGGACGTCCACGCAGGCGCCGCCCACGACCCCGCCGACGCCCTGACCGCGGCCGGCTCCTCGGCCTCGCTGCTGCCGTCCCTGCCGATGCTCCTCGGCCACGTCCTCGCGGCCCTGGCCGCCGGCTGGCTGCTGCGGAGCGGGGACCTGGCCCTGGCGCGGCTCGTCGAACTGTCGGCGCACTCGGCCCACTCGGTGGCCGAGGCCGCGTTCGTACGCGCCCTGCGCGCGGCGCTCTCCCTGCTCCGCGCCCTGCAGGCCGGGCTCCAGGGGGCTCCCGGGACGGGCCCGCGCCTGCCGCACACCGCTCGGCAGGTGCCGCCGCGGCCCCGCACCACCGCACTCCAGCACACGGTGATCAGACGCGGCCCGCCGGACGACGCGTTCGCCCTCGCCGCCTGACACGACGCGACCACCACCCCGCCCCGGCCGGCCCCTCGGCCGCCGCGCGGAGGGGCCGCCGTCGTGCGGCACGCGCGCGTGCGCGCACCCTCCCGTCACCCGCCACCGGTTCGACACCGGTGACCCACTCGAAGCGGAGTGCTCCGTCCATGAAGCCTTCTCGTATCGCCGCCGCCGGCGCCGTCTCCGGCATCGCCGTCCTCGCCCTGTCCGCCCCCGCCTTCGCGCACGTCAGCGTGCAGCCGGAGGGCGCGGCCGCCAAGGGCGGCTACGCCGTCGTCGACTTCAAGGTCCCCAACGAACGGGACAACGCCTCCACCACCAAGCTGGAGGTCGCCTTCCCCACCGACCACCCGCTGGCGTCCGTGATGCCGCAGCCGGTCCCCGGCTGGAAGGCGGAGGTCACCAAGTCCAAGCTGGACAAGCCGCTGGAGTCGCACGGCAAGCAGCTCACCGAGGCCGTCACCAAGGTCACCTGGACCGCCGACGGCACGGGCATCGAGCCCGGCTACTTCCAGAAGTTCCCGGTCTCCGTCGGCGCGCTGCCCGAGGACGCCGACGAGATGGTGTTCAAGGCGATCCAGACGTACGACAACAAGGAGGTCGTGCGCTGGATCGAGGTGCCGCAGGAGGGCCAGGAGGAGCCCGAGCACCCGGCGCCCGTGCTGGAGCTGACCGCCGCCGAGGGCGACGCCCACGGCTCGTCGGGCGCGAAGGCCGAGGACGGCACCGAGGCGGCCGCGCAGAACACCGCCGCCGACACCACCGCCTCCTCCGACTCCGGTTCCGGGGACGGCACCGACACCACCGCCCGCATCCTCGGCGTCGTCGGCATCGTCGTCGGTGCCGCGGGCGTCGCCTACGGCGTGCTGGCCGGACGCCGGCGCGCCTCCGACGCGTCGGCGTAACAACGCCCGCGCCGGTGCGTCGGCGTGACAACGCCCACGCATCCTCTCGTCCGGTGCGCGCCGGGCACCCCGTCGGTCCGACGGACCCCGGCGCGCACCGGAGCACCTCACATCTGGGACATTTCTCTATGCGCAAGAAGACGTTCGCCGCGGCCGCACTGCTCGCCGCCGCCTCCCTGACCCTGTCCGCCTGCGGCAGCGGCGCCGACAGCGACAAGCCCGTCGCGATGGTCTCCGAGGACACCAGCCAGAAGGCCGCCACCGTGCTCGACAAGCCGTTCGAGAAGCCCGACCTGGTCCTCACCGACACCCAGGGCAAGGAGTACGACCTCCGCGAGCAGACCGCCGGCAAACCCACCCTGATCTACTTCGGCTACACCCACTGCCCCGACGTCTGCCCCCTGACCATGAACAACATCGCCGTGGCCAAGAAGCAGCTGTCCCAGGCCGAGCAGGACACGCTCCGCATCGTGTTCGTCAGCACCGACCCGGAACGCGACACCCCGGCCGCGCTCGGCAAGTGGCTCAAGGGCATCGACCCGCAGATCATCGGCCTGACCGGCGACTTCGACACCGTCCAGGCCGGCGCCCGCACCCTCGGCATCTCCATCGACCCGCCGACCAAGGACAAGAACGGCAAGGTCGTCTCGGCGCACGGCACCCAGGTCGTCGCCTTCTCCCCGAAGTCCGACGCGGGCTACGTCCTCTACGGCGAGGACGCCACCGTCGAGGACTACACCAAGGACCTCCCCGAGCTCGTCAAGGGAGAGAACCCGTGAGGGGCCGTCCCGCTCTCGCCGCCGTGACGGTGATCGGCGCGCTGGCCCTCGCGGGCTGCGGCGACTCGGACTCCGGCTCCGGCTCCTCGGCCTCCGGCGCCGAACTCTCCGTCGACGCCGCCTACATACCGCAGCCTGTCTCCGACTCGATGGCGGCGGGCTTCCTCACCATCACCAACGAGGGCGACACCGAGGACGAACTGACCTCGGTGACCAGCGGAGCCGGTGACGTCACCGTGCACGAAACCGTCGACGGGACGATGAAGGAGGTCGACAGCCTCCCGATCCCCGCCCACGGCCGGCTCGTGCTCGAAAGCGGCGGCAACCACCTGATGTTCGAGAAGCTGAAGCAGCAGCCCAAGGAGGGACAGACGGTCTCCGTCGACCTTCACTTCGCCCACGCCGACCCCGTCACGGTCAAGCTGCCCGTGAAGGCGGCCACGTACCGGCCCACCGGGCAACCCGGACACTCCGAACACACCGGACACTGAGGGAAGGACCACCTTGTCGCAGACCATCGCCCCGCGCGTCCGGACCGTGGTGCTGCTGCTCCTGGCCGCGGCCTGCGCGCTGCTCGCCGGCGCCGGACCGGCCTCCGCGCACGCCGCACTGACCGGCAGTGACCCCCGACAGGGGGCGGTGGTCGACAAGGCTCCGGCCCAGGTGTCGCTCACCTTCTCCGAATCGGTCTCCATGGACGCCGACTCGCTGCGCGTCTTCGACCCCCGGGGCGAACGCGTCGACGACGGCGAGCCGTCCGGTACGAGCGGCACGACCTACTCCGTGAAACTGCACGCCGGGCTGCCCGACGGCACGTACACGGTGACCTACCAGGTCGTGTCCGCCGACAGCCACCCCGTCGCCGGCGCCTACACCTTCTCCATCGGAGCCCCGTCCGAGACCTCCGTCTCCGTGTACGGCACACAGACGGGCGACGGGATCGTCGGCTGGCTGTACGGCCTCGGGCGGTACGTGTCGTACGCCGGGTTCACCGTGCTGGTGGGCGGTGCTGCCTTCGTCCTCGCCTGCTGGCCACGCGGCTCGGGAATCCGGGCGGTACAGCGGCTCGTCGTCTCGGGATGGCTCGCGCTCACCGCCGCCACGCTGCTGCTGCTCCTGCTGCGCGGCTCCTACACCGGCTCCGGGAAGCTCGGCGACGTCTTCGACCTGAACCTGCTCGGCGAGGTGCTGCAGACCAAGACCGGCGCCTCGCTGGTCTCCCGGCTGCTCCTGCTCGCGGCGGCCGCCCTGTTCGTCGCCGTCCTCTTCGGCGCCTATGACAAGCGAGAGGACGAGGAGAAGCGGGACCTCACCTTCGGACTCGGGATCGGCGGAACCGTCGTGGCGGCCGGGCTCGCGGCGACCTGGGCGATGTCCGAGCACGCCTCCGTCGGCCTCCAGGCCGGTCTCGCCATGCCGGTCGACGTCGTCCACCTCCTCGCGATGGCCGGCTGGCTCGGCGGACTCACCGCCCTGCTCGTCACCCTGTACCGGGCCCCCGCGGACACACCGCTCCCCACCGTCGCCGTACGCCGGTTCTCACGCGTCGCCTTCGGCAGCGTGGTCGCGCTCGTGGTGACCGGCACCTATCAGTCCTGGCGCCAGCTCGGCTCCTGGACAGCCTTCACCGACACCCGGTACGGCCGGCTGCTCCTCGTCAAGATCGGGCTCGTGGCGGTGCTGGTCGGCATCGCCTACCTCTCTCGACGGTGGACGGCACAGTTGGCGGAGGCGGTGCCCGCGATCGCCCGCCAGCGGGAGAAGGAGCAGACCGACGCGGGCACCGGCCGTAAGGCCGAGGACGCGGAGGCCGCCGGGAAGGCTACCGGGGCATCGAAAGCCGCCGCGGAGGCTTCCAGGGCGTCCAAGACCGACGAGGGGGCGGCCAGGACGTCCAAGACCGACGAGGGGACGACCAGGACGGCGAAGGACTCCCCGCGGTCCCCCGAGGCGACGAAGGACTCCGGCACCTCCCAGCGCGCCGCCCAGCTCGCCCGGCAGCGCGCGGCCGTGGACGCCGCCCGGCAGAAACGGCAACGGGACGCCGACCCCCACCGCTTCGGACTGCGCCGCTCCGTCCTCGCCGAAGCCGGCGTCGCCGTCGTCCTGCTCGCCGTCACCACCGTCCTGACCCAGACGGAGCCGGGCCGGACCGAGGAAGAGGCCAAGGCCGCCAACCCGTCCACCGCCTCCCCGTCCGCGCCCTCCACCGGGACGGTCACCCTGGACATGCCCTTCGACACCGGCAGCCAGAACGGCAAGGGCGTCGTCCGGGTCGAACTCGACCCCGCACGCGTGGGCGCCAACGACATGCACCTCTACGTCGAGCGCCCCAACGGCAACGCCTTCGACATCCCCGAGGTGAAAGTCGCCTTCACCCTGGAGGCCAAGAACATCGGGCCGCTACCCGTCGTCCCCGACCGCATCACCACCGGACACTGGTCGGCGAGCGGGGTGCAGATCCCGATGGCCGGCGACTGGGAGGTCGCCGTCACCGTGCGGACCTCCGACATCGACCAGGTGACCGTCACCAAGAACGCGCAGATCGGCTGAACCGCACCATGGCTGACCAGTCCACCCCCGAAGCCCGGACCCCCGAAGCCCGGACCCCCGAAGCCCGGACCCCCGAGACGGCCCACGGGTCGCCCGGCGGGCCCGGGCCCCTCGACTCCGCGAGCACCACCGCCCGCGCGGGCATCTCGCGGCGGCGGCTGCTCGGCACCGCCGGTGCCACCGGGCTCGTACTCGGCGCGGCCGGCGGCGCCGCGGGCTACGCCGCCGCCCCCTCCTCCCCGACCGCCGCCACACCGCTCACCTCGCTGGGCAGCGAGCAGGTGATGTTTCACGGGAAACATCAGCCCGGCATCACCACCCCCATGCAGTCCCGCGGCCACCTCATCGCCTTCGACCTGGCGGCGGGCGCCGGCCGCAAGGAGGCCGCCGCACTGCTGCGCCGCTGGTCCGACACCGCCCGGCGGCTGATGGCGGGCGACCCGACAGGCTCCCGTGACACGGACGTGGCCCGGGACGCGGGGCCCGCCTCGCTGACCGTCACCTTCGGGTTCGGGCACAGCTTCTTCGGCCGGACCGGCCTGGCCGAGCAGCGACCGGCCGCCCTCGACCCGCTGCCCGACTTCTCCTCCGACCACCTCGACAAGAACCGCAGCAACGGCGACCTGTGGGTGCAGATCGGCGCCGACGACGCCCTGGTCGCCTTCCACGCCCTGCGCGCCGTCCAGCAGGACGCCGGATCGGCCGCCCGCGTCCGCTGGCAGATGAACGGCTTCAACCGCTCGCCGGGTGCCACCACTCACCCCATGACCGCCCGCAACCTCATGGGCCAGGTCGACGGCACGCGCAACCCGAAGCCGTCCGACACCGACTTCGACCAACGGATCTTCGTCCCCGAACAGCACGGGAGTTCCGGAGAGAACGAGAACAAGGAGCACGCATGGATGGCGAACGGCTCCTACGCCGTCGTACGCCGCATCCGCATGCTCCTCGACGACTGGGAGAAGCTGCCCGTCAAGGCCCAGGAGGAGGTCATAGGCCGCCGGAAGTCCGACGGGGCTCCGTTGACCGGGGGCACCGAGACGACCGAGATGGACCTGGAGAAGACGGACGAGGCCGGGAACCTGATCGTCCCCATCAACGCCCACGCCCGCATCACCCGCCCCGACCAGAACGGCGGTGCGGCCATGGTCCGGCGGCCCTTCTCGTACCACGACGGCTTCGACGCGGACGGCGTGCCCGACGCGGGCCTGCTCTTCATCTGCTGGCAGGCCGACCCGCTGCGCGGCTTCGTACCGGTCCAGCGCAAGCTGGACCGGGGGGACGCGCTCTCGCAGTTCATCCGGCACGAGGCGAGCGGGCTGTTCGCGGTACCCGGCGGGGCGGCCGAGGGAGAATACGTGGGCCAGCGGCTGCTGGAGGGGTGAAACCGGCCGGAGTCCGCCCCCGCGGAGCGGGTCGTCCCCGACACGTGAGCCAGGCCTGACCGGGCCCATTAGGGTGAGGTCATGCCAGCCAGTTACGCGTATCTCGGCCCCGAAGGCACCTTCACCGAAGTCGCCCTGCGCACCCTCCCGGAGACGGCGACCCGGGAACTGGTCCCGTACGTGTCAGTCCAGTCCGCGCTCGACGCGGTGCGCACCGGCGAGGCAGAGGCCGCGTTCGTGCCGATCGAGAACTCCGTCGAGGGCGGCATCACCACCACCCTCGACGAGCTGGTCGCCGGCCAGCCGCTGATGATCTACCGCGAGGTGCTGCTGTCCATCACCTTCGCCCTGCTGGTCCGCCCCGGCACCAAACTGTCGGACATCAAAACGGTCACCGCCCACCCGGCCGCCCAGCCCCAGGTACGCAACTGGATCAGGAAGCACCTCCCGGACACCGCCTGGGAGTCGGCCGCCTCCAACGCGGACGGCGCCCGCCTGGTGCAGGAGGGCCGGTACGATGCGGCGTTCGCCGGCGAGTTCGCCGCGGGCCGCTACGGCCTGGAGGTCCTCGAGGCCGACATCCACGACGCGGAGAACGCCCAGACACGCTTCGTCCTGGTGGGCCGCCCCGCCCGGCCCGCGGCACCGACCGGCGCGGACAAGACGTCCATCGTGCTCTGGCAGCGCGACGACCACCCCGGCGGCCTGCGCGACCTGCTGGGCGAGTTCGCCACGCGAGGCGTCAACCTGATGCTGCTGCAGTCCCGGCCCACCGGTGCCGGCATCGGCAACTACTGCTTCTGCATCGACGCCGAGGGGCACATCTCCGACCGCCGGGTGGCCGATGCCCTGATGGGCCTGAAGCGGACCTGCCTCCAGGTGCGCTACCTGGGTTCGTACCCACGGGCGGAGGTCGAGCCGGCGGACGTGGGCGCACCACGGCCGGGCACCTCGGACGAGGCGTTCGTCGCGGCGGCGGACTGGGTCGCGCGCTGCCAGGACGGTCGGTTCTGACGGCCGGAACCGGCCGGTTCCACCAGTCGTACCTGCATATTCTCGTTATCCACAGGTGTTATCCACAGGTCTGCTTCTCGACCTGGGGACAAGTCGACAACGAAAGGGCATTCAGTCGACATGTCCTACTTGGCGCCCCGCTTCACCGCAGGCACCTCCGCCACCTTTCATCCACCTGTTTCTCGCCCCCCATCCTCCGGAGTGACACCGAGCGCTCCGTTTCCACCCGAAAGTGGGGGGCGTGAAGGGTTTGAACGGCTCACACAGCCATCGCGGGCCGTTGCGCATACCCACTTCCCGTGAGTCCACAGATCTTTCGCACAGCCTGTGGATAACTTCCCGGGGCTGGGGATTCCTGTGGACAGACGGGTGCGGAACAGCTCCACAAGTCCCGTTCTCCACAAGGAAATCCAGTCAACCACCGTCGCCCCCGTTGGCTCGTTCCAGGTATGGAGACACCCCTGATTGACCGCGGGGAAAAGGCTGCGGACACGATGCGAACAAGGCGCATCTTCCGCATAACGGAACTCAGAACCCGTGACCGGCAATAGTGAGTCGAGACCCGTCACCGCACACCGGTAGCCTTGACCGCGTGATTGACCTTCGCCTGCTCCGTGAGGACCCCGACCGTGTGCGCGCGTCGCAGCGCGCCCGTGGAGAGGACGTCGCGCTCGTCGACTCCCTCCTGTCTGCCGACGAGCGGCGCCGGTCGTCCGGCGTCCGCTTCGACGAGCTGCGCGCCGAACAGAAAGGCCTCGGCAAGCTCATCGGCAAGGCCTCCGGAGACGAGAAGGCCGAGCTGCTGAAGCGGGCGAGCCAGCTCGCCGCCGACGTCAAGGCGGCGGACACCGAGCGCGACGCGGCCGACGCCGCGACCCAGGAACTCCTCCAGCGGCTCGGCAACCTCGTCCACCCCGACGTCCCCGTCGGCGGCGAGGAGGACTTCGTCACGCTGGAGACGCACGGCACGCACCGCGACTTCGCGGCCGAGGGCTTCGAGCCCAGGGACCACCTCGAGCTGGGCCAGCTGCTCGGCGCCATCGACGTCGAACGCGGCGCCAAGGTCTCCGGTTCGCGTTTCTACTTCCTGACCGGCGTCGGCGCGCTCCTGGAGCTCGCCCTGGTCAACGCGGCGATCGCCCAGGCCACGGCGGCCGGCTTCACTCCGATGCTGACCCCGGCGCTGGTCCGACCGCAGTCGATGGCCGGCACCGGCTTCCTCGGCCAGGCAGCCCAGGACGTCTACCACCTCGACAAGGACGATCTGTACCTGGTCGGCACGTCCGAGGTACCGCTCGCCGCTTACCACATGGACGAGATCCTCGACGCGGACCGCCTGCCGCTGCGCTACGCCGGCTTCTCGCCCTGCTTCCGCCGCGAGGCGGGCTCGCACGGCAAGGACACCAAGGGCATCTTCCGCGTGCACCAGTTCGACAAGGTCGAGATGTTCTCCTACGTCCTCCCCGAGGACTCGCAGGCCGAGCACCAGCGCCTGCTGGAGTGGGAGAAGCAGTGGCTGACGTCGCTGGAACTGCCGTTCCGGGTCATCGACGTCGCCTCGGCCGACCTCGGTTCCTCGGCCGCGCGCAAGTACGACTGCGAGGCGTGGATCCCGACCCAGGGCAAGTACCGCGAGCTGACCTCGACGTCGGACTGCACCGAGTTCCAGTCGCGTCGGCTGTCGATCCGCGTCCGCGAGGACAAGAAGGTACGCCCGCTGGCCACGCTCAACGGCACACTGTGCGCCGTACCGCGCACGATCGTGGCGATCCTGGAGAACCACCAGCAGGCCGACGGTTCAGTGCGAGTGCCCGAGGTGCTGCGCCCGTACCTGGGCGGCCGGGAGGTCCTGGAGCCGGTGGTCAAGTGACTGCCACAGGCTCCGCCGCAGGGACCCCCGCCGGGCCCGCCGGGGGTTTCCCCTACCGGCTGATCGCGACCGATCTCGACGGCACACTGCTGCGCAGTGACGACTCGATCTCGCAGCGCACCCGTGAGGCGCTCGCCGCGGCTACCGCGGCGGGCGCGGCCCACATCGTGGTCACCGGCCGCGCGGTCCCGTGGACCCGGCACATCCTCGACGACCTCGGCTACAACGGGCTCGCCGTCTGCGGTCAGGGCGCGCAGGTCTACCACGCCGGGGAGCACCGGCTGCTGACCTCGGTCACGCTGGACCGTCAGCTGGCCGGGGTGGCGCTGGCCAAGATCGAGGCGGAGACCGGCCCTCTGTACCTGGCGGCGAGCCGCGACGGCCTGGACGGTGACGTCCTGGTCGGACCGGGCTACGCGGTCACAGGCGACCTTCCGGCCGTGCCGTTCACCGATGCCTCCGATGTGTGGTCGGCGCCGCTGAACAAGATCTACATCCAGCATCCGACCCTGTCGGACGACGAGCTGGCCGAGGCCGCCCGGCGCACCGCGGGCGGTTTCGTCACGGTGACCATGGCCGGCGCGGGCATCGTCGAGCTGCTCCCCCTCGGCCTGTCCAAGGCCACCGGCCTGTCCCTGGCCGCGCGCCGGCTCGGCCTCAAGGCCGCGGACACGATCGCGTTCGGCGACATGCCCAACGATGTCCCGATGTTCGGCTGGGCCGCCCGGGGCGTGGCGATGGCCAACGCCCACGATGAGCTGAAGGCGGTGGCCGACGAGGTGACGTCCTCGAACGACGAGGACGGCATCGCGGTGGTGCTGGAGCGTTTGGCCTCCTGACCGCAGCCCCGGGACGCTGGAACCGCGGCCCTGACGCCACGGCTCGAAGGGCGTCGGCGTCCCCGTCGGCCGGCCCACGCAAGACGATGCGTCTCGCGTGCTCGAAGCGGCCGCCCGATGCGCCGACGCCCTCCGGCCTCGTGCATCCACCACAGTGCCGTTGCGGAAAGCCGGGCGCCACCGATTAAGAGCGGACGTATGCGGCGTCAGCGCCGACGCCACCTGCGGCGTCGGACCTTGCTGAAGAACCATCCCGCGGGGGGCTCGTCGGAGCGCCACGGTTGCGGCTCCGGCTGCTCGCGGCGCCAGCGGGCGGCGAGCATCCGGGCGCGGGCCGAGGGCTCGGAGGTCCCGGCGTCGCGTATGAACCCCTCGTCCAGGACGAGGCCGTCCCAGGCATCGTCGGCGGCTTCGGTGGCAGGTTCGGCGTCGGCTTCCTGCCTGGTGCTCTTGGTGGCGTCTTCGGATCCGCCGTCCGGCTGTCCACGGCCACCGTGCCGAGGTGTCTGGCCCGCCATCCCGGTCCCTCCCACCCTGCGCCCTCGTGTCTTCCCCGGCCCAGTGTGCCCGGGCCGGGGTGAAAGCCCCGTCAGGATCCGGGCCCGGTCACTCCTCCCCGGCAAGCGTCAGCGACCGCAGCTTCTGGCCTGCGTACCAGGTCGCGAGCACGGTCACCCCGGCCAGCAGCACCGTCGCGGTCGTCAGACCGACGTCGGAGGTCACCAGGTTCCCGTCGGCGACCTTCTGGGCCACCGCCAGCGACCACTGCTGGACGCTCAGCGTGCGGGCACCGGGGACCAGCGAGCCGAACAGCGCCTCCCAGACGAGGGCATAGACGAGGCCGAAGACCACCGCGTGCCGGGACACCGTGCCCAGCAGCAGGAACAGCGCGGCGTAGGCGATGGAGGCGACGAGCGCGGCGATCGTGTACGCGACGGCGACCTGCTGGCCGTTGCCGTTGAGGATCAGGCCGGCAAGCAGGGTGGGTAGGGCGGAGAAGACCATCGTCACGGCGACGGCGACGATCAGTTTGGTGAAGATGATCGTCGGCCGCTTGATCGGCTTGGACAACAGGTACACCACCGAGCCGTCGTCGATCTCCGGGCCGATGGCTCCGGTGCCGGCGATGACACCGATGATCGGCACCATGGTGGCGAGGGCGAATCCGCCCAGTACGTCCGCCGCCGTCTGGTCGTCGGCTCCGGCGAGTGCGCGCACCGCCACGGCGATGACGAGCAGCAGCAGGGGCAGCGCGCCCAGGATGAAGGCCCGGCGACGGCCGAGCAGGGCTCGATAGGTGAGCCTGGCGACTGTGGGGTCGTACATTCTTCGGCCTCCTACGCCGCGACGAGATACGAGAAGACGGACTCGAGGGACTCGTCGGACGGCGAGACCGTGAGCAGCCGGATGCCGTGGTCACGGGCGACCTTCGGCAGCAGGGCCGTGAACCGGCCGAAATCGACGGCCTGGATGCGCAGCGCACCCTCGGCGAGGTCGACCTCGATGCCGGACGTCGACGGGTCGGCGATCAGCGCTGCCGCGAGGGCCCGGTCGTCGCTGGAACGCACCAGGTAGCGGTGCGGCCGGTCGGTCATCAGACGGCGGATCTTGCGGAAGTCGCCGCTGGCCGCGTGCCGTCCGGCGACGATGACCTCGATGTGCCAGGCGAGCTGTTCCACCTCTTCGAGGATGTGCGAGGAGAACAGCACGGTGCGGCCCTCGTCGCCCATGCGCCGCAGCAGGTCCATCAGCTGCATGCGCTGGCGCGGGTCCATGCCGTTGAAAGGCTCGTCGAGCAGGAGCAGCGTCGGCTGGTGGACGAGGGCGGAGGCCATCTTCACCCGCTGCCGCATGCCCTTGGAGTACGTGGCGATCTTCCGGTCCTGCGCGTACTCCATCTCCACGGTGGCGAGCGCTTCGTGGGCCGCCTTGGCGCCGAGGCCGTGCAGTTCGGCGTTGGCGAGGACGAACTCCCGGCCGGTGAGGAAGTCGTACATCGCCTCCCGCTCGGGGACGATGCCGATGTGCTTGTAGATGGCCTCGTTGCGCCAGACGGGCTGGCCGTCGAGGGTGACGCTGCCGGTGGAGGGGGCGAGGAAGCCGCCCATCATGTTGATGAGGGTGGACTTTCCCGCGCCGTTGGGGCCCAGGAGGCCGGTGACGCCGGGGCCGATCGTCATGGTGACGTCGTTGACGGCGACCACGTTGCCGAACCAGCGGGAGACATGGTCGATGTTCAGCGTGGTCACAGTCCCACCTTCGTGTAGCGGCGCATCAGCAGGCCGTAGGCGCCGGCGATCAGTCCCAGGGTGACGAGGACGTAGACCGCGCCTTCGCCGGTGCTCGGTCCGATCCCGCCGGGGAAGGCCGAGGTGGCTCCCAGGAAGGCGGACTGCACGCCGTCGATGAGGGTGATCGGCGAGAACAGGCCGATCCAGGCGACGGCCCCGGAGCTGCCCTGGACGTCCGCGATGGCCTGGAGCGTGGAGACCGCGCCGTAGGTGATGGTCAGGACGGCGATGACGGCCGCGATGCCGAAGCCACGGCGCGGGGTGACCGATGCGATGACCAGGCCGAGGCCGGCGAAGAGCAGCGAGAGCAGTGCCACGGAGACGAGTCCTTGTGCGAACCCCTTGGTCTGGTCCGCGAAGTCGAGTTTGGCGAGCAGCGCGCCCACGTAGAGCACCAGCAGGGGCGCGGCGGTGAGGATGAACAGGGCCGAGGCCAGCGACGCGTACTTGGCGCGGACGTAGTCGGCGGTCTCGATCGGCCGCGAGAAGTACAGCGGCACGGTCTTGAAGCGCAGGTCGCGCGAGACGGACTGGGGGGCCTGTGAGGCGACGTAGAGGCTGATGACTGCCTGCAGGACGATCGCGTAGCGCGTGTAGTCCAGGGGCAGTTCGTCGGCCTTGGTCGCGACAGCGACGGCGACCATGATGGCTGCGGGCAGGCACATCACCACGAACAGCAGCATCGGCAGCACCTTGGACTTGGCCGAGCGGCCGAGGCCGTAGGCGCCGCGCAGGGACTGCGAGTACAGCGAACGGCGGGCGTAGGCGCGGCCGAGGCGGGGACCGTCGTAGCTGCGGTAGCCGATGTTGTGGATGCGGGTCTGGTCACCCGTCGCACGGGCTACGGGCTGCTCAGTTGCCATGGCCGGCTGCCTCCTTCCGTTCTGCGTCGCTGTCCGTGAAGACCTCCGAGATGTGGTGCCGGCGCTGTTCCATGCGCACCAGTCCGAGGCCGAGGTCGGCGATGACGTCCCGCACCAGGTCGTAGGTCTCTTCGCCCGCCGCGGTGAGCAGCAGGACGTGGCCTGCGCCGGGCAGACCGCTGCCGTCCTGGACGGTCACCCCACGCGCGTCGAGCGCGTCGCGTACCGCGCGGGTGCCGTCGGGGTGCTCGTCGGTGTCGGTGACCTCGATCGCGAGGGTCGTCGTGCTCTGGGTGAAGTCCGTGGTGGAGCTGGAGCGCAGCAGCTTGCCGCCGTCGACGACGACGACGTGGTCGCAGGTGCGTTCCAGTTCGCCCAGCAGGTGTGACGTGACCAGGACGGATATGCCGAAGTCGGTGTGGATGCGGCGGATGAGGCCGAGCATCTCGTCGCGGCCGACCGGGTCGAGACCGTTGGTCGGTTCGTCGAGGAAGACCAGCTGCGGGTCGTGGACGAGCGCCTGCGCGAGCTTCACACGCTGCTTCATGCCGGTGGAGTAGCCGCCGATGGGCCGGTAGCGCTCCTCGTACAGACCGACGTGGCGCAGGGTGTCGGCCGTGCGTTCGCGGGCGGCGGTGGGCGGAAGGCCGGACATGCGTGCCATGTGGACGACGAACTCGGTGGCCGAGACGTCGGGCGGCAGGCAGTCGTGTTCCGGCATGTAGCCGACCCGCTCACGGATGTCGGCGCCCTTGGTGGCGACATCGAGTCCGAGCACTTCGGCCCGGCCCTCGGTGGCGGGAGACAGACCCAGCAGGATCTTGATCAGAGTGGACTTGCCGGCGCCGTTGGCACCGACGAGTCCGGTCACACCGGGTCCGACATCCACGGAGAGCCGGTCGAGCGCGGTCACCCGGGGGAACCGCTTGCTCAGGCTTTCGGTCGCGATCACAGTCACATCCATGACAGTAGTGACGCCCGCCACTCACGTCGTCAGACCGGAGAGCCGTCTTGGAATCCGACTCGAGTAGTACGGGCCCGTAGGGGATGCCGTACCTGAGAGCCACGGAGCCGCTTCCCGGGCCGCGCGTCCCGGCCGATTGATGCCGGATCCAACGGCTGGGAGATTCGGCGATGTCGCGTGACGAACGAGGAGCGCGGTCGGCACGGACCGTGCCGACCGCGCCAGGCGCACCGGACAGGCGGAACAGGGTGCCATGGCGATGGTCTGGGCGGACTCCGCACGGGGCTGCGGCTGTGCCCGAGGTGCGGCACACCGGGGAGCGCCCTCCAGCCGTGGCGGCTCGGCTTGGGCCCGAGATGACCGAGCGCGAAGCGGCCCGGCTGTCGCACGAGCCGAGCGCGTGCCTGCGCGCTGAGTATCTGAGATTCCCGTTCGCACCAGGAGTGTCGAGATGGAGCGCGCGGGCAAAGACGTCCCTGTAGTTTCCACAGGGACCCTCAAAGAACCTGTGGATAAGTCCACTTGGCTGTGGATCAAACCTGTGCGGGACACTCGATCGCGTGACGCGCGTCTCTCTTGGCACGCTGGTTCCCTGCCACAGGACCACGTGGAAGACAGAAGCACCGTCACGGTGAACGCCCTTTCCACGCAGCGCGACGGACACGTCTTCCACGTCAGCGAGAACGGGGTCTGGCTGACGAGGAGAGTGCCGCCGCGGTATCTGCGCTTCCCTGCCCGGCACCGGCCCCGCATGATCGGGGACATGGAGCAGCTACCCACCACTCAGGCCGCCGTGACCGCTCTCCGCGTCGTCGCCGCGGAGTACGCGCTGGAGATCGAGGTCACCGAAGACATCGGCGCGGACCAGACCTCCCGCCGCAGCGCCGCGGGCGTGGGCGTGACCACCGATGCCGACGGCTCCCTCCCCCATGAGGCGTTCGCCGAGTTCGGCGGGGTGCCCCGGGTGAGCGTCCGGCTCTTTCCCGAGGGCGACGCCTTGATCACCGTCGAGGACGTGGAGTTCCCCGACATCCCGCGTGACGACGTCCCCGCGTTCCTGCGCTCTGTCTTCGGCGGCCTCGCCTTCGTCAAGGGACGCCGCTTGATCGTGCCGCTACCGGGCGACCGCACGTACAAGGAGTTCGTGCCGATGCTCCTCCTCACCTCGTGGCTGAGTGGTCGCGTACGGTGACGCATGGCGAGACCCGGTGGACGTTTCACGTGAAACCGGTTCGGGCGCAATAGGCTCGGACACATGAGCCTGCGTCTGAGCACCGTGATCCTTCCGCACCGCCGCTGGCACGAGGGCGGCCGTTCGAGCTGGACGCGTGCCGAGCAGCTCGGTTTCCACACCGCGTACACCTACGACCACCTGTCCTGGCGGAGCTTCCGGGACGGCCCGTGGTTCGGTGCCGTGCCGACGCTCACCGCCGCCGCGGCCGTCACCGAGCGACTGCGCCTGGGCACCCTGGTGACCTCACCGAACTTCCGGCACCCGGTGACGCTCGCCAAGGAACTGATCTCCCTCGACGACATCTCCGACGGCCGGGTCACCCTCGGTATAGGAGCGGGCGGCACGGGCTTCGACGCCACCGCGCTCGGCCAGGAGCCGTGGACACCGCGCGAGCGGGCCGACCGGTTCGCCGAGTTCCTTCCGCTGCTCGACCGGTTGCTGACCGAGGACGCCGTGTCCTACGAAGGCGACTTCTACTCGGCGCACGAGGCGCGCAACATCCCGGGGTGTGTACAGCGGCCCCGGCTGCCCTTCGCGGTGGCCGCGACCGGTCCCCGCGGGCTGCGGCTCGCTGCCCGGTACGGGCAGGCGTGGGTGACCACCGGTGACCCGAAGCTGTACGAGAACGGCACGCCCGAGCAGTCGGACCGCGCGCTGCGGGAGCAGGCCGAGGGACTGGCCGCCGCCTGCGCGGTGATCGGCCGGGAGGTGAGTGAGCTCGACAAGGTCCTGCTCACCGGCTTCACTCCCGACCGCGGTCGACCACTGGAGTCCGTGAACGCGTTCGTGGACTTCGCCGGCCGGCACCGGGATCTCGGATTCACCGACCTCGTCGTCCACTGGCCGATCCCCGACTCGGATTTCACGGCGGACGAGAAGGTCTTCGAGCGGATCGCCATGGAGGCACTGGCACAGCTGAAGAGCTGAGAGCCGTAGCTCACATATGTGCGGACTCGCGCACGGTCGTGCAGGCATATGCGTGACAATGGCCGGGTGACCTCAGCGACCCGACAGCCCGACCCCCCGGCCGCCGCCACTCGCCCGCGGCTCATCGCCACCGATCTCGACGGCACCCTGCTGCGCGACGACAAGTCGGTCTCCCCGCGTACGGTCGCCGCCCTGGCCGCCGCCGAGAAGGCGGGCATCGAGGTCTTCTTCGTCACCGGCCGCCCCGCCCGCTGGATGGACGTCGTCAGTGCCCACGTGCACGGTCACGGCCTCGCCATCTGCGGCAACGGAGCCGCCGTGGTCGACCTGCACGGCGGCCCCGGAGCCCACCGATTCGTGAAGGTGCGGGAGCTGGCCCGGGAGAACGCGCTGGACGCCGTACGGCTGCTGCGCGAGGCGGCGCCCGGCACGGTGTACGCGGTCGAGCAGACATACGGCTTCCACCAGGAGCCGGCGTACCCGAAATTGCACATGGAGGCCCCCGACGACCTCCTGCCCGCCGAGGAGATCCTGGCACCGGGTGGTCGCGCCGCCTCCGAGCCGGTTCTCAAGATCCTGGCCTTCCACCCCGAGCTGGACCCGGACGGTTTCCTCACGCTGGCCCGCCTCGCCATCGGCGACCGGGCCAACGTCACTCGGTCCAGCCCCAGCGCCCTGCTGGAGATCAGCGGGCCGGACGTCTCCAAGGCCAGCACGCTCGCCCTGTGCTGCGCCGAGCGCGGCATCTCGCACGAAGAGGTCGTCGCCTTCGGTGACATGCCGAACGACGTCGAGATGCTCACCTGGGCAGGACGTTCCTACGCGATGGGCAATGCGCATCCGGACGTGATCGCCGCCGCGTCGGGACGGACGGTCGCCAACAACGACGACGGGGTGGCGGTCGTGATCGAGCGGATGCTGCGGGACCTGCCCTAGCGGCCGGCCCCGCAGCCCCGTCCCACGGGATGCCCGGCCTCGCCGGGCGCCCGGTCCGTCAGAGCGGCACCCCGCGCTGCGCCAGCCACGGCACCGGGTCCAGCGCCGATCCCATCTCCGGTGTGACCCGTACCTCGAAGTGCAGGTGCGGTCCGGTGGAGTTGCCGGTGCTGCCCGACTGCCCGACCCACTGGCCGGGGCGGACCCGGTCGCCCTGGTCGACGGCGACAGCGGCCAGATGGGCGTACTGCGTGTAGTAGCCGCCCGCGTGCTGGACCACGACCTGGATGCCGAACGCACCACCGCACGACACCTTCACCACCCGGCCCGTGCCGACCGACCGCACCGGCGTTCCCACCGGCACCGCGAAGTCCTGCCCGGTGTGCCGGTGCGCCCACCGCGACCCCCCGCTGCCGAAGGACGCCGACAGGTCGTACGTCTCCACCGGTGACACCCAGGACCGGCCGAGGCGCACCTCCGGCTGGCCGAGACGGACCGCGCCGGGACACGAGCCGGCCGCGACCGAGGCGTCCGCCTGCCCCTCGAGGCGCGCCCGCGCCGCCTCCAGCTTGCCCTCGATCCTCTTCTTCAGCTCGGCCAGCCCGGCGTTGCGTTCCTCCAGCCTCTGCCAGGCCGACTGCGCCTTGGCCTCGTCGGCAGCGAGCCGGGCCTCGGCACGCAGGCTCTTCTCAATGGCGTTGTTGACGGCCAGATCCACACGCGACACCGCACGCTGACTTCGCACCAGCTCGTCGGGGTCATCCGCGAGGACCACCTGCGCGGTGAGCGAGAGTCCACCGCCGCTGCGGTACTGGGCACGGGCGATCCGGCCCAGGTCCTCGTGCATGGCGTCGATCTTCTGCCGCTGCCGGTCGAGACGGGCCTCGTACTCCAGGGCCTTCGACCGCTGGGCCTCTGCCTCGCGCCGTCCGTCCTCGTACTGTTGAGTGGCCTTGGCCGCGTCCTCGTAGAGCCTCGCCACCTCCGCCCCGAAGGCGGTGCCGGAGCCACCGTCCTCGTCCAGGGTGTCGCTGGGGCGGGCCGCGAGCACGGCAAGCGCGCACAGCAACACCGGAACGAGCAGCGGATGTCGGCGAGGTGAGCGCATGACAGTGATCGTGGACCGGATGAGGGCGTACGGTCTTGTCGAGGTCGTACGAGTGGGGGACCTGTTGCTGCACTCGGCTCAGTACGGCTGCTGCACATGGGGCAACCCGGCGCCGGCAGAGCTCAGTTCAGTACGGTGCCGACCACCGCGTCACCGCGCGACCGACGCCCGCCCGGTGACCGGCCGATCCGACTGGTGCCGCCGCCGATCCCGGCACGGCGCTCGAAGCCGAGCAGGCCGCGGGGCCGCCCTCGGGGCGCCGGCACCGTCGTCCACGACGGTCCAGCCGCATCCCCCGCCGGCCGTCCGGCAGGGTGGCTGTCGCGCCGGCTACGAGATCGATGCCGGTCGCGTGTGCGTGCCGGAAGGCGTTGGACAGGGCCTCGCCCAGCGCGGCGATGAGGAGCTGCCGGTCGGTTCACCGACGACCGTGCCCGACCGGCCCGGCGAACCGGTGCGAGGGGCATGAACGGGAGCGGCACTGCGTCGTGATCCCGCGCGGATCGGCTGCGGCCCCGGCGTGAACTTGCCGGTCACTCCGCCCCCACGAGCAGTTCCGACGCCGCCTCCCGCTCGGCCATCGCGCGCAGCGGCCCCGGCACGGCGGCCAGTTCCGCGTACGGCCCCCGCTGCACGACGCGGCCCTCGTCCAGCACGATCACCTCGTCCACGGCGTCCAGGCCCGCCAGCCTGTGTGTGATCAGCAGTGTCGTACGGCCCTCGGTCGCGGCCAGCAGATCGGCGGTGAGCGCGTCGGCGGTCGGCAGATCGAGGTGCTCCGCCGGCTCGTCGAGTACGAGGACGGGGAAGTCGGCGAGCAGCGCCCGGGCGAGTGCCAGCCGCTGCCGCTGACCGCCGGACAGCCGGGCGCCGTGCTCCCCGATCAGCGTGTCCAGGCCGTCGGGCAGACCGTCGGCCCACTCCAGCAGCCGGGCCCGTGCCAGCGCGTCTCGCAGTTCGTCCTCGGCTGCGTCCTTCCTGGCCAGGAGAAGGTTCTCGCGTACCGAGCTGTCGAAGAGGTGCGAGTCCTGGGCGCACAGCCCGACGAGCCGCCGTACGTCGTCGCCGGCCAGGGCGTAGGCGTCGACGCCGGCCAGGGTGTACGAGCCCGCCTCGGCGTCGAGGAACCGCAGCAGCACCTGGGCCATCGTCGTCTTGCCGGACCCGGACGGACCGACCACGGCGACGCGCCGGCCCTCGGCCAGAGTCAGGTCCACTCCGGACAGGGCCTGCCGGTCCTGCCCGGCATGACGCGCGGCCAGCCCCTTGAGGACGACCGGGAACGGCGACGCGGGCGCCTGCCTGGGTGCCTCCGGCTCCCGTACGGGTTCGGGGGCGTCGAGCACCTCGTACACCCGCTCGGCACTCCTGTGCACACGCTGCCGGTACTGGACGGCCAGCGGCAGCCCGAGTACGGCCTCGAAGGCGGCCAGCGGGGTGAGTACGACGACTGCCATGGCCACACCCGCGAGCCGGCCTTCGGCGACGGCGTGGATCCCGGTGAGGGCGGCGCCCGCCACGGTCAGACCGGATATCAGCGCGGTGAGACCGTCACCCAGCGCGGTGGCGGTGGCGGCACGCGAGGCGATCCGGGTGAGCGTGCCGTCGGCCCGGCGCGCCTCGGCGGCCCGTGAGGGCAGGGCGCCGGCGACGGTCAGCTCGGCGGTGCCGGTGAGCAGATCGGTCACCCGGGTGGCGAGCACGCCTCGGGCGGGGGCGAGCCTGCGTTCGGCCCGCCGTGCCACGGCGCCGGTGACCAGCGGGACCCCGGCTCCGGCCGCCAGCAGACCGACCGCGAGGACGACCCCGGCCTCCGGCAGCAGCCAGGCCATGAAGGCGACCGACGCGGCCGAGACGACCACCGCGGACGCGGCGGGCAGCAACCAGCGCAACCAGTAGTCCTGCAGGGCGTCGACGTCCGCGACGAGCCGGGACAGCAGGTCGCCCCGGCGGCTGCGGCGCAGTCCCGTAGGTGCCAGCCGCTCCAGTCGCCGGTACACCGCGACCCGGGTGTCGGCCAGCATCCGCAGCACGGCGTCGTGCGACACGAGACGCTCGGCATAGCGGAACACGGCACGACCGATACCGAAGGCGCGCGTCGCCGTCACGGCCACCATCAGGTACAGCACCGGCGGCTGCTCGGAGGCCCGCGAGATGAGGTACCCGGAGGTGGCCATCAGACCGACGGCACTGCCGAGCGCCAGACTGCTGAGCAGCAGGGCGAGGCCGAGCCGCCCGCGCCGGGCGGCGGACATCGTCCGAACCCTGGCGAGGACACCGCCGGGTACTGCCGGCGAGGGGTCCAGGTCATCGGGGACAACCGCCGCAGTAGCTGCGGGGGTCGCCTCGAAGCGTCGGGCGGCGGGCGTTCCGTGGGGACGGCCGACCGCTGCGGCCGGTGCCGGCTCCTCGAGCCGTACCACCCGGTCGGCCACCTCCAGCAGGGCCGGGCGGTGTACCACCAGCAGCACCGTCCGCCCCTGCGCCAGCCTTCGCACAGCGGCCACGACCTCGGCCTCGGTGGCCCCGTCCAGCGCGGCCGTCGGTTCGTCGAGCAGCAGCACCGGCCGGTCCGCGAGGAACGCCCGGGCCAGCGCCAGCCGCTGCCGCTGCCCGGCGGACAATCCGGCCCCGTCCTCCCCGAGCACCGTCCGCGTCCCCTCGGGCAGCGCGTCCACGAACTTCAGCGCGCCCGCGTCGCCCAGCGCCCGTCGTACGGCGTTGTCGTCGGCCTCGGGCCGGGCCAGCCGTACGTTCTCGGCGATAGTCCCGGCGTACAGGTGAGGGTGCTGCGGCACCCAGGCGACGCGGGCGTGCCACTGGGCCAGGTCGAGGGTCGTGAGGTCGGCTCCCCCGATGCGGACCCGTCCCCCGGCCGTGCGTACGAAGCCGAGGAGGGCGTGGAGAAGCGTCGACTTGCCCGCCCCGCTCGGGCCGACGAGCGCGACCGTCTCCCCGGGTTCGACCGAGAAGCTCACGTCCGTCACGGCGTCTGTGGCACGTCCGGGGTAGCGGACCGTCACGTCCTCGAAGGACAGTGCGCCGTTCGCCGGCACCGGTCCGGTCCCCGATGCGGGTACGGGTCGCTCCAGCACCGAGAAGATCTCCTCGGCGGCGGCGAGTCCCTCGGCTGCCGCGTGGTACTGCGCCCCTACCTGCCGCAGCGGCAGGTAGGCCTCGGGCGCCAGTACCAGCACGACCAGACCGTCGTACAGGGCCATGTCGCCGTGGACGAGCCGCATGCCGATGGTGACGGCGACGAGTGCCACGGAGAGGGTGGCGAGGAGTTCCAGCGCGAAGGACGACAGGAAGGCGATCCGCAGCGTCCGCATGGTCGCCTGCCGGTACTCGCCGGTGATGCGCCTGATCGAGTCGGCCTGCGCCTTGGCCCGTCCGAAGACCTTCAGCGTCGGCAGTCCGGCGACCACGTCCAGGAAGTGCCCGGACAGCCGGGACAGGAGCTGCCACTGACGGTCCATCCGGGACTGTGTGGCCCAGCCGATCAGCATCATGAAGATCGGGATGAGCGGCAGCGTGCCGACGATGATGGCTGCGAAGACCCAGTCCTCGGTGACGATGCGGGCGAGTACCGCCACGGGTACGACCACCGCGAGGCCCAGCTGCGGCAGGTAACGCGAGAAGTAGTCGTCGAGGGCGTCGACTCCACGGGTGGCCAGCGCCACGAGTGATCCGGTCCGCTGTCCACTCAGCCAGCCCGGACCGAGCGCGGTGGCCCGCTCCAGCAGACGGCCTCGCAGCTCGGACTTCACTGCCGCGCTCGCCCGGTGCGCGGCCAGTTCGGTGAGCCAGCCGACCAACGCGCGTCCACAGGCTACGACCACCAACAGCGGCAGAGGAGCACGGAGTTCGGCTGCCGTCATGCCGGACTGGAAGGTGCTCACCACCACTTCGGCGATAAGCATCGCCTGGGCGACGAGCAACCCGGCGCCGACGGCGCCCAGGACGACGACCGCCGCCAGGAAGAACCTGGTGGCTCGGGCGTACCGCAGCAGACGTGGATCAATGGGTTTCACGTGAAACATGCCCTCCCGTCCAGGGGGTGTGTTTCACGTGGAACACGACACCCGTGCCACGTGAAACACACCCGACCGGACTCAGTGCGCGGGTTCGGCTATGTGCTGGGTGCCGATCCGCTTGCGGAACACCCAGTACGTCCAGCCCTGGTAGAGCAGGACGACCGGCGTGGCGACCGCGGCCAGCCACGTCATGATCTTCAGGGTGTAGGGGCTGGACGAGGCGTTGGTGACGGTGAGGCTCCAGTCCGCGTTGAGCGTGGACGGCATGACGTTCGGAAAAAGCGTCAGGAAGAGCATCGCCACGGCGGCCACGATGGTGACGCCGGAGAGCGCGAACGACCAGCCCTCCCGCCCGGCCTGGTTGGCCAAGAGGGCGACGATCAGCGATGCGACGGCCACCAGCAGGGCGACCAGGCTCTTCCCGTCCCCGTTCTCGACCTGCGTCCAGGAGAGGAAGGCCAGGGCCAGCACGGCCGCGACAAGGCCGACCCGCAGCGCGAGGGTCCGGGCTCGCTCGCGAATCTCACCGACGGTCTTGAGGGCCGTGAACACCGTCCCGTGGAAGGTGAACAGCGTCAGCGTGACCAGGCCGCCGAGGAGTGCATACGGATTGAGCAGGTCCCATACGGAGCCGACGTACTCCAGATCCCGGTCGATCTTCACGCCGTGGACGATGTTGCCGAAGGCCACGCCCCACAGGAACGCCGGGATCAGCGAGGTCCAGAAGATCGCGGTCTCCCAGTTGCGCTGCCAGCTCTCCTCGGGTCGCTTCACTCGGTACTCGAAGGCGACGCCCCGGACGATCAGGCAGACCAGGATGACGAGCAGAGGCAGGTAGAAGCCGGAGAAGAGCGTGGCGTACCACTCGGGGAAGGCGGCGAAGGTCGCACCGCCCGCCGTGAGCAGCCATACCTCATTGCCGTCCCACACAGGCCCGATGGTGTTGATCAGCACCCGCTTCTCGGCCCGGTTCCGGGCGAGCAGCCTGGTGAGCACGCCGACCCCGAAGTCGAACCCCTCCAGGAAGAAGTAGCCGGTCCACAGGACGGCGATCAGAACGAACCAGACGTCGTGCAGTTCCATGACTGTGCGGCTCCCTCGGCCTAGTAGGAGAAGGCCATCGGCTTGTCGGCGTCACGGAGGTCGCCGCCGATCTTCGTGGGCGGGTTGAGGTCGGCCTCGGTGAGCTCGGGCGGCCCCGCCTTGACGTACTTGGCGAGCAGCCTGACCTCGATGACGGCGAGGATGGCGTAGAGCGTGGTGAAGACGACCATCGAGGTGATGACCTCCGCCTGGGAAACACCGGGGGAGACCGCGTCGCGGGTCTGCATCACGCCGTAGACGACCCAGGGCTGCCGGCCCATCTCCGTGAAGATCCAGCCCCAGGAGTTGGCGATCAGCGGGAACGCCATCGTCCAGAGAGCCAGAAGCCAGTACAGACGGGAAAGTCTCGTGCCGAGCGGGTTGCGCAGCAGGACCAGATGGGGCACCTCGTCCTCGCCGGTCCGCAGGGCGGCCGGAAGCATGAACTTCTTCCGTGTCAGCCACAGGCCGAGCAGTCCGAGGGAGAAGGACGCCATCCCGAAGCCGATCATCCAGCGGAAGCCCCAGTAAGCGACGGGGACGATGGGCTTGTAGTCGCCCGGTCCGAACTTCTCCTGCAGGGCCTTGTTGGTGTCGTTGATGCCCGGCACGTACGAGTCGAAGTCGCTGTGGGCGAGGAAGGACAGCAGGCCGGGGATCTCCAGTGCGACCTTGTTGTGCCCCTTGTCGACGTCTCCGTAGGCGAACACGGAGAAGGGCGCCGGCTCCTCGCCGTCCCACAGGGCCTCGGCGGCGGCCATCTTCATCGGCTGCTGCTCGTACATGACCTTGCCGAGGGTGTCGCCGCTGACGGCGGTGAGCACACCACCGACCGCCAGGGTGACCAGACCGAGCCGGAGCGAGGTCCTCATCACCGGGATGTGCTTCTTGCGCATCAGGTGGAAGGCGGCGATGCCGACCATGAAGGCGCCGCCCGTCAGGAAGGCCGCAGAGAAGCTGTGGAAGACCTGGTTGAGCGTGGTGTTCTGGGTCAGGACGGCCCAGAAGTCGGTCAGCTCGGCGCGGCCCTTCTCCTCGTTGATGCGGTAGCCGACGGGGTGCTGCATCCAGGAGTTGGCCGCGAGGATGAAGTATGCCGACAGCAGCGTGCCGATCGAGACCATCCATATGCAGGCCAGGTGGATCTTCTTCGGCAGCTTGTCCCAGCCGAAGATCCACAGGCCGATGAAGGTGGACTCGAAGAAGAAGGCGATCAGCGCCTCGAAGGCGAGCGGCGCACCGAAGACATCGCCGACGAAGCGGGAGTAGTCGGACCAGTTCATACCGAACTGGAACTCCTGCACGATGCCGGTGACGACCCCCATGGCGATATTGATCAGGAACAGCTTCCCCCAGAACTTGGTCGCCCTGAGGTACTTCTCCTTCTCCGTACGGACCCAGGCGGTCTGCAGTCCGGCCGTGAGGGCCGCCAGCGAGATCGTCAGCGGGACGAACAGGAAGTGGTAGACGGTCGTGATGCCGAACTGCCATCGCGCCAGCGTCTCCGGCGCCAGAGCCATGTCCACGTCGTCAGTCTCCTTACATCGCCACATCGCCGTGGTCAGCGGCGGTTTGAGCGTGTATGTCATGCCCATCTCGGGCGCAACCGGGACACGCTTGTGAACGCGTTCACATTCACAAGCAATTATGACGTACAGCTTTTCGGCACCGGAAGGGGGGTCCCCTGTGACGTCAAGCCCTTGGTGAGAGCTTCAACGACTTGTTGAATTCACCGCGCGTGGATACGGGCCTCATGGGGCGAAGAGGTGCGCTTGGGGACGTGCATGCCTGTTTCACGTGAAACGGGTCACCTTCGCGGGGTATCGGCACCAACAGGTCACCCCCCACGCGAAGCCGGCACCCAACAGATCAACCCTCACGCGAAACGGCTACCCAAGGTCGCCGACCGAGCCGGGCACGTGCACGGCCGCCTCCTGGGCCGATGGCGACGCACTGGCGCCGTCACAGCCGCCATAGCCGCCGCCTGGGCACACGCCTGTCTCGCGAGTGAGGGTGGGTGCCACCTGTAACCCGTCTCGTGCGCCGCCTCGCGGCTCTCCTGCAATGCCCTGAGCCCGCCCCCCCTACGGCGACCGGGGGTACGGAGTGTCTACAGCCCCTTGCGGAACTCCTCCGACACCTTCAGGAAGATGTCGTTCGCCTCACTCTCTCCGACCGTCACCCGCACTCCCTCACCCGGGAACGGGCGGATGACCACGCCGGCCTGCTCGCAGGCGTCGGCGAAGGCGACCGTGCGCTCTCCCAGCCGCAGCCACACGAAGTTGGCCTGGGTGTCCGGCACCGTCCAGCCCTGCGCGCGCAGCGCGTCGACCACGCGCGTGCGTTCGCACACCAGCGAACCGACCCGGCCGATCAGCTCGTCCTCCGCCCGCAGCGAGGCGATCGCCGCCTCCTGCGCGATCTGGCTCACCCCGAAGGGCACCGCCGTCTTGCGCAGCGCCGCCGCCACGGGCTCGTGTGCGATCGCGAACCCGACCCGAAGGCCGGCGAGTCCGTACGCCTTGGAAAAGGTCCGCAGGACGCAGACGTTGGGCCGCGTGCGGTAGATCTCGACACCGTCCGGCACCTCGGCGTCGCGGATGAACTCCCGGTAGGCCTCGTCGAGGACCACCAGCACGTCGCTCGGCACCCGGTCGAGGAACCGCTCCAGCTCGGCCCGCCGCACCACCGTGCCCGTCGGGTTGTTCGGGTTGCAGACGAAGATCAGCCGGGTCCGGTCGGTGATCGCGGCCGCCATCGCGTCCAGATCGTGAACGTCGCCCGGCGTCAGCGGCACCTTCACGGACGTCGCACCGCTGATCTGCGTAATGATCGGATAGGCCTCGAAGGAGCGCCAGGCGTAGATCACCTCGTCGCCCGGACCCGAGGTCGCCTGGACCAGCTGCTGAGCCACACCGACCGAGCCAGTGCCGGTGGCCAGGTGGGACAGAGGCACTCCGAACCGGTCCGACAACTCGCTCATCAGGGACGCGCAGGCCATGTCCGGGTACCGGTTGAAGGACGAGGCCGCGGCCGTCACCGTCTCCATCACACCCGGCAGCGGCGGATAGGGGTTCTCGTTGGAGGACAGCTTGTAGGCCACGGGGCCGCCGGACGCGGCAGGCTTGCCCGGCTTGTAGGTGGGAATACCCTCCAGCTCGGCGCGCAACTTGGGGCTCGTCTCGCTCACCGCAGTCCTCCTCGTGACCACCACCGGCATTGAATACTTCTCACCTTAAGAGGATTCGGCGCCCCTGCGTATAGGTGAGGCCGGACCGCGGGCGTCACCCTGGCATCAGGGAAAACAAGGGCATCCATGTACGAAGGCGCACGATTCGGGGGGCGCGCCTCACATATATCTACGCGCCGGTGGCTCACGCCCTAGCGCGCATCCCTCGTGCAGGTGAGTTGAGACCTCTTCGCAACATCTGCCACTTGGCAGGCCCCCGCTGGTCGACACGTCAGGTAATGGGGTACGAGAGGCCAAGTAGCTTACTTTGCATGGCCGTTATGGCTTAATGATCATGCAGAAACGTGACTGTCAACGCATGCATATGCGTCCGCCCTACCCCATGCCATGAGCCCTACTATCGGCTCGCCATGACAGCAGCAGGGAAGCACCAGGTGAGCCGCGCGGAAACCTCACGTCGAGGCAGTCGGCCGGGCCGGGCGGGCATCAGGGACGTGGCCGCCGCCGCCGGAGTATCCATCACTACCGTCTCCGATGCCCTCAACGGCAAGGGCCGACTCCCGGATGCCACCCGGCGCCATGTGCGCGAGGTCGCCGACCGACTGGGCTACCGGCCCTCGGCCGCCGCCCGCACGCTCCGCACCGGCAAGTCGGGACTCATCGGTCTGACCGTGACGACATACGGGGATGAACCTTTCACCTTCACCGAGTTCGCGTACTTCGCAGAGATGGCGCGCGCCGCCACGTCCGCCGCGCTCGCCCGCGGCTACGCCCTCGTCATCCTCCCGGCGACCTCCCGTCACGACGTGTGGTCCAACGTCGCCCTCGACGGCACCGTCGTCATCGACCCCTCCGACCACGACCCGGTCGTCAGCGAACTGGTACGCCAGGGCTTACCGGTCGTCTCCGACGGCCGCCCGGCCGGCTCGCTCCCCGTCACCGCCTGGGTCGACAACGACCACGAGGCCGCCGTACTCGGCATCCTCGACCACCTGGCCGACGCCGGCGCCCGACGGATCGGCCTGCTCACCGGCACCACGACCGACACGTACACCCACCTGTCGACCACCGCCTACCTGCGCTGGTGCGAGCGCGTCGGCCAGGACCCGGTCTACGAGGCCTACCCGGCGCACGACCCGTGTGCCGGCGCGGTCGCAGCGGACCGGCTGCTCGCCCGCCCCGACCGGCCCGACGCCGTCTACGGCCTGTTCGATCCGAACGGCACCGATCTGCTCGCCGCCGCCCGCCGCTACGGGCTGCGCGTACCGGAGGACCTGCTGCTGGTCTGCTGCAGCGAATCCACCGTCTACGCGAGCACCGAGCCCCCCATCACCACCCTGTCGCTGAAACCCCGCCGCATCGGCACCGCGGTGATCCAGGTCCTCATCGACGCCATCGAGGGGCTCGACTCGGACCAGCCGGTCGAGCAGGTGATACCGACCGAGCTGATCGTGCGTACGTCGTCACAGCGCCGTCCGTCCCGTACGACGGTCAGTCCGCCGAGGACGCCCGAGGGCGAGTAGGACCGCCCCGGACACGCGACAAGGCGGCGCCCCGGCCTGCACGGCCGCGGTAACGGCGGCAGCTCCGTGTCAACGACGGCGAAGCCGGCGGAGGCAGCGCTCGACACGTCCAGGGCGTCCAGGACGTCCAGGGCACGGTCGAACCGCCATTGCGGACGGGTGAAGCCGGGCCCAATCGGGGCGAAAGCCGCGGTGAAAGGGAGTCCTGCGCTGATTCACCACCCCTGGGTCATCACACAGCGCGATCCGCATTCCTATGATGGGCCCACACACCGCGGGCCGCTGCGACCAGGCAGTCCGAAGCGGTGCAGATGCGGCGCGATGGTGGAGGGGTCGATGACTCAGGGGGCCGGTCAGGGACCCGAGGTGGAGCGGACGGCGACGGTACGAGACTTCCGGGTGCCCGCGTACGTCCACGAGGCCGCTCCGTACGCCACCACCGGCACGCGCGCGGGCGAAACCGCGCCGCCCGAGGAGGAGTACGACGAGACCCTTCCGGAGGGGTACACACCCACTCAGCGGGATCTGCCCGTCATCCGTCGGGGTGACACGGTCCAGGTGACCGTCGATCCCGACCCGGCTGCGGTGCAGCAGCCCGCCACGGGGCAGGGACCGCTCTTCGTCGTCGGCGACGTGCACGGCTACCTCGACGAGCTGGTGGCCGCCCTCCAGGAGAAGGGCCTCATCGACGCCACCGGACAATGGTGCGCGGGCACCTCCCGTCTGTGGTTCCTCGGCGACTTCACGGACCGCGGCCCGGACGGCATCGGCGTCATCGACCTGGTGATGCGGCTGTCCGCCGAGGCCGCGGCGGCCGGCGGCTACTGCAAGGCGCTGATGGGCAATCACGAGCTGCTGCTGCTCGGTGCCAAGCGGTTCGGCGACACGCCCGTCAACTCCGGAGCGGGCACCGCCACGTTCCAGGCGGCCTGGCTGCTGAACGGCGGACAGAAGACCGACATGGACCGACTGCAGGACCATCACCTGCAGTGGATGGCCCGCCTCGACGCCCTCGAAGAGGTCGACGGCCACCTCCTGGTCCACTCCGACACCACCACCTACCTGGACTACGGCCGCTCCATCGAGGAGGTCAACGACACCGTCCGCGAGGCGCTGACGCGCAACGACGCGGAGGAGGTGTGGGACCTGTTCCGCAAGTTCACCAAGCGCTTCTCCTTCCGCGACGAGGGCGGCGCCGACGCCGTGCGCTCCCTGCTGGACACGTACGGCGGCACCCGGATCGTTCACGGCCACAGCCCCATCCCCTACCTCCTGGGCGAGGTCGGCTCCGAGGACGGCGAGGACGACGCCCGTACCGCGGTGGAGGGACCTCATGTCTACGCGGACGGGCTGGCCATCGCGATGGACGGCGGCGTGACCATGGCCGGAAAGCTGCTGGTCCAGCAACTTCCGCTCGACGCCTGACCGTTCGTCGCACAAGTTCGCGCGTGACCGCGCCCCTACAGCTCGGCACCCAATTTCTGTAAACCCCCTGTCACCGCCCACCGTCACGGCTCTACCATCGGCTTATCCGTAGCAGGCTCCCCTCCGTTTCTGCCCGACGGCTCGTTGGCATGCGAGCCCCAAGCCCTACGGAGCATCGGGGGATGCACATGAACAGCGTTCCGCAGTACCTGCCGAACGAGGACCGCAAGGATTACGAGCGGCTCCTCGACGAGGCACTGCGCTCCGCACCACACCGCCCGGAACTGGCCGCTGTCGGACAGCGCCTCAATACCGAACAACTGCGCACCATGGCACTCAACGCCACCGCCCTCATCACGGCGGCGGCCACGACCGAGTACCAGCACTACGTGAAGGTCCGCGAGGAACGGCGCCACCCGGCGCCGTCCACCCCGTCGGCCGCCCCGTCGTCCACGCGCGAATCCGGCACCGCCGAGCCGGGCACGGGCGCGTCGGGGCTCGCCGCCACCATGGGCGAGGTCGCCGAGGCGACCGGCGCGGGTGCCGTCGCCGTCGTCGCCGTCCTGGCACCCGTCCTGGCCGGCACCGCCGCGGCGATCTTCCTGCTCGTCGGCTACCTCCTGAAGATGCTCGATCCGGGGCAGACCTTCGCGCAGACCATGCTCACCACCGGATGGGTGTTCGGTGCCGTGACCGCGGTGGCGATCCTCGTCGCCGCGGTGGGCCTGCTGCTCACCGCGCTGCGCAATCGTCCCTCCGCCGAGCCCGTCCGCTACGGCGAACTCGACGAGGAAGTGGTCCGGGCCAGGGACGCCTGGCACGACGCCCTGCTGGAACGCGGCATCCTGCCCTTCCTGCGGGAGGCACTCGCCGCTCCGAGCACGACCGCCCTGCACCGCACGGGACCGGTCGCGCCGGCCGGCCGCATGCCGCACCTCGGCTACGACCGTCCCGGATTCACGAGCCCCGACGGCGGCTCGGAGGCGAGTCGGCGTCCGCGCTACTCGAGCCCGGACTACAGCAGCCCGGACTTCGGCGGCCCGGAGCACCGACCCGAGTAGCCACCGGCCCGGGCGGGCAGCGGATCAGAGGATGCCCGCCCGGCCGGCGGCAGTGATCCAGGACGGGAACTCGGACAGCAGGCGGTCGTACAGCTCCGGGTCCGGGACGGTGCTGATGTCGTCCACGGCGAAGAAGCCGACGTTGTCGACACGGCGGCCCGGCAGCGTGTCGAAACGCTCGAGCACCCCGTAGTTGGACCGCCCGAGCCCCACGAACTGCCAGAAGACCGGTTCCTCCACCGCACCCCGCAGCTCGCGCTCGATCTCGGCGTTGCGGTAGACACCGCCGTCGGAGAAGAACAGCACCAGGGTCGGAGCCGACGCCGGGTTGTCCCGGACGTAGGCCCGGATCTCGGCGATCACCTTCTGTTCCTCGTTCTGGATGCCGACCGCCCGCATGTCGACCTGCTCCGGGTGCAAGCCCTTCTTCCTGCCCCGCCGGAAGAGGCTGATCTCCCCCACGCGTACGTGCAGCCGCAGCCACTCGGGAAGCTCACCGAGGCGGAGGTCGGGCAGGCGGGCGGGGTTCGAGGCGAAGGTCCATGCCTGCATCTCCCCGTCGTCGTCCAGTTGCGCGGCGACGGCGGCCATCCGCTCCACGACGTCCGCGACCACGCCCTTGGAGTAGAGGAAGGACATGGACCCGGAGGCGTCGAGGACCAGGATGACGCGCGCGGTGACACCGGACGCCCCGTGCTTGGTCAGACTGACCGCCACCTGTTCCTTGCGCAGGGACAGCCGCTTGCGCATGTCGACGGGAAGGTGCTCCTCGCCCTTGGTGAGACGGGGCCCGGCGGCAGGAAGCGCCGAGGTCGCCGACGGCGGAGCCGCTGCCGTGGGCGGGGCGGACGGAGCCGCCGGTACGGACGGCGGCGGGGTCGGGAGCGGGGGAGAGGCTGCCGTTGACGGGGCGGCGGGCGCGGCCGCCGGGGGAGCGTCGTCCACGCTGATCCCGAAGTCGGTGGCCAGCCCCGCGAGCCCGGAGGCATACCCCTGCCCGACCGCACGGAACTTCCACTTCCCCTGGCGCCGGTACAGCTCACCGCCGACGAGGGCGGTCTCCGTGCCGGCCGTGATGTCGAACCGGGCCAGCTCGGTGCGGGTCCCGGCGTCCAGCAACCGCAGTGACAGCCCCGGGATCTGGCCGAACGTCCCGCCGTCCGCCGAGGCGCACAGCACGATGCGGTCGACGGCCGGTTCCACCGAGCGCAGGTCCACCTCGACGGCGTCGGTCGTGACGCCCGCGCCGGCGCCGCGGCCACCCTGTTTTCCCAAGTGCCGCACTGCGTCGGACGCGTGGCGTGGCTGGTTGTAGAAGACGAAGTCGCCATCGTCCCGCACACGCCCGGCCGAGGTGAGCAGCAGCGCGGAGGCGTCGACCTCGGGCACGCCCGGTCCGGCGGGCCAGACGAGTTCGACGCACACCGCGGGGGAGTCGACGGCGAGGTTGGCGCCCTTGCTCAGGGAGGTGGCTGTCATGCGCCCAGTCTGCCCAGCCCAGCCGCCGGTGGGGAGGGGCGGGCGTCGACGCCGTGTCGTCCCGGTCGAGGTGGCGCCACGCCACACCTACGTCACCGGTGACCTGACCCCACTGAGCGTCGGCTTCCTCCTCGCGGGCACAGCCGCCCACGGCGGCCAGGCCCACATCGGGGGCACCGCGACAGACGTGGCTCGCCGTGGGCCGGACGGGGACTGGCGTTACGTGATCGACAACCCGTCCGGGGGGCAAGCCCTCCCCAACCGACATCGGACCCCGGCTCACGCTGAGTCCCCGCCGCGCGTACGGAGGAGTGGCTCAGCGTGAGGTCAGTACGGACGGAGCTCAGTCGGCCAGGGGCAAGTAGACCCTGTTCCCCCCTGCCGCGAACTCCTTCGACTTCCGGGCCATCCCCTCCTCGATCTCGGCCTTGCTGCCTCCGTGCTCACGTCGGATGTCCTGCGAGATCTTCATCGAACAGAACTTCGGTCCGCACATGGAGCAGAAGTGGGCCGTCTTGGCGGGCTCGGCCGGCAGCGTCTCGTCGTGGTACTCCCGTGCCGTGTCCGGGTCGAGAGCCAGGTTGAACTGGTCCTCCCAGCGGAACTCGAAGCGGGCGTCCGACAGCGCGTCGTCCCATTCCTGCGCACCCGGGTGTCCCTTGGCGAGATCGGCGGCATGGGCGGCGATCTTGTAGGTGATGACGCCGGTCTTGACGTCGTCACGGTTGGGGAGCCCCAGATGCTCCTTGGGCGTGACGTAGCAGAGCATGGCCGTGCCCCACCAGGCGATCATCGCGGCACCGATGCCGGAGGTGATGTGGTCGTACGCCGGCGCGACGTCCGTCGTCAGCGGACCGAGCGTATAGAACGGAGCTTCATCGCAGATCTCCTGCTGGAGGTCGATGTTCTCCTTGATCTTGTGCATCGGGACGTGGCCCGGGCCTTCGATCATGGTCTGAACGTTCAGACGCTTCGCGATCCGGTTGAGTTCCCCGAGCGTCCGCAACTCCGCGAACTGCGCCTCGTCGTTGGCGTCCGCGATCGAGCCCGGCCTCAGGCCGTCGCCGAGTGAGTACGTGACGTCATAGGCCGCGAGGATCTCGCAGAGCTCCTCGAAGTTCTCGTACAGAAACGACTCCCTGTGGTGCGCCAGGCACCACGCCGCCATGATCGAGCCGCCGCGAGAGACGATGCCGGTCTTGCGGTTGGCGGTGAGCGGCACATACGCCAGGCGCACTCCCGCGTGGACCGTCATGTAGTCCACCCCCTGCTCGGCCTGCTCGATGACCGTGTCCTTGTAGATCTCCCAGGTCAGCTCCTCGGCCCTGCCGTCGACCTTCTCCAGTGCCTGGTAGAGCGGCACTGTCCCGATGGGGACGGGGGAGTTGCGCAGCACCCACTCGCGAGTGGTGTGGATGTTGCGTCCGGTGGACAGGTCCATGACCGTGTCGGCGCCCCACCGGGTCGCCCAGGTCATCTTCTCGACCTCCTCTTCGATGGAGGACGTCACAGCCGAGTTGCCGATGTTGGCGTTGACCTTCACCAGGAACCTCTTGCCGATGATCATCGGCTCGATCTCCGGGTGGTTGACGTTGGCCGGGAGTACGGCACGGCCCGCCGCGATCTCCTCGCGCACCACTTCCGGCGAGACGTTCTCCCTGACGGCCACGTATTCCATCTCCGGCGTGACCTCGCCCCGGCGTGCGTACGCGAGCTGCGTGACCGCGTTGCCGTCCCTCCCCCGGCGCGGCTGACGAGGCCGTCCGGGGAAAACGGCGTCGAGGTTACGCAGACCACCGCGCGGGGAGGTGTGCTTGATTCCGTCGTCCTCGGGACGGACGGGACGACCCGCGTACTCCTCGGTGTCACCGCGGGCGATGATCCAGTTCTCTCGCAGCGGCTGCAGCCCCCTGCGGACGTCGGTGTCGACGAGTGGATCGGTGTACGGGCCCGACGTGTCGTAGAGCGTGACCGACTGCCCGTTGGTGAGATGCACCTGACGAACCGGCACCCGCAGGTCGGGGCGCGAACCCTCGACGTACGCCTTGTGCCAGCCGATGGACTTCCCGGCCTCCGTGGGTTCCGCCTGGGCGGAACCCTGCGTGAAGGCAGGCGTGCGTGCGTCCTTGATGGTCATGAGACCTACTCCCTACGCCGGCATTACCCGGTAACAGGTTCGGCGGTCGACGCAGCGGCTTCCGTCTGCCGACGCTTCGTGGGAAACATCACTCGGCTTCGGTGACGTTTCCCGTGAAACATCGCTGGGACGGAGGTCAGCGCCCTCTCAGCCCGGTGCTCCGAGCTCCCGCGTGTACAAAGGTGCCTCCACGCTAGCGTCAATCCGGGCGCGGTGAACAGAGGGCTCCGCTCGTTCTTGCGATGATCGGCCGGTGACCACACCGCAGCAGCCCCCGTTTCCACCGCACGATCCCCGCCGCGGACCGAGTGCCGAGGCCGGCAACAGCCACCGTGCGGCCGAGCAGGCCCCCGTCCCTCCTCACGACGCGGGCGGTGGCAGACATGACGCGGGGGACGGACACGGCAGGGGTGACGGACACGGTACGGGCGGCGGCCACGGTGCTGGTCACGGCCCCGGCGGTTCCGATGGGCACGGGGGCGGACACGGACACGCGCACTCCCACAGTCACGGACCGGCAGCGCCTGTCTCCCGGCATCTGAGGAAGGTCATCGCCGCGGTCCTGATCCCGTTCGCCGCGGCGGTACTGGTCGGGCTGGCGGTGCTGTGGCCGGGCGGTGCGCCACCGCACGAACGCACCGGGGTGGGCTTCGACCGGCAGACGCAGCAGGGAACCGTCACCAAGGTGGTCGAGCTGAGCTGCCAGTCCGTCAACGCCTCGGGTGTCCCCCCGACCGGAGACACCTCCACCGCCGAGGGCTCGTCCGCGGTGCAGCAGGCGAACGGCGACTGCAAGCGGGCGACGATCCGCGTGGACAGCGGCGACGACAAGGGCCGCACGTTCACCGAGATCGTGCAGCCGGACCAGTCACGGCAGTTGCACGAGGGCCAGAAGGTAGTGGTCGCCTACGAGCCCTCCGCGCCGAAGGACCTGCAGTACTCGGTGACCGACATCAACCGAGGGCTCCCGATGGCCCTGCTCGCCGGCATCTTCGCGGTCGCCGTCGTGGTCGTCGGACGGCTGCGCGGCCTCATGGCCCTGGTCTCGCTGGCCATCAGCTTCCTGCTGCTCAACTTCTTCATCCTGCCCGCGATCCTGCAGGGTTCGAACCCGCTCGCGGTGGCGGTGGTCGGGGCCAGCGCCATCATGCTGATCGCGCTGTATCTGTGCCACGGCCTGTCGGCCCGTACGTCGGTGGCGGTCCTCGGCACCCTGATCTCGTTGTTGCTGATCGGTCTCCTCGGGTCGTTGTTCATCGGATGGGCCGCACTCACGGGGAACACGGACGACAACACCGGCCTCATCCACGGCCTGTATCCGACGATCGACATGAGCGGTCTGCTGCTCGCCGGGGTCATCATCGGTTCGCTCGGTGTCCTCGACGACGTGACGGTCACCCAGACCTCGGCGGTCTGGGAACTGCACGAGGCCAACCCGACGATGGGCTGGCGCGGGCTGTACCGCGCGGGCATCCGTATCGGCCGCGACCACATCGCCTCGGTCGTCAACACGCTCGTCCTCGCCTACGCCGGCGCCGCGCTGCCCCTGCTGCTGCTGTTCTCGATCGCGCAGAGCGGCGTGGGAACGGTCGCCAACAGCGAGCTGGTCGCGGAGGAGATCGTGCGCACGCTGGTCGGTTCGATCGGCCTGGTGGCGTCTGTTCCGGTCACCACGGCACTCGCGGCCCTCGTCGTGTCGGCCGACCGGTCCGGCGACCGACCGGCGTCACCGGCAGCCGGCACGACGACACCGGGCGCCGGTGCGTCGGCTCCCGTACGCGGGCGAGGCCGTCGCCGGAAGCGCTGACCCGCCGGCAACCGGTCCGGCGAAGCGTTACGCCACCGCTGCGGAGCTGCCGTAACGGTTCAGCCCGCGCTCTGTTCCTCCGCCAGGATGCGGTCCAGGGCCTCGTCGAGGTGGGCGTCGAAGTCGGCGAGCGCGCCCTCCTGCCCCAGCGGCACCAGCTTGTCGGTCCGGTCGAGGAACGCCACCAGGGGCGCCGCGGACGAACGGAACAGCGCCTGATCGCCGCCCACCTGAAGCCGGATCAGCACCTCGGCCAGAGGCTCCGGATCGACCGGCGCGATACGCACGTCGCCGTCGCCACACGGCCGGCCCACCCCGTCGACCAGCAACTCCCGGCCGAAGGCCCAGGTCACCGGAGCGTCTCCGGGCAGATGGAAGGTCAGTCGCACGGCATAGGGATCACAGGTCTCGTAGCGCAGCTCCACGGGAATGCGGAAAGAGAGCTCCTCGGACACGAGAAAGCTCATCATGACCTCCGCCTGTACGGACTCGCCCATCGCCTACCCCGTCATTCGCCGTCGACTGTCCGGGAATCAAACCTCTAACACTGGTGGCATCTTGCTTAACGTACACACCAGATCACAAGGAGTGAGTTTTCAGATACTGATAGAGATCGCGAGTGACCCCAGAATCCGTCCCACTTCGTTCTGCAGCAGATCCGCCGCGGGCAGCAGCCGGTCGGCCTGCTGGAGGGGGAGGGAGATGGCCACCGTCGCCGCCGTGGTGCCGACGGTGATCGGAATCGCCGCACAGACCGTCCCCAGGGCGTACTCCTGGCGCTCGGTCACCGGCGCCATGCGACGCATGCGTTCCAGTCGCTTCAGCAGACTGTGCCCGTCACGCACCGTGTACGGCGTGACCGGCTGCACCGGGTAGCGGTCCAGGTGGTCGCGGCGGGCATCCTCGTCCAGCTGCGACAACAGGCACTGCCCGACGGCGTGCGCGTGCCCGGTCTCACGGAAATCCGCCCACTCCTCGACCGCCGGAATGCCCGGCGTGTCCGAGACGCTCATGATCTCGATCTCGCCGTCGCGGTACATGGCGTAGTACACCGGGGCACCGATCGTGTCGCGTACGTGCGCCAAGGCGTCGGCCACCGTGCTGCGACGTTTCTGCTCGGCTCCGCTGCTGCTCAGCCGCTCGGTGGCCTCGCCGAGGAAGAACAGGCCCTTCTCCCGGCGCAGATATCCCTCATGCACCAGAGTGCGCAGCAAGTGGTACGCGGTGGGCAGTGCCAGCCGTGCCTCACGGGCCAGTTGCTTGGCGGGAGCTCCGTAACCGTGTTCGGCGACGCACTCCAGAAGACGCATCGCCCGCTGCACGGAGCCGATGAGGGTCGCGGAAGGCGGGTCCGCGGAGGAAGCCGCTGGGGGTGTGCGAGGCGTCGAACGAGGCTGCACTGGCAGTGCTTGCGCTGCGTGCACTGGAACAAACGCGGTGTCAGCCGTGGCCAAGAGGCACTCCCGGAACGCGAGGGGGCAGCCCGTGCGGGGAACACGGGTGGGGGTGTACGCCACTCGCGGGGTCGCCCCCGCGTGGAGTTCCGGACTCTATGCGCCGGTCACCACTCGCCGACGGCCCGTCCGGGAAACTTCCCTCGCGCGAGGGAACCGGTGATTCCTGTTACCGCCACCGGTTCCCCGCGTCTCTCACCAGTCGCTGCGAGACGACGAACTCGGCAGGAACTTGCGTACGACGTAGATCAGTCCGCCGACGAGCGCCACGAAGAGCAGCAGCTTGAACAGCAGTCCGACGACGAAACCGACCACGCTGGCGATCAGCCCGCCGAACACGACCAGGGCGATGACCGGTACCGCGACCCACTTAACCCACCACGGCAGTCCCGTGAAGATCTCTCGCATCGCCTCGTCCTTACCTTTCCGCCCGCTCGAGTCCCGGGGCCTTCGACGGCCCGGGTGCCTCTGGGAACTTCTGATGTCCTGCACTCGATGCTAGGGCCGTGAGCGCCCCGGCGGGGCCCTCGCATCCCTTGTCTCCCCCTGACCGATCCCCTAGGGAACCCCGGGGCCGCGGCTCAGCTCTCGGGCGGCGAGAACACCACCAGAACCCGCAGGTCCTCACTGATGTGGTGGAACTTGTGGGCGACCCCGGCCGGCACGTACACCACGCTGCCGCGGGCGACCTGGGTGGTCTCCATGCCCACGGTGATCGCGGCCCGCCCGCTCACCACGAAGTACACCTCGTCCTGCGCGTGCGGCTGCTGGGGGTCGGCCGTGCCCGCGTCGAGGGCGTACAGACCGACCGACATGTTCCGCTCGCGCAGGAACTGCAGGTAGGCACCATCGTTGGCGGCGCGTTCCGCCTCCAGTTCGTCCAGCCGGAATGCCTTCATCGCCTCGTCCGCCCCTGCCTCACCATTCGTTACCGAGCACGTCTGCCACGATCAGACACATGAAGAATTTCCTAGTCAAGACGATCGCCAACGCGGGCGCCCTCGCGGTCGCCGTGTGGCTCCTCGACAAGATCACACTGACCGGTGGCAGCACCGGCGAGAAGGCCGCCACACTCATCGTCGTCGCCCTGGTGTTCGGCCTGGTGAACCTGCTGGTCAAGCCGATCGTCCGGGTGCTGACCTTCCCGTTGTTCATCCTGACCCTCGGGCTGTTCACCCTGGTGGTCAACGCACTCATGCTGTTGCTCACCTCGTGGCTCGCCGACAAGCTCGACCTGAGCTTCCACGTCGACGGCTTCTGGACCGCCGTCCTCGGCGGCCTGATCATCTCGGTCGTCTCCTGGGCGCTCAACGCGTTCCTGCCCGACAAGGACTGATCCCGATGACCTACCGCGTCTGCTTCGTGTGCACCGGCAACATCTGCCGCTCCCCGATGGCCGAGGCCGTCTTCCACGCGCGCGTGGCGGACGCCGGGCTGGGCGGCCTGGTCGAGGCCGACAGCGCCGGCACCGACGGCTGGCACGAGGGCGAGGGCGCCGACCCGCGCACCATGGCCGTCCTGGAGGGCAGCGGCTACGGCCTCGACCACACGGCCCGCCGGTTCCAGCCCTCCTGGTTCCCCCGCCTCGACCTCGTCATCGCCCTGGACGCCGGCCACCTGCGGGCGCTGCGCCACCTGGCGCCCACGGAGCGGGACGCCGCCAAGGTAAGGCTGCTGCGGTCCTACGACCCCGCCGCCGACCGCGAGGACCTCGACGTACCGGACCCCTACTACGGGGGCGCGGACGGCTTCGAGGAGTGCCTTGAGATGGTGGAGGCGGCGAGCACAGGATTGCTCGCCGCGGTACGCGAGCAAGTGGAAGGACGAGCGGCATGAGCGATCCCGCTGCGAACAACGGACCCGGGGCGGGCGCAGAGGCGGCCCCTTCCGGCACCGGTGACGGCACGCGCGCGGTGCGGGCCGGACTGCCCGAGCCGGTCAAGCACGAGCCGACCCTGCCCGGCCCCGTGTTCGCCGCCCACTTCCATCTGCCGGGCGAGCCGACCGGCCCGTACACCTACGGCCGCGACGAGAACCCGACCTGGACCCACCTCGAGCGCGCCATCGGTGAGCTGGAGGCGCCCGGGCAGGACGAGGTCGAGACACTCGTGTTCGCCTCCGGCATGGCCGCGATCGCCTCGGTGCTCTTCTCCCAGCTGCGCGCCGGTGACGCGGTCGTCCTGCCCGACGACGGCTACCAGGCGCTGCCTCTGGTCCGGGCCCAGCTGCAGGAGTACGGCATCGAGGTACGCACCGCGCCGACCGGCGGGGACGCGCAGCTCGACGTCCTGGACGGGGCGAAGCTGCTGTGGATCGAGACGCCGTCGAACCCCGGGCTCGACGTGTGCGACGTCCGGCGGCTCGTCGAGGCGGCCCACGCGCGCGGCGCCCTGGTCGCCGTCGACAACACGCTCGCGACACCTCTGGGGCAGCGGCCGCTGGAGCTCGGCGCCGACTTCTCGGTGGCCAGCGGGACCAAGCAGCTCACCGGCCACGGTGACGTCCTCCTGGGCTACGTGGCCGGCCGCGATGCCGGGGCGATGACCGCCGTACGACGCTGGCGCAAGATCGTCGGTGCGATCCCCGGCCCCATGGAGGCCTGGCTCGCGCACCGGTCACTCGCCACCCTCCAGCTGCGCGTGGACCGGCAGAACACCACCGCGCTCAAGGTGGCCGAAACCCTCCGGACACGGCCCGAGGTCACCGGCCTGCGGTACCCGGGGCTGCCCGGTGATCCCTCGCACGAGATCGCCTCCCGGCAGATGCTGCGGTACGGGTGCGTCGTCTCCTTCACACTGCCCACCCGCGCGCGTGCCGATCGCTTTCTCGACGCACTGCGGCTCGTGGACGATGCGACGAGCTTCGGCGGGGTGCGTTCCACGGCCGAGCGCCGTGGCCGCTGGGGCGGCGACGCGGTGCCGGAGGGCTTCGTCCGACTCTCGGTCGGCGCGGAGGATCCCGAGGACCTGCTGGCCGATCTGCTGCGTGCGCTGGAGGAATCCGCGGACTGACCGCGCCGCACAGCCGCCGCGCCGTGTCCGGCCGCGTACGACGGACGGTCCGAGCCTCCCCCCTCGTGGCTCGGACCGCCCTTCGGTTCCACGCGCGAAGAACCGCGCGGTTAAAGGCTAGTTGACTCTGTGTCAGTGTCCAATCACTGTAGCGACAGCGACCTATCGACATATTTATAGTTGGGCGCGGCCGGAGGGCTGGAGGTAACAGAAGAGGGGGCGTCCGTGGATCTGGCCTTGCTGCGCACTTTCGTGACCGTGTACCGAGCCGGCTCCTTCACCCGCGCGGCGGCCCTGCTCGGCCTCTCCCAGCCGGCCGTCACCTCGCAGATCCGCACCCTGGAGCGGCAGCTCGGACGCCCCCTGTTCCTGCGGCAGGCCCGTGGCGTGACCCCGACGACCATCGGCGACGAACTCGCCCACAAAGCCGCACCGCATCTGGACGCCCTGGTCGAGATCGCCGAAACCGGGGTGGACGACGAGTCCTCGCTGAGGACCCTGCATCTCGCCGGGCCTCCCGAGTTCACCGCCGAGCGCGCCCTTCCCGTACTCACGGAGCTCACCGGCGAGGACGGACAGGGCTTAGCCCTGCGCGCTTCGTTCGGGAACGCCGAGGAGATCTTGGAGGGACTGGCCGCCGGACATCATGATCTGGCCATCGGCACAGCCCGGCCGCGCGGCGCGCTCCTCACGGCGACTCCGCTCTGCGACGAGGAGCACATCCTGGTCGCCGCGCCCCGCTGGGCCGGGACCGGCGCCGAAAAGCCCCGCCGCACCACCGCTCCTGCTCTGGAGCACGTTCCCGTGGTCGAGGTGCATGAGTCTCTGCCCTTTGTCGCCCGTTACTGGGCGTCCGTCTTCGACGCTCGCCCGGCCGCCCCGGGCACAGTCGTCGCCCCCGACCTGCGTGCGGTGCTCGCCTGTACGGTCGCGGGCGCCGGGCTCGCCGTACTGCCACGTTATCTGTGCGCCGAGGCGCTGGAACGCGGTGACGTCGTCTCCCTGCACGATCCGGCGGTGCCGCCGCTGCGAACGTATTTCCTGGTGGTGCGTACCGGCACACTGGCGATGCCGCACATCGCCCGCGCCCATGAGGGGCTGCTGCGCGCAGCCGTCGTCTGGAACTGAGGCCGACGGCCCCGCACGGTGAGCGTCCGCGATGTTTCACGTGGAACCAGCCGGGCCACATTTCTCCCATGACCGTCCGACCCGTGGTCAAGCGCACCGCCCGTGCCGTCCTCCTGGACGGCGATCACCTGATCCTGATCAAGCGCACCAAGCCCGGTGTCGATCCCTACTGGGTCACTCCCGGAGGTGGGGTAGAGCCGGGCGACAGCACTGTCGTGGACGCCCTGCACCGCGAGGTGCACGAGGAACTCGGCGCCAAGATCACTGACGTGGTCCCCTGCTTCGTGGACACGGTGGAGCACGTCGGCGAGGACGAGGGCGCGACCGGCGTGAAAGTGCAGCACTTCTTCGTCTGCCGCCTGGAGTCCATGGACCCGTCCCTGCGCCACGGCCCCGAGGTCGACGATCCCGCCGGGGAGTACGAGATCGTGCGGGTGCCGTTCACCCGGGTCGGGATCGCCTCCGTCCACCTCGTCCCGCTGTCGCTGAGGCACTTCCTGGACGGCAACATCGAGGGGGTGCGTGCCATGCACGCTCCCGACCTCGGCTGACACCGTCGGCAACCGGTCTGTCGGGCGGTACGGAGTCCAACGGGTGACGGACCGCTGTGCACTCGGCCACAATGCGGCCAAAAGCTCGCGTGTTCCGCCGGAAAGTGGTGGACGCGGACGGCCGTTGTCGGACAGCCTGACGTGCGTGCCGACACCTTCCCTCGCCTCTCTGCCGATCCGCCGTCTGACGCTCCGCGATCTCACCGCCTGCGCCGATCTGTCCGAGGACCGGGGGTGGCTGCGCGAAGAACACAAGTGGAGGTTCCTCCTCACAGCCGGGAAGGGCTACGGCATCGACGATCCCGGGGGCGGTCTCGTCAGCGCTTGCACCGTCACCGAGTACGGACCGCACGAACGTCCCTCCCTCGCCGGTATCGGCATGGTGCTGGTCGCCGAGCGGCACGCCCGCCAGGGGATCGGACGCCGGCTGATGCGCCACGTCGTCTCCGCACTGGGCACCACCCCCCTGACCCTGCACGCGACCCCGCACGGCCGGCCGCTCTACGAGGAGCTCGGCTTCAAGGCCACCGGCCGGGCCGAGATGGTGCGCGGGCGTTTCACACCAGGCGGGCCGGAACCCCGGACCGCCACGCGCGCTGCCACGGCCGAGGACCTCCCCGCGATCCTCCGGCTCGACGAAGAGGTGTTCGGCGCCGACCGCACGCACATCATCACGCGGCTGCCGGCCTTCGCGGACCAGCTCCGCGTCGCCGAGGAGGACGGTCGGCTCATCGGGTACGCCGCGGCCTGGCCCAATATGGACACCCACGTCGTGGGCCCCCTGATCGCCCGCGACACCGAGACGGCCAAGGCGCTCGTCGGCTCCCTCGCCGCCCGCACCGACCGGCCGTTGCGCACGGACATCGACGTGCGCCACGAAGAGCTGCTGAGCTGGGTGAAGGAGCACGGCCTCTCCTCCGTAGCGCCCAACGCGGTCATGGCGTACGGGATCACCGAACTGCCCGGGGACTGGAGCCGGCGGTTCGCGCCGCTGACCGTGGCAGCGGGCTGACCCTGCGCGGCGGACTGCCTCTCGCGAGGCAACGGCGTCCGGTACAGCGGCGTGCGGTACGGCGAAGCCCAAGAGGGCGAGCGCGACGGGCGCCGAGGGAGACGTCCAGCGTGGGCGGCAGGGCGCGGCCGGCGAACCTGCCGCCGACGAGGCATCAGCGTTCACGTGCGCGGGACCTTGATACCGAGCACGGTCACCGGACACCATGCCGGCGGTGGGGCTGGAGACCCCGTAGTCGCTGGTGACCTCGGGCAGCAAACCCATCACCACGGACTGTGCCGTTTCGATTCCGAAGTCCCCGATCGCGAGGGCCACAAGCGCGAGAGGCATGAAGGAGTGCACCTTCCAGACGAACACAGGGCCGCTATCAATGCACCTACAAACGTTGCATACGCGGGCTGTATGCAGGCGCCGAATGATGCGGCACTGGTCTAGCCTGGTCTCAGCCACTCCGGGTCGGAGGAAACACATGACAGCGACGGACCCCGCGCTCACCGCCCTCTCCCAGGGCTGGTGCGCCCTCTCCCTGCTGCACGGGAGGATCGAGGCTCACATCGAACGCGCCCTGCAGACCGGTCACGATCTGAGCGTGCGCGAGTACTCCCTGCTCGACGTACTCAGTCGGCAGCACGACGGCGACGGGGGACATTTGCAGATGAAGCAGGTCGCCGATGCCGTCGTCCTGAGCCAGAGCGCCACCACACGCCTGGTGACCCGGCTCGAGGACCGCGGACTGCTCGAGCGCTATCTGTGCCCCACCGATCGCCGCGGCATCTACACCAACGTCACCGCGGCGGGTCTGAGCCTGCTGGACGAGGCGCGGCCGACCAATGACGCCGCCCTGCGCGAGGCCCTCGACGAGGCGGCCAGGAATGCGGAATTGGCCCCGTTGGTCCGGGCAGTTGAGACCCTCAAGACGCCGGCGCCCGCCTGAAGGCCGGCGACCGGTGCCGGCGTAGGCCGCACTCTCTCTCCCGCCGCCTCTGCATAGGGTGCGGCCATGGGAGATCTTGTTATACGACCCACCACCGAGGACGACATCCCAGCGATCGTCGCCATGCTCGCCGACGACCCCCTGGGGGCCCAGCGCGAGTCACCGGACGACCTGAGCCCCTACCTGGCCGCCTACGAACGGCTCAGCGACGATCCCAACCAGCACCTGGTCGTCGCCGTCCGCGACGGCCGCGTCGTCGGCACACTCCAGTTGACGATCGTCCTCGGCCTGTCCCGGCGCGGTGCCACTCGGTCGATCATCGAAGGCGTCCGCATCGACGCCGCCGAACGCGGCAGCGGCCTGGGTACCCAGCTCATCGAGTGGGCGATCGACGAGTCCCGTCGACAGGGATGCCACCTGGTACAGCTCACCTCCGACAAGACCCGGACCGACGCCCATCGCTTCTACGAGCGTCTCGGCTTCTCGGCCTCGCACACGGGCTTCAAGCTCCAGCTCTGAGCAGGGCGCGGCCGTGTGTGCCCTGTTTCACGTGAAACAGGGCGCACACGGCGCTGCTCGAGATACCTAGAACTTGTCCTGGCCGATCCCGTGCCACCCCTCCGGGTCCACTCCTCCCGGCACAGGCGCCCCTTCGTCGTACGGCTGGCGCGTGAATACGAACGACCCAAGGTCCAGGTGGCTCACGGACCCGTCCGCCCGCCGCACGCCTCGCAGGAGTTCCCCGGCGTAGTAGCCCTCGAGCCCCGTCCACGTACCATCGCTGTTCGCCCGGAAGCGCGAGCTGCGGCCATATCCCGTCAGCGGCTCCAGCGAGACTCCCCCACCGGGCGTCAGCCTCAGGGCGAAGGCGTGTGTCCCCCAGTACCACTGACCGGCCAACTCAAGCACAGAGGCGTCGACTTCCGGCAGCGGGCGCCACGGTTCGGGGAACCGCGGTTCCGCCTCGGCGACGATACGAACGAGATCGGCACCGACCACGGCCGGCATCGGCCCGGACGTGCAGTTGGTCAGGACCACCGCAGCCACGTCGTCCTCCACGCTGATGGTGAGGTTGGCCAGGAAGCCCGGCAAGGAACCGGAATGCCCCACGAGCAGCCGCCCGTCCCAGCGCTGGATCTGCAGGCCCAGGCCGTACGCCGAACCGTCCACGACGTCCGCGGCCTCGGCCGGCGCCGCAGGTGTCCTCATCTCCTGCACGGTCTCCGCGCTCAGCACCCTGTCGTCCCCCCTCGCCAGGAAGACGGCGAACCGTGCCAGGTCTCCCGTGGTGGACCAGAGCTGACCGGCAGGGGCCATCCGCCCGAGGTCTTCGACGGGCTCGGCCAGCATCACATCGGCCCATGGATGTACCGCCCAGCCGCCGGCGTGGGGTGCCTGCGGACTTCCGGACGTACGGTCCAGACCCAGCGGTTCCAGCACCTCCCGCCGTAGAACGTCCTCCCACGGCGCACCGCGCAACTTCTCGACCAGGGCACCGAGCAGGGTATAGCCCGGGTTCGAGTAGTGGTGCCGACGGCCCGGCGGGTGCAGGAGCGGCTGCTCGCCCAGCACGTCGGCGAGCTCGGGCCTCAGCGACCCCGGCGTCCGCTCCCACCACGGCGCGGGCGACTCGGCGGCCAGCCCACCCGAGTGCGCCAGCAACTCGGCGATCGTGGCCTCGCCCGCTCCGGTACCCGGCAGGTGCTTCTCCAGCGGATCCCCGAGGTCGAGCACTCCATCGTCGCGCAGCCGCAGGACGAGGACGGCGGTGAACGTCTTGGTGATCGAGCCGATCCGGTACTGCACGTTCTCGTCCGGGCCGTGCCCGTCCACCGAGGTCCGCGCTCCGTGCCACACGGTGCACCCGTCCCGGACGACCGCTGCGACGAGCGACGGGGTACGCCCCTCGGCCTGGGCCACGGCGATCCGGTGCAGCAGCGCCCTGCGGGTGGCGGGGAGCAGCTCTTCCTGAGATGTCGTCATGCTCCCAGTCCATCGGTCGGGGCGTCGCGCGTCGAGCCGATTTCCCCCCACTGGGTCAGGTCTGGGCCATGTCCACGAAACGCGAGTAGTGGCCCTGGAAAGCGACGGTGATCGTCGCCGTCGGGCCGTTGCGGTGCTTGGCCACGATCAGATCCGCCTCGCCCGCGCGCGGCGACTCCTTCTCATAGGCGTCCTCGCGGTGCAGCAGGATGACCATGTCGGCGTCCTGCTCGATCGAACCTGACTCACGCAGGTCGGAGACCATCGGCTTCTTGTCGGTGCGCTGCTCGGGACCACGGTTCAGCTGGGAGAGCGCGATGACCGGGATCTCCAGTTCCTTGGCCAGAAGCTTGAGGTTACGGGACATGTCCGAGACCTCCTGCTGACGGCTCTCCGCGCGCTTGGAACCGCCCGACTGCATCAGCTGGAGATAGTCGATGATGACCAGCTTGAGGTCGTTGCGCTGTTTGAGACGGCGGCACTTGGCACGGATCTCCATCATCGACAGGTTCGGGGAGTCATCGATGTAGAGCGGAGCGGCCGAGACATCCGGCATCCGACGGGCCAGGCGAGTCCAGTCGTCGTCTGTCATCGTGCCGGACCGCATGTGGTGCAGCGCTACGCGGGCCTCGGCGGACAGCAGACGCATCGCGATCTCGTTGCGCCCCATTTCGAGCGAGAAGATGACGCTCGGCAGGTTGCTCTTGATCGAGGCGGCCCGCGCGAAGTCCAGCGCGAGCGTCGACTTACCCATGGCGGGACGGGCCGCGATGACGATCATCTGACCGGGATGCAGCCCGTTGGTCAGCGAGTCGAAGTCCGTGAACCCCGTGGGCACACCGGTCATCTCGCCGCTGCGCGACCCGATCGCCTCGATCTCGTCGAGGGCCCCCTCCATGATGTCACCGAGCGGCAGGTAGTCCTCACTGGTGCGCTGCTCAGTAACGGCGTAGATCTCCGCCTGGGCGCGGTTGACGATCTCGTCGACGTCGTCGTCGGCCGCGTACCCCATCTGCGTGATCCGTGTGCCGGCCTCCACCAGACGGCGCAGGACGGCACGTTCGTGCACGATCTCCGCGTAGTACGCGGCGTTCGCGGCCGTCGGCACGGTCTGGACGAGAGTGTGCAGATACGATGCTCCGCCGACCTTGTTGATCTCGCCACGTTTGGTGAGCTCGGCCGCGATCGTGATGGGGTCGGCCGGCTCGCCCTTGGCGTAGACGTCGAGGATGGCCTGGTAGACCGTCTCGTGGGCCGGCTTGTAGAAGTCGTGGCCCTTGAGGATCTCGACGACGTCTGCAATGGCGTCCTTGGACAGGAGCATGCCGCCGAGGACGGACTGCTCCGCGTCCAGGTCCTGCGGCGGCACCCGCTCGAACGACGGCCCGCCGCCGTCCCACCCGGCACTGTCCGGACCCCGCTCGTGCTGCTCGTCGCGGCTGCGGCCGCCGTCTCCTCGACGGCGGGAAGCGGGCAGACGATCACTGGGACCGGTGTCGGCCCACGGGTCGTCCAAGGGCTCGGAAATGCTCACCGAGCCACCTCCTCCCGTCCGCCGAGCGGACCTCGCCGTGCTCTCATTTCTACGGCACGGCACTGACAAATAGGACGCCCGAATCCGGTTCTGGCGCGTCGGTTTTGTGAGGGTTCACCAGCCGACGGACGGAGCAGACGCCGGACCACCGTAGGCCTGCGGGCACCGTCAGCCAATCTGGTTATCCACAGGCCATGTGGACGACCGGCCAGATGCTGTGGAGAACTCCCCGAAACCTGTGCACGACCCGGTGGACAGCCCTGTGAACAAGCCCTCGCACTCCCCTGACAAACCCATCTGACCTGCACCTCTGCCGTCCACTCCCTGTGCAGAAGAAAAACTTTCCCACTCAGTTCAAGATCGCTTCGAACCGTGCCCAGAAGTGCACACGACGAGACGACGCGTAAGGGTCACAGTCGCATTGCATCTCTTACCTGTGGACGATTAGATTGGTGCCCATGACACAGGCTCCCGCGCGCTCCCGAACCGCCCGGCGCCGGTACGACCGAGACATCATCGCGCTGGCCGTCCCTGCCTTCGGCGCGCTCGTCGCCGAGCCCCTCTTCGTCATGGCCGACAGCGCGATCATCGGCCATCTCGGCACCGCACAACTCGCCGGACTAGGCATCGCCTCGGCCCTGCTCACCACAGCCGTCAGCGTCTTCGTCTTCCTCGCCTACGCCACCACGGCGGCCGTGTCCCGGCGTGTCGGCGCGGGCGATCTGCAATCCGCGATCCGCCAGGGCATGGACGGCATCTGGCTGGCGTTGCTGCTCGGTGCCGCCGTCATCGCCGTCGTCCTGCCCACGGCCCCCTCCCTCGTAGAACTCTTCGGCGCCTCCGACGCCGCGGCTCCGTACGCCGTCACGTATCTGCGTATCTCCGCCCTCGGCATCCCTGCCATGCTCGTCGTACTCGCCTCGACCGGTGTCCTGCGGGGACTGCAGAACACCCGGACCCCCCTCTACGTCGCCATCGCCGGCTTCGTCGCCAACGCCGCCCTCAACGTCGTCCTCGTCTACGGCGCCGGCCTCGGCATCGCGGGCTCCGCCTGGGGCACCGTCATCGCCCAGTGCGGCATGGCCACCGTGTACCTCTGGGTGGTGATCCGCGGGGCACGCCGACACGGTGCCTCGCTGCGCCCGGACATTGCCGGCATCAGGGCCTCCGCCCAGGCCGGGGTGCCGCTGCTGGTGCGTACCCTCTCGCTGCGGGCGATCCTCATGATCGCCACGGCTGTGGCGGCCCGGCTCGGTGACGCCGACGTCGCGGCCCATCAGATCATCCTGTCCCTGTGGAGCCTGCTCGCCTTCGCCCTCGATGCCATCGCCATCGCCGGGCAGGCCATCATCGGGCGCTGCCTGGGAGCCGGCGACGCCCAGGGTGCCCGCGACGCCTGCCGCAGGATGGTGGAGTGGGGCGTCGCGGTCGGGGTCGTGCTCGGAGTGCTCGTGGTGCTCTCGCGTCCGGTGTTCCTGGCCCTTTTCACCGGGGACTCCGCTGTCAAGGACACCGCCCTGCCCGCTCTCGTGATCGTGGCCGTATCGCAGCCGATCTGCGGAGTGGTGTACGTCCTGGACGGCGTTCTGATGGGCGCCGGCGACGGCCCGTATCTCGCTTGGGCAATGTTGGTCACTCTCGCGGTCTTCACTCCCGCGGCGCTTCTGGTCCCGACGCTCGGTGGTGGGCTCACCGCCGTGTGGGCAGCCATGACGCTGATGATGACGATGCGCCTGGTGACACTGTGGCTGCGAACGCGATCGGGCCGCTGGGTCGTCACCGGCGCGACGCGCTGACCGTTTCGCATGAAACACGATGTTTCACGTGAAACTCAGGCGTGAAGCGGCCGCAAAGCGAGGCCGTGAGAACCCGACCACGAAGAGGGGGCCGCATCCCCCTTCCGGGAGAAGCGGCCCCCTCTCATCGCTTCAGCGAGAGCAGTGCTCAGGCTGCGACGACCTCGATGCTGACCTTGGCGGCAACCTCGGGGTGCAGACGCACGGACGTCTCGTGGGCGCCCAGGGTCTTGATCGGCGAACCCAGCTCAATGCGACGCTTGTCGACCTCCGGACCACCGGCAGCCTTGATCGCCGAAGCGACGTCGGCCGGGGTGACGGAGCCGAAGAGGCGACCGGCCTCGCCGGAGCGAACGGCCAGGCGGACCTTCACGCCCTCGAGCTGGCCCTTGACCTGGTTGGCCTGCTCGATGGTCTGGATCTCGTGGATCTTGCGAGCACGACGGATCTGCTCGACGTCCTTCTCGCCGCCCTTGGTCCAGCGGATGGCGAACTTCCGCGGGATCAGGTAGTTGCGAGCGTAACCGTCCTTGACGTCGACGACGTCGCCCGCGGCACCGAGGCCGGAGACCTCGTGGGTGAGGATGATCTTCATTAGTCGGTCACCCTTCCCTTATCGCGCGGTGGAGGTGTAGGGCAGCAGCGCCATCTCACGGCTGTTCTTCACGGCCGTGGCGACGTCACGCTGGTGCTGGGTGCAGTTACCGGTCACGCGGCGGGCACGGATCTTGCCACGGTCGGAAATGAACTTCCGCAGCATGTTCGTGTCCTTGTAGTCCACGTACGTGACCTTGTCCTTGCAGAATGCGCAGACCTTCTTCTTCGGCTTGCGCACAGGCGGCTTAGCCATGATGTTTCTCCTGTGTGATCAAGAAGTGTGAGTGGAGCGCCCTCTAGAAGGGGGGCTCGTCCGAGTAGCCGCCACCGCCGCCGGAGCCACCGCCCCAGCCGCCGCCTCCCTGGCCGCCACCACCCTGCTGGCCACCGGCGGGAGCGCTGGTCGCCCAGGGGTCGTCGGCCGGAGCGCCGCCGCCCTGCTGGCCACCGCCGGGGCCGCCGCCCCAGCCGCCGCCACCCTGGCCGCCACCGCCGCCGTAACCACCCTGGCCTCCGCGGCCCTGGCCCGAGGTCTTGGTGACCTTGGCCGTGGCACTGCGCAGGCTGGCGCCGACCTCGTCGACGTCCAGCTCGTAGACCGTGCGCTTGACGCCCTCACGGTCCTCGTAGGACCGCTGCTTCAGCCGGCCCTGCACGATGACGCGCATGCCTCGCTGGAGCGACTCGGCGACGTTCTCCGCCGCCTGACGCCAGACCGAGCAGGTGAGGAAGAGGCTTTCGCCGTCCTTCCACTCGTTCGTCTGACGGTCGAAGGTGCGGGGAGTCGACGCGACACGGAACTTCGCGACGGCCGCACCGGACGGGGTGAAGCGCAGCTCGGGGTCGTCGACAAGATTGCCGACGACCGTGATGACGGTCTCGCCTGCCATGGGGGAACCTCTCGGCGGGTTTGCTGCTGGCTGCTTGTGCTGCTACTCGAATCCCGGGATCGGCTGAGCGGAAGGCTCAGTGCATCTCGGGACGGAGGACCTTGGTCCGGAGGACCGACTCGTTCAGGTTCATCTGGCGGTCGAGCTCCTTGACGACCGCAGGCTCGGCCTGCAGGTCGATGACCGAGTAGATGCCCTCGGGCTTCTTCTTGATCTCGTACGAGAGACGACGACGGCCCCAGGTGTCGACCTTCTCGACCTTTCCGCCGCCGTCACGGACGACAGAGAGGAAGTTCTCGATCAGCGGGGAGACAGCACGCTCCTCGAGATCGGGGTCGAGGATGACCATCACCTCGTAGTGACGCATGTGGAACCCACCTCCTTTGGACTCAGCGGCCACGGTCGTTCCGTGGCAGGAGGGTTGCGATGCGTTGGCACCGGTATCAACGAGTAAACCAGGACCCACGGACAAGCGGGCCTCCTCCGGGGAGGTGGCCCGGCCATGGGACGGCAGCAGACACCAGTGCAGAAGGTACAGAGTACCCGTCCACCGGCTTGCGGTTGAAATCCGGCTGTGAGGGGACACAATCGGTACTCAGCGGAATGTGAAGGGCGAAGACACACTGCCTCTGGCAGGAGGTTCCCCATGGCACAGATCATGCGATCCGCCAAGCCCCGGACCGGGCTGCTGGCCACCGACGGCAAACCGCACCCCCTGCAGGACACGCTGCTGGTCGTGACGCTGGCGCTCGGCGTGCTGGCCCTGGTCACCGCGGGATTCTCGTGGCTCCACGTCCTGACCTCGTGGGCCGGGCTCATCGGAATCCTGACCGGCGGTTACGGCCAGTACGTCTCCGAGACGACCCGGGAGCGGTTCGGCCTGGTGGTGGGCATCGGAGCCTGCGCGATCGGCTTCTTCTTCGGCATGGCCCACGGCGGGCCCTTCAGCAACTTCGGCGGGTTCGTCGGCGGCTGAGTCCCGGCCGCCGACACCCGCGACGGCCGCCTTCCACCCGTACGCCGGACGGGGCGCTCACGGGGCGCAGTAGGCTTCGCGCGAGAGCCGGAGCCCCTGTACCCATGGGGACACACCAGCCCGAGGAGCGCCCCGAATGAGCCTGACCCTGAGGACCATCAGCCGCGAACAGCATCTGGCCTACATCCAGAGTCTGCCCGCGGCGAGTCACATGCAGGTCCCGGCATGGGCAGACGTGAAGGCGGAATGGCGCTCGGAGAACCTCGGCTGGTTCGACGACCGGACCGGTCATCTGGTCGGCGCGGGACTGGTCCTGTACCGGCAGCTGCCCAAGATCAAGCGTTACCTCGCCTACCTCCCCGAGGGCCCGGTCATCAACTGGTTCGCGCCGAACCTGCAGGACTGGATGGAGCCCATGCTGGCGCATCTCAAGCAGCAGGGCGCCTTCTCGGTGAAGATGGGCCCGCCGGTGATCATCCGCCGCTGGGACGCCACGTCCATCAAGAAGGGCATCCAGGATCCCGACGTCAAGCGCCTGCGTGACATAGAGGCCGACCACATCGAGCCGCGCGCCTTCGAGGTGGCCGACAAGCTGCGCCGCATGGGCTGGCAGCAGGGCGAGGACGGCGGCGCCGGCTTCGGTGACGTGCAGCCCCGCTACGTCTTCCAGGTGCCACTGGCCAACCGGTCCCTGGAAGAGGTCCACAAGAACTTCAACCAGCTGTGGCGCCGCAACATCAAGAAGGCCGAGAAGGCCGGTGTCGAGGTCGTCCAGGGCGGCTACCACGACCTCGAGGAGTGGCAGCGCCTGTACGAGATCACGGCCGTGCGCGACCGCTTCCGGCCGCGTCCGCTGTCGTACTTCCAGCGCATGTGGGCGGCCCTCAACAACGAGGACCCCAACCGCATGCGGCTGTACTTCGCCCGGCACAACGGGGTGAACCTGTCGGCGGCGACCATGCTGGTCGTCGGCGGGCACGTCTGGTACTCCTACGGCGCCTCCGACAACATCGGCCGCGAGGTCCGGCCCTCGAACGCGATGCAGTGGGCCATGCTGCGCGACGCCTACGCCCTGGGCGCCACCGTCTACGACCTGCGCGGCATCTCCGACTCCCTGGACGAGAACGACCACCTCTTCGGCCTGATCCAGTTCAAGGTCGGCACAGGCGGGCAGGCGGCCGAGTACCTCGGCGAGTGGGACTTCCCACTGAACAAGCTGCTCCACAAGGCACTCGACATCTACATGTCACGCCGCTGATCCCCTGCCCGACGCCGCCGGCTCCCGTAGCGTCGGTGACAGCTTTCACAGCTCCCCCAAGGCTTTCCCCCGACAGTCCCAACACACCGCAGCACACCGCAGCACACCGCAGCCACGAGAAAGGTCCCAGATCCGGCCATGGCGCTCACGCTCTACGTCGACACCGCGCGCTGGCGGGCGCACCACAAGCACGTGCAGGAGCAGTTCCCCGGGCTGGTACCGGTCTGCAAGGGCAACGGCTACGGCTTCGGCCACGAGCGGCTGGCGGAGGAGGCCACGCGGCTGGGCTCGGACGTGCTGGCCGTCGGCACGACGTACGAGGCTGCCCGGATCAAGGACTTCTTCGGCGGTGACCTGCTGGTCCTGACGCCGTACCGGCGCGGCGAGGAGCCCGTACCGCTGCCCGACCGGGTCGTGCGCTCGGTGTCGTCCATCGACGGCGTGTACGGCCTCGTGGGCGCGCGCGTGGTCATCGAGGTGATGTCCTCGATGAAGCGGCACGGCATCAGCGAGCAGGACCTGCCGCAGCTTCACGCCGCCATAGAGAACGTCCGGCTGGAGGGCTTCGCCATCCACCTGCCGCTGGACCGTACCGACGGCTCGGACGCCGTCGAGGAGGTCATCGGCTGGATGGACCGGCTGCGCGCGGCCCGGCTGCCGCTGCACACGATGTTCGTCAGCCACCTCAAGGCGGACGAACTCGCCCGGCTCCAGCAGCAGTTCCCGCAGACCCGCTTCCGCGCCCGGATCGGTACCCGGCTGTGGCTGGGGGACCACGAGGCCACCGAGTACCGCGGGGCGGTCCTCGACGTCACGCGCGTCGCCAAGGGCGAGCGCTTCGGCTACCGGCAGCAGAGGGCCGCCTCCGACGGCTTCCTGGTGGTCGTGGCGGGCGGTACGTCGCACGGGGTGGGCCTGGAAGCACCGAAGGCGCTGCACGGCGTCATGCCGCGCGCCAAGGGTGTCGCCCGGGCCGGACTCGCCACGGTCAACCGCAATCTCGCGCCGTTCGTCTGGGGCGGCAAGCAGCGCTGGTTCGCGGAGCCGCCGCACATGCAGGTCTCGATCCTGTTCGTGCCCTCGGACGCGCCGGAGCCCAAGGTCGGTGACGAACTGGTGGCCCATCTGCGGCACACCACCACGCAGTTCGACCGGATCGTCGACCGCTGACGGCCGGGCCGGCGTCGGATCCGGCAACAGCGACAAAGGCCGTACACGCTGTCCCGTGTACGGCCTTCCCCATGGCTTACGGCGGCAGTTCCGCGCCAGGGCCCTGTTCGCTCAGAGCGAACGACCCGTCTGCTGTCCCACGCCCCACTGCACCCGGGATGTCTCGTAGTGAGCCGTGTGATGCGGGGAATGAGCGGCGGGTCCCAGGACGAAGGCGTCCTTCGCGCCGTCGAGCACACCACCCGACGGGTCGTCGTCGCCCGTTCGCCGGACCGGGTCCCGGTCCGGCATCAGAATGTCGCGCACGACCATGACACACAGGAACAGCGTCCCCAGCAGGTGGACGCCGATGGCCCAGTGATAACCGTCCGTCGGCAGGCCTTTGTGGGCGTCGCCGCTGGTCGTGTACGCGAGATACATCCAGATGCCCAGGAAGTAAACGACCTCGCATGCCTGCCAGATCAGGAAGTCGCGCCACTTCGGCCGGGCCAGGGCGGCCAGCGGAATCAGCCACAGCACGTACTGCGGTGAGTAGACCTTGTTGGTGAGGATGAACGCCGCGACGATCAGGAAGGCGAGCTGGGCGAACCGCGGACGCCTGGGGGCGGTCAGGGTGAGCGCCGCGATGCCGCCGCAGCACACCACCATCAGGAGCGTGGCCAGCGTGTTGACGGTCTCGGTGCTGGGCGGGTTGTCGGAGTTCTGGGCCAGGATCAGCCAGAAGGATCCGAAGTCGACTCCGCGTTCCTGGCTGAACGTGTAGAACTTCGACCAGCCGTCGAACGCGAAGAGCATCACCGGCAGGTTCACCACGAGCCAGGCGACGGCCGCACCTCCCAGGGCCTTCCCGAAGTCACGCCACTTGCCCGCACGCCAGCACAGCACGAGCAGCGGGCCCAGGATCAGGAAGGGATAGAGCTTCGCGGCCGTGGCCAGCCCCAGCAGAACACCGAAGGCCAACGAACGCCCCCGCGACCACATCAGGATCGCGGCGGACGTCAGAGCAACAGCCAGCAGGTCCCAGTTGACGGTCGCGGTCAGCGCCAAGGCCGGCGCAAGGGCGACCAGCAGGCCGTCCCAGGGGCGCCGCGCGTGCGTACGGGTCACGCATACGGCGATGACGACCGCACACACCATGAGCATCCCGGCGTTGACCATCCAGTACCACTGCTCCTGGTCCTGGATCGAGCCGTCACCCGGGGTGAGCCAGGACGCAACCTCCATGAAAACGCCGGTCAGCACCGGGTATTCGAGGTACTCCATGTCGCCCGGCAACTTGTCGAAGTACGGCACAAGCCCGTCGACGAACCCGCGCCCCTGGTAGAGGTGCGGGATGTCCGAGTAGCACGCATGCGTGTACTGGGAGCTGGCACCGAAGAACCAGGCACCGTTGTAACAGGGCGCCTTCTGGACCAGGCCGAGGGCGAACATGCCGATCGCCACAAGAGCGATCACCCGCACAGGAGTCCACCAGGACGTCCCGAGCAGGGCACGTCGGCCGAGAGGGCCGCCGATCAGCTCGCTGCCGGCGGCGGCGACCGTGTCCTCCCTGGTCGGTTGTGCCGGGTCCGGCTCGTGCACGCTCGCTGGCGTCGATTCTGCACTGGGCATGGGGCACATCCTGCCGTACGTACCTGGGAATACGCCGGGGCCGCCGCACCCTCGTGGATGCGACGGCCCCTGTTTCACGTGAAACTTGCGGGCGTTTCACGTGAAACGCCCATGCCGGGCAACTCTTCAGCTAACCGTTCGAGCCCCAGATGGTGTTTCCCTGGCTGTTCCCGTCTCCGTCGCCGTTGCCCTCCGTCTCGGTGGACGTCGGTGAGGGTGACCCGCTCCCGCCCGGGCCGCCCGGGTCGTTGTCGGAGTTGTCATTGTCGCCATCATTCCCGTTGTTGCAGTTCCAGTCCCAAACCTCGCACGTCGATGTCGGTGCGGACGGTGTGGGGCTGGTCTCCGTCCTGCTCGGCGACGGGCTCGGCGAGGGGCTCGCCTCCTCCGTCTCGGAGGAAGAGGGAGAGGGAGAGGGGGACGGGCTCGGCGGCGGGGTGTCGTTGACGACCTCGCCGATGGGCTCCGGCTTCGGGAACTTCTCCGCCTTGGTGCCCTTCAGCGCGTCTTCCATGTAGTCCTTCCAGATGTGGGACGGGAACGACGCGCCGTGGATCGTCTCCTCACCGCCTGTTCCGTACATCTCCAGGAACTTCCGCTCCTTGACGGACTCGTCGTCCGGGTAGCGGAACATGCTGATCGCGGTCGACAGCTGCGGCGTGTAGCCGACGAACCAGGCGGACTTGTTGCCGTCCGTGGTACCGGTCTTGCCCGCCACCTCGCGGCCCGGCAGCCGGGCGTTGGTACCCGTACCTTCCTCGACGACGGTTTTCAGAATGTCCGTGACGTTGTCCGCGACCTGAGCGCTGAACGCCTGCTCGGTCTCGACCTTGTGCGTGTAGATCGTGCCGCTCTTGTCCGTCACCTTGGTCACGGAGTAGGGCTCGCTCTGCTTGCCGCTCGCCGCGAAGGTCGCGTACGCGTCCGCCATACGGATGGCACTCGGGGACGAGACACCGATGGAGAACGACGGGTAGCCGGCACCCGCCAGGCTGTCCTCGAGAAGGCCCGCGTCAACGGCGGCCTCCTTCACCTTGTCCAGACCGACGTCCATGCCGAGCTGCACGAAGGCAGAGTTCGACGACTCCCGCATCGCCTCCCGGAGGCTGATCTTGTAGTCCGGCGGATCGCCCAGCGACACCCGGCCGTCATTCCTCTGGAGCCACTGCTCGCCGTCCTCGTTCTTCCAGATCGTCCCGTCGTATTCCTTGATCTTGAGGTCGTTCTTGCCGCTGTAGAGGCTCTTGGGGGAGACGATCGTGCGTTCGTCCTGGGACTGGGTCGGCCCGAGGTCGGGATCGCGCACGCCCCAGTTCATCGCCGCCGCCAGCACGAAGGGCTTGAACGTCGAACCGACCTGGGCACCGGTCACGTCGGCGTTGTTGGTGAAGTGCTTGGTCGCGTCCTCTCCACCGTAAACAGCCTTGATGGCGCCGGTTTCGGGTTCCACGGACGCCCCGCCGAACTGTACGTGCGTGTCCTTGTCGGGACGCTTCTCGGGGTCGATCTCCTCCTTGTAGACCTTCTGCACCGCGGATTCGAGATCCTCGACCTTCTTCTTGTCGAAGGTCGTGTAGATCGAGTAGCCGCCCCTCTCCATCTGCTGCTCCGAAACCACGCCGTTCCTGACCACGGACGACTTGGCGAGCCTGACGAGGTAACCGATCTGGCCGCCCAGTTGCGCGTTCGACTGCGGGTTCCGCACGGTGGGAAGGTCGGTGTACTTGTCCCGCTCTTCCTGGCTCAGATGCTCGTACTCCACCATCTTGTTGAGGGTGTCCTGCATCTGCCGCTTGGCGCGCTCGCTGTTCGCCTCAGGAGTCGCGGCCGGGTCGATCGAAGTCGAGCCCGCCGGGTCGTAGTACGTGGCGCCCTTGAGCATCGCCGACAGGAAGGCGCACTGTCCCGCGTTGAGGTCGACGGCATCCACGTTGAAGTACGCCCGCGCTGCGGCCTGGATCCCGTAGGCGCCGCGGCCGTAGTACGCGGAGTTCAGGTAGCCCTCGAGGATCTTGTCCTTCGGTTCCTTGGCGCCGACCTTGATCGAGACGAAGATCTCCTTGACCTTGCGGGAGATCGTCTGCGACTGGTCGTTCAGCATCGCGTTCTTCACGTACTGCTGGGTGATGGTGGACCCACCCTGCGTATCGCCGCCCTTGGCCATGTTGAACACGGCGCGGGCGATGCCCTTGGGGTCGATGCCGCTGTCGGAGTAGAAGGTCTTGTTCTCCTGGGAGATGACGGCGTTGCGCATCTCCTTGGGAATCTGCGCGAAGCTGATGCTCTGACGGTTGCGCTCACCGCCCGTGGCGACCATCTGGGAGCCGTCGGCCCAGTAGTAGACGTTGTTCTGGGCCTCCGCGATCTTGGCGACATCAGGGATGCCCACCATGGCGTAGGCGATGCCCGCGGCGGCCACCATGGTGCCGAAGAAGCCGACGCACAACCCGGAGACGAGTTTCCAGGAGGGCACCCACCGGTGCCATCCGTCCTTGTCGCGGCGCGGGTAATCGATTATCCGCTTCTTGCCGGACGCTACCGCGCGGCCCCGTCCGGCCCCTCCCGGTCCGCCGGGTGCGGCCCGCCGGCCTCCGCGAGACGGCTCGGCCACTCTGCGCCGACCGCTCCCGCTGCGCTGTGCCGCGCGCCGGGCTTCGGCACGACTCCCGTACGGACGCTCCTCGTCCTCCGGACCGTACGAGCCGGACGGAGACCCAGTGGCGCCTCGCGGTGCCGCACGGCGGCCGGAGGACGAGCCGGACTGGCCGCGTCGGGCCGCGGCACGTCCGCCTCCCTGCGGCGGCGGCGGTTTGCGACGGTGCTCGCTCATCGAACGACTACTCCTCGGGCAGGCGCACCTTTGCGCGCCTGGTAAAGGCGGCTGTTTTCCGGTCCCCCCGAAGTACGGATGCGGCCCCTTCCGCATTCACCCGTACTGCACCAGGGACAGGGACGCCCCCAGGCGTCACTCGGTTCCCGGTGGTCTGCATGGCGCACAGACTACGCACCGTCAAAACCCCCTAGCCCCGAAGTTCACCTCAAATCAGGCAACTTGCTCTCGATGAATCCCTGATGTGATCCCGTTCACCGGCCCCCCTCTTGTCGCACGAGGAAGCTCGTTCTATCGTGCTGATGTATCGAGTCGATACATCAGCGCGGCATAAGGACGAGAGGAGGCGACGATGAGCCGGCGATCCGGCATCCTCGAGTTCGCTGTACTCGGCCTGCTCCGCGAATCCCCGATGCACGGCTATGAGCTGCGCAAACGGCTCAACACGTCACTGGGTGTGTTCCGGGCGTTCAGCTACGGGACGCTCTACCCCTGCCTCAAGACGCTGGTCGCCAACGGCTGGTTGATCGAGGAGCCGGGGAACGTCGGCGAGGCCGCCGCTTCCCTCACGGGACGCCGCGCCAAGATCGTCTACCGGTTGACGGCCGACGGTAAGGAACACTTCGAGCAGCTCCTCTCCCAGACGGGCCCGGACGCGTACGAGGACGAGACCTTCGCCGCTCGCTTCGCGTTCTTCGGCCAGACGTCGCGCGACGTGCGCATGCGCGTGCTCGAGGGCCGGCGCAGCCGGCTGGAGGAGCGCCTGGAGAAGATGCGGGCCTCCCTGGCCCGCACCCGGGAGCGACTCGACGACTACACGCTTGAGCTCCAGCGCCACGGAATGGAGTCCGTGGAGCGCGAGGTGCGCTGGCTGAACGAGCTCATCGAGAGTGAGCGGGCGGGGCGGGACCTACGGGGTTCCGCTTCGGAGGGGACCGCTCAACAGGACACGACATCTGGAGCGACGGGCGGCCTGCCCCGGTCCGGGGACGACCCCCGGCCGGATACGCCCGGCGACACCGCCACGTGAGCGCCCAGTCAGGGCCTCACTCGTACACACAGGGAGCAACCGGAATGGGTTCGGTTCGCGTAGCCATCGTCGGTGTGGGCAACTGCGCCGCATCGCTGGTGCAGGGCGTCGAGTACTACAAGGACGCCGACCCGGCGGCCAAGGTCCCGGGCCTGATGCACGTCCAGTTCGGCGACTACCACGTCCGTGACATCGAGTTCGTCGCCGCCTTCGACGTGGACGCCAAGAAGGTGGGCCTGGACCTCGCGGACGCCATCGGCGCCTCCGAGAACAACACCATCAAGATCTGCGACGTCCCGAACAGCGGTGTCCAGGTCCAGCGCGGCCACACCCTCGACGGTCTCGGCAAGTACTACCGCGAGACCATCGAGGAGTCCGCCGAGGAGCCGGCCGACATCGTCCAGGTCCTCAAGGACAAGCAGGTCGACGTCCTCGTCTGCTACCTGCCCGTCGGCTCCGAGGACGCGGCGAAGTACTACGCCCAGTGCGCCATCGACGCCAAGGTCGCCTTCGTCAACGCGCTCCCGGTCTTCATCGCCGGCACCAAGGAGTGGGCGGACAAGTTCACCGAGGCGGGCGTCCCGATCGTCGGCGACGACATCAAGTCGCAGGTCGGCGCCACCATCACGCACCGCGTCATGGCGAAGCTGTTCGAGGACCGGGGCGTCGTCCTGGACCGCACGATGCAGCTGAACGTCGGCGGCAACATGGACTTCAAGAACATGCTCGAGCGCGACCGCCTGGAGTCGAAGAAGATCTCCAAGACGCAGGCCGTCACCTCCCAGATCCCCGACCGGGACATGGGCGAGAAGAACGTCCACATCGGCCCGTCCGACTACGTGGCCTGGCTGGACGACCGCAAGTGGGCCTACGTCCGCCTGGAGGGCCGCGCGTTCGGTGACGTCCCGCTGAACCTGGAGTACAAGCTCGAGGTCTGGGACTCCCCGAACTCGGCGGGTGTCATCATCGACGCCCTGCGCGCCGCGAAGATCGCCAAGGACCGCGGTATCGGCGGCCCGATCCTGTCGGCATCGAGCTACTTCATGAAGTCCCCGCCGGTGCAGTACTTCGACGACGAGGCCCGCGCCAACGTCGAGAAGTTCATCGCCGGCGAGGTCGAGCGCTGACAAGCGCGGACTCCGGTCCGTCGGAGGTCCCCGGGTCGCATGACCCGGGGGCCTTTCCCGTATGTGAGGCTGTGCCCCATGGCCGTCGTCCGTGACCTGCGCGTCCTGCTGCGCCTGAAGGGCTTTCGGCGCCTGCTCGCCGTACGCCTGCTCTCCCAGGGCGCCGACGGCGTCTACCAGGTCGCGCTCGCCGCCTACGTCGTCTTCTCCCCGGAGAAGCAGACCTCGCCCGCCGCGATCGCCTCCGCGATGGCGGTCCTGCTGCTGCCGTACTCCCTGGTGGGCCCCTTCGCCGGCGTCCTGCTGGACCGCTGGCGCCGCCGTCAGGTCTTCCTGTACGGCAACCTGCTGCGCGCCGCGCTGGCCTCGGTGACGGCCGTACTGATCTTCGCGTCCGTCCCGGACTGGCTCTTCTACGTCTCGGCCCTCTGCGTCACCGCCGTCAACCGCTTCGTCCTCGCGGGCCTGTCCGCCGCGCTGCCACGCGTGGTCGACGCCGACCGTCTGGTGATCGCCAACTCGCTCTCCCCGACCGCCGGTACCCTCGCCGCGACGGCGGGCGGCGGCCTCGCCTTCGTCGTACGCCTCGTGTTCGCGGACTCCGATGCCGCAGTGGTGCTGCTCGGGGCCGCCCTGTACCTGTGCGGAGCGCTGGCATCACTGCGCATCGCCGTGGAACTGCTGGGCCCCGACCCCACACGCGTGCCGCCCCGACTGGCCTCGGCACTCACGGGCACCGCCCGCGACCTGGTGGCAGGAGTGCGTCATCTCGCCGCCCCCGCACGCCGGGAAGCGGCCTGGTCACTGACGGGCATGACGCTGATGAGGTTCTGCTACGGAGCCCTGCTGGTCATGCTGCTGATGCTGTGCCGGTACGCCTTGACCTCGGACACGGACGAGGGGCTCGCCCTGCTGGGGCTGGCTCTGGGCATCTCCGGTGCCGGGTTCTTCGCGGCCGCGGTGGTCACCCCGTGGGCGGCGGGACGGCTCGGGCCCGGCCGCTGGATGGCCGTGTGCGCGGCGGCCGCCACGGTGCTGGTGCCTGCACTCGGTCTGCCGTTCGCCACCGTGCCGCTGCTCGCCGCGGCGTTCGCCCTGGGCCTGACGACGCAGGGAGCGAAGATCGCGACCGACACGGTCGTACAGTCCTCGGTCGACGACGCCTTTCGTGGCCGGATCTTTTCCGTCTACGACGTGCTGTTCAACGTCGCCTTCGTCGGCGCCGCCGGGGTGGCCGCGCTGATGCTGCCGCCGGACGGCCGCTCAGTGCCGCTGGTCGTGACAGTCACCGTGATCTATGGAGCGGTTGCGGCCGCTATGGCCCGGTTCGAAAGCCAGTGAGTGTCACACCGGTGCCACGAAGCCTCAGCGAATTGCAGAGATGTCAGTGGGGGGCGATAGCTTACGTGCGTCTTATTCGCGACACGTTCGCGATACGTACCTATGCTTCAGGGGGACCCCAGTGACCACTCCGCCGCCTCAGGGCAATCCATTCGCGCAGGGCCAGCCGCAGGCTCCGCAGCAGCCGCAGGGACAGAACCCCTATGCGCAGGGTCAGCCGGGCTTCCCGCAGCAGGCCGGTCAGCCGGGATTCCCCCCGCCGGGCGCGCCGTACGCCCCGGTCCCCCCGCAGCCGGCCCGCCGCAGGCCGAGCTTCAAGACGATCAAGAACATCGTCATCGCTGTGATCGTCGTCGCTGTGGCGGTCGGTGGTTTCATCGCGAGCCGGGACGACGCCGACCAGGCCGGTGTGGGTGACTGCCTGAAGTCCGCGTCGTCGTCCTCCGACCGCATGGAGGTGGTGGACTGCTCCTCCGCGGACGCCGAGGCGAAGGTCATCGAGAAGATCAAGGGCCACCACACGCAGTTCACTGCTGAGTCCGCATGCAGCAAGGTCGAGGGCGCCACCGGCTTCTACGCGGAGACGGGCGACGGGGAAGAGTTCCTGCTCTGCCTCACCAACGTCTGAGCCACCCGCAGCGAGACGCAGGGGCGGTGTTTCACGTGAAACACCGCCCCTGCCGCGTCAGGCCGGGTCATGTTTCACGTGAAACATGACCCGCTCTCCGCGACTCACGCTTCCTGCTCGTCCCACCACTGCTTGAGTGCCGCCACCGCCGCCTCGTGCCCCATCGGCCCGTGCTCCAGGCGAAGCTCCAGCAAATGCTTGTAGGCCTGGCCCACGGCCGGCCCGGGCTGGATACCGAGGATGTCCATGATCTGATTGCCGTCCAGGTCCGGACGGATCGCGTCCAGCTCCTCCTGCTCCTGCAGCTGCGCGATCCTCTCCTCCAACCCGTCGTACGCACGCGAGAGCGCCGAGGCCTTGCGCTTGTTGCGGGTCGTGCAGTCCGAACGGGTCAGCTTGTGGAGCCGGTCGAGCAGAGGGCCTGCGTCCCGGACGTACCGGCGGACGGCGGAGTCCGTCCACTCGCCCGTGCCGTAGCCGTGGAAACGCAGGTGCAGCTCCACCAGGCGCGAGACGTCCTTCACCAGCTCGTTGGAGTACTTGAGCGCGGTCATGCGCTTCTTCGTCATCTTGGCCCCCACCACTTCGTGGTGGTGGAACGAGACCCGGCCGTCCTTCTCGAACCGGCGTGTGCGCGGCTTGCCGATGTCGTGCAGCAGGGCGGCAAGGCGGAGGGTCAGGTCGGGGCCCTCGCTCTCCAGGGCCATCGCCTGCTCCAGCACGATGAGTGTGTGGTCGTAGACGTCCTTGTGCCGGTGGTGCTCGTCCCGCTCCAGGCGCAGCGCCGGCAGTTCGGGCAGGACCCGATCGGCGAGGCCGGTCTCCACCAGCAGGCTCAGACCCTTGCGCGGGTGAGAGGAGAGAACGAGCTTGTTCAGCTCGTCCCGGACCCGTTCGGCCGAGACGATGTCGATGCGCCCGGCCATGTCCTTCATGGCAGCGACCACTTCGGGAGCCACCTCGAAGTCGAGCTGCGCGGCGAAGCGTGCGGCCCGCATCATCCGGAGCGGGTCGTCCGAGAAGGACTCCTCGGGGGTGCCAGGAGTACGCAGTACACGCGCCGCGAGGTCGTCGAGGCCGCCGTGCGGATCGATGAACTTCTTCTCCGGGAGCGCGACGGCCATGGCGTTCACGGTGAAGTCCCGCCGGACGAGGTCCTGCTCGATGCTGTCGCCGTAGGACACCTCGGGCTTGCGCGAGGTCCGGTCGTAGGCTTCCGACCGGTAGGTGGTCACCTCGATCTGAAAGCTTCGATCAGTGTCTCCGTCACGGGCGTCCTTCTGCGCACCGACCGTGCCGAAGGCGATTCCGACCTCCCATACGGCGTCCGCCCACGGCCGGAGGATCTTCAGGACGTCCTGCGGGCGGGCGTCGGTGGTGAAGTCCAGGTCGTTGCCGAGCCGGCCGAGCAACGCGTCCCGGACCGAGCCACCCACCAGGGCGAGAGAGAACCCGGCCTCCTGGAAGCGGCGGGCGAGGTCGTCGGCGACAGGGGCGATCCGCAGCGGTTCACTCACCGCGCGGTCCTGGTCCTGGCTCAGGGCACTGGGGTTGACTTCGTTGGCGTTCGGCACAACAGAACAGGGTACGTGTCCCGGGCGGACACCGGCGCCCCCATTGATCACGCAACGAATCCCCCACGTGTGCAGCGCTCCCTTTATAGGCGCACATACGGTGCAGCTCCGCTCGGTGGCGGATCCTGTGGCGTACTCCGCGGCACTTCCCCTCGGCCCGCATCGTTACCATGCGTGGACGCACATTCCGACGACCACTGACGACGACGAGGGACGGGCGAGCGCGTGGCCGAGGCGGCAGACTTCCAGGGGACCAGTCCCTCACCTGCCCGCCGGTGGCTACGGCGCACCACGGCGCTGCTCGCCGGGGCGCCCCTGGTGGCCGGTCTGCTCCAGCTGCCGGCTGCGGGCCCGGCACACGCCGACGGGCCGTCCCTCGCGCAGGCCGACGCCGATGCGGGTTCGGTGGCCGTCGCCGTCGACTCGCTCACCCCCTCCGCACCCACGGACGGGGACACGGTGACCGTGTCCGGGACCGTGACGAACAACGGCAAGCAGACCGTCACCGACGCCCACGTGGGGCTGCGCGTGGGCCCTGAGGTCAACACCCGTTCGTCCGTCGACGCGATCGCCAAGGACGGCGACGATCTCCACCGATCCATCGCCCCGGAGATCGACGACAAGTACACCGAGAAGTTCTCCAAGCTCACTCCCGGCGTCTCCGAACACTTCAACATCTCCGTACCGGTCGACGACCTGAACCTCGGCGAGGACGGCGTCTACGAATTCGCCGTCTCCCTCTCCGGGGAGACCTCCTCGCAGCCGTGGGACCGGGTCCTCGGCATCCAGCGGACCTTCCTGCCCTGGCAGCCCGACGGGGCCGCCCCCAGGACGAAGACGACGGCTCTGTGGCCGCTCGTGTCGACCACCCACATGGCCGCCGAGACCGGACCGAACGAGGAGCAGACACCGGTCCTCCTCAACGACGATCTGGCCAAGGAGATCTCTCCCGGGGGCCGCCTGAACCAGATGGTGACGCTGGGGAAGGAGCTCGACGTCACCTGGGTGGTCGACCCGGACCTGCTGGCCTCCGTCGACGCCATGACGGGCAGCTACCGCGTCCGGGACGGCGACAAGACCGTCGCCGGCGCGCACCAGGCGGTCGCCAAGCAGTGGCTCGCCGAGCTGCAGGACGCGGTGGCCGACAAGGAGGTCGTCGCCCTGCCCTTCGCCGACCCCGACCTGGCGTCCCTGGCCCACAACGGCACGGACGTCACCGGCTCGCTCAACCAGCTGAAGAGCGCCACGGACGTCATCAACAACACGGTCGAGCCGATCCTCCATGTGAAACCCAGCACCGACTTCGCCTGGCCCGTGGACGGAGCCGTCGACCGGTCGATCGTCAAGGTCGCCACCTCAGCGGGCGCCGACAACGTGATCGCCCGCAGCGACAGTCTCCAGGAGACCAGTGGTCTGCCCTACACGCCCTCCGCGGCCCGCCCCATCGGCGGCGGCACGACAGCCGTCGTCACGGACGCCCGGCTGTCCAAGGCGTTCGAGGGCGATCTGACGAAGGCATCCGCGTCCACACTCGCGGTGCAGCGGTTCCTCGCTCAGAGCCTTGCCCTGAATCTCCAGACCGGTGAGCAGCGCAGCGTGGTCGTCGCCCCGCAGCGCATGCTCTCCGGGAGCCAGGCACGCGCGATGGCCGACGCGCTGCGGGCATTGCAGGGCGGCACCTGGTCCGAGTCCCAGAAGCTGGCGGCGGCCGCCGCGGCCAAGCCGGACCCGGACGCCACCACGGAGGTACCGGGACCCTCTTCCTACCCCTCGGCGCTGCGCAAGAACGAGCTGCCCCGGTCGGCGTTCGTCGAGATCGCTCGGACCCAGGACACGCTCGACAACTTCAAGGTCGTCCTGTCGGACCCGTCCCGGGTGGTGACCCCGTTCGGGCGCGCACTGAACAGGGACATGTCCGCGTCGTGGCGAGGTAGGGCCGACGAGGCGGAGTCCTTCCGCGCCGGCGTGAAGTCGTACCTCGACGGGCTGACCGGCCGGGTCAGACTGATCGACAAGTCGGAGACGAAGCTCTCCGGCCGCAGCGCCACGATCCCCGTGACGGTGCAGAACAACCTGGTGCAGGACGTGGGCCCCCTGGTCCTGCGGCTCACCTCCACGAACCCGACGCGCCTCGAAATCGACGGCGCCGACTACCAAGAGCAGCCGATCTCGGTCTCCGGCGGGCACAGCCAGTCGGTGAAGTTCACCACGTCGGCCAACGCCAACGGCCGGGCGACGGTGATCGCCCAGCTGTACACGGCGGACGGGCGGAAGTACGGCGAGCCCGTTACCTTCGACGTGAAGGTCACCGAGATCACCGCCACCGTGATGCTCGTCATCGGCGGCGGTGTCCTGCTGCTCGTCCTCGCCGGCTTCCGGATGTACACGCAGCGCAAGCGGGCCGCGGCCCGCAACGCCGAGAAGGGCGAGGACGGCCAGACGGAGGAGCCCGGGGAACCCGAGGACGATCCGGAGAACCCGGAAGGCTCCGACGAACGTCTCAAGGAGGAGTCCGAGGCGGAGGCGTCCGAGGCACGCCCGCGGGCAAGCGCCCCGGAGCAGCCGAGTGACCCGACACCGGACACCGCAGCGGAAAGCGCCGACCCGTCCGGCACGGGTGAGAGAGTGGACCGTTGAGGATGTCGTGGCCGGTGGGCCCGGGACGATGAGGTGGGGTAACCATGAACGCGCCGTACGACGGTGACCGCGGTCAGACCGTGGACGGCTCGGGTCACCCCGAGGATCCGCCGCCCGGCCCCGGCCAGGCATCGCCGCAGCCGCCCGCGGACATGTATCTCCAGGACGCCTACGACCAGGATCCCTACCGGGCTCAGGACCTCTCCGCTCAGGACCCGGTCTCCGAGGCTCTCTACGACCGCGCCGCGCACCCGCCCCCGCCGCCGGGCACGTACCCGCCGCAGCAGCCGCTGTACTCCCAGCCCTCCCAGTCGCCCTATTCCCCCGACCCCCACGTGTGGGCCCAGACCCCGGCCCCCGAACCCGAGGGCCCGACGCAGTACCTGCCGTACGGCGACGACCCGCGGACCACCCAGTTCGTCGGCGTGGACGACCTGATCACCCAGGCCGGCGAGCAGCGCCACGAGCCGGACGCCTTCGCCCACCTGTTCCGCGACCAGCAGCAAGGTGGCGGCCATCCCTCGTACGACGACCATGCGTCCGTACCCGCCCCCGCTCCGGCACCGGGGCAGTACGGCGGTACACCAGGACCGGGGCAGTACGGCGGTACACCAGGACCGGGGCAGTACGGCGGTACACCAGGGCCGGGGCAGTACGGCGGTACACCAGGACCGGGGCAGTACGGCGGGCACCAAGGTCCCGCCCCGTACGGAAACGCTCCGGCACCGAGTCAGTACGGCGGGCACCAAGGTCCCGCCCCGTACGGAAACGCTCCGGCACCGAGTCAGTACGGCGGGCATCAGGGGCCCGACCCCTACGGGACCGCACCGGCGCACGCCCAGTACGGCGGCCCCGCTCCGGCACCCGGACAGCACGCTGCGCCCGCGCCGGGCCAGTACGCGGTGGCTCCCACCCCGGAAGCAGCCGAGGCTCCCCTCCAAGGGCCCGAGCCCGTTTCCGCGCCGGTCGTGCCCAAGAAGGGCGGACGTGCGGGCGGCCTCCTGAAGTCCAGCGCCGTGATGGCAGCGGGCACGATGGTGTCCCGGCTTACCGGGTTCATCCGGTCCGCGATGATCGTCTCGGCTCTGGGACTCGCACTCCTGGGCGAGACCTTCCAGATCGCTTATCAGCTGCCGACGATGATCTACATCCTGACCGTCGGCGGCGGCCTCAACTCCGTGTTCGTCCCGCAGCTCGTACGCGCGATGAAGGAGGACAAGGACGGCGGCGAGGCCTACGCCAACCGGCTTCTGACCCTGGTCATGGTCGCCCTCGGAGTCCTCACCGCGCTCGGTATGCTCGCGGCGCCACTGCTGGTTCGCGCGCTGTCCGACCCCGTCGCCTCGAACCCCGCGGCCAACGAGACGGCCGTCACCTTCACCCGGTACTTCCTGCCGTCCATCTTCTTCATGGGCGTCCACGTGGTGATGGGACAGATCCTCAACGCCCGCGGCCGGTTCGGCGCGATGATGTGGACCCCGGTCCTGAACAACATCGTCATCATCGTCACGCTCGGCATGTTCATCTGGGTCTACGGCACCGCCGCCGACTCCGGTATGACGGTCGAGAGCATCCCACCCGAGGGTGAGCGGCTCCTCGGGGTCGGCATCCTCCTCGGCCTCGTGGTTCAGGCCCTCGCGATGATCCCCTACCTGCGCGAGACCGGCTTCAGGCTCCGACTGCGGTTCGACTGGAAGGGCCACGGCCTCGGCAAGGCGGCGATGCTCGCCAAGTGGACGATCCTGTTCGTGCTCGCCAACCAGGCCGGCGCACTCGTCGTCATCCAGCTGGCCACGGCGTCGGTCACGGACGCCGACATCGCCGGCACCGGTTACAGCGCCTACGCCAACGCCCAGCTCATCTGGGGCCTGCCTCAGGCCATCATCACCGTCTCCCTGATGGCCGCCCTGCTGCCCCGCATCTCCCGCTCGGCAGCCGAGGAGGACGGGGGCGCGGTCCGGGACGACATCTCCCAGGGCCTGCGCACGACGGCCGTCGCCATCGTGCCGGTCTCGTTCGGTTTCGTCGCGCTCGGCATCCCGATGTGCACGCTGATCTTCGGCTCCTCGGGTACAGGCGCGGCCACCAACATGGGCTACATGCTGATGGCGTTCGGCCTCGGCCTCATTCCGTACTCCGTGCAGTACGTCGTCCTGCGCGCCTTCTACGCCTACGAGGACACCCGGACGCCCTTCTACAACACCGTCATCGTGGCCGTGGTCAACGCGGCGGCCTCGGCGCTGTGCTTCTTCCTGCTGCCCTCGCGCTGGGCCGTCGTCGGCATGGCCGCCGCCTACGGACTGGCCTACGTGATCGGTGTGGGCGTCGCCTGGCGCAGGCTGCGCAAGCGGCTCGGCGGGGACCTGGACGGTGCCCGGGTACTTCGGACGTACGCCCGGCTGTGCATCGCGTCCGTCCCGGCCGCTCTGTTCAGCGGTGCGGCCTGTTACGCGATCAGCCGCGCGCTCGGTCAGGGCGTGCTGGGGTCGTTCGCCGCGCTGCTGGCCGGCGGGGTGCTCCTGTTCGGTGTCTTCTTCGTCGCCGCCCGCCGCATGCGCATCGAGGAAGTCAACTCGCTGGTCGGCATGGTGCGCGGACGCCTGGGACGCTGAGAGCGGGGGTAGGCGCACAACCATCGTCTGCCGCCGTGTGTCGTGCATAGCGGCGGACTGTGGGCACAATTGGGTTCGGCGTCGGACTGCGCACATCGGGAGCCGGTCGGCGCGCATCGATTGGGGAGGCAGGAACGACGGTGGCGGAACGGAGCACAGCTGCCGTCGACGTGGCAGACAACAGCGGCGATGAGCCGCTGACCGCACAGGCGGACCAGTCCACGGCCGACGGGGTGGCCAACAACCGGGAGCGGGACACGGACGGCGACGAGGCACAGGGAAGCCCCACGAGCGAGGATTCCGGCAAGGCCTCGCCTCCCGAACTGCACAGCGGGCACAAGCTCGCCAGACGCTACCGCCTCGAGGAGTGCGTCACCCGCCTGGACGGTTTCAGCAGTTGGCGGGCCGTCGACGAGAAGCTCCGCCGCGCCGTCGGGGTCCACATCCTTCCCGCGGACCACACACGCGCCCGCTCCGTGCTGGCCGCGGCACGCTCCTCCGCCCTTCTCGGCGACCCGCGCTTCGTCCAGGTCCTCGACGCCGTCGAGGACAACGACATCGTCTACGTCGTGCACGAGTGGCTCCCCGACGCCACCGAGCTGACCGCCCTCCTCGCCTCCGGCCCGCTGGAGGTGTACGACACCTACCAGATGGTCAGTCAGGTCGCGGCCGCCATGGCGGCCGCCCACCGCGAAGGCCTCGCGCATCTGCGCCTGAGCCCCACCGCGGTGCTGCGGACGTCGACGGGTCAGTGGCGGATCCGCGGGCTCGCCGTCAACGCCGCGCTGCGCGGCATCAGTTCCGACACTCCTCAGCGCACCGACACCGAGGCCATCGGCGCTCTGCTGTACGCCGCCCTCACCCAGCGCTGGCCGTACGAGAGCGACGCCCACGGTCTGGCCGGTCTGCCCAAGGACATCGGACTGATCCCACCGGACCAGGTGCGCGCGGGCGTCCACCGCGGTCTTTCCGAACTCGCCATGCGGGCGCTCGCCAACGACGGCGCCACCGCCTCCCGCCACGAGTCCCCCTGCACCACGCCGGAAGAACTGGTGAAGGCGATCGGCGAGATGCCCCGCATCCGCCCGCCCGAGCCCGCGTACACCGCCCCGCCCCAGTACCAGCGCACGGCCTACCAGCAGGGCGCCTACGGGCGCCCCGCCCCGCACCCTCGCGCCACCCAGCCGGTACCGGCCCCGCCGCCCCCGCTGCAGAGCCGCACCGGCAAGGCACTGAAGTGGAGCGTCTCCGCCCTGCTGATCGCCGCGCTCGGCCTGGGCAGCTGGCAGCTCGCGGACGCGATCATGGAGCGGGGCGGCAAAGCCGACGACCAGAACCAGACACAGACGACCGACGGCAACGACAAGAACAGCGAGCAGACCAAGCCGATCAAGCCGATCAGCGTCCAAGGAGCCCAGGAGTACGTCGCCGAGGGCGAAGCCCAGGCACCGGGAGACGTGAGCAAGACCTACGACGGCGATCGTTCCACCTACTGGCGCACGAAAAAGTACGTCGACGGGCCGGTACTCGCGCCGTACAAGCCCGGCGTCGGCATTGTCTACGACCTCGGATCGGCCCAGGATCTCTCGACGGCGTCGATAGGTCTCCGGTACGCCGGTGATCACACGACAGTGCACCTCTACGCCACCGATTCACTGTCGCCCTCGACAGGCATCGACGGAATGGAGGAGATCGCGACCGCCACCACCAGCGGCACCTCGCTCACGGTGAAGGCATCCAAGCCACGCAAGACCCAGTACGTCCTGCTGTGGATCACGGCCGTGCCGAATGCTCCCTCCGACGGCTACAGCGGCGCCGGGTACAAGCAGGCCGTCACCGACGTGACGTTCAAGGGCTGACAGCCCGCTGGGAAAGAGGGAGAGGAGGCCCATGGCGGATGACACCGCATACAGCGGCATCAGCGATCAGGACCTCCTCGCCCGTCACGTCGAGGGCGACCCCGACGCCTTCGGTGAGCTCGTACGCCGCCACCGTGACCGCCTCTGGGCGGTGGCTCTGCGGACGCTGGGGGACCGCGAGGAGGCCGCCGACGCCGTTCAGGACGCCCTGGTCTCCGCCTACCGGGCGGCCCACACCTTCCGCGGGCAGGCGGCCGTCACCACATGGCTGCACCGGATCACGGTGAACGCCTGCCTGGACCGCGCTCGCAAGGCCGCCTCCCGTAAGACCGCTCCCGTCGACGACACCGAGCGCCTGGAGCAGCTCCTGGAGCCGCACGAGTCGGCCTCGGCCCCCGCCGAGCGCAACGACCTGCACCGCCAGCTGCTGGATGCCCTGGGTACCCTGCCGGCCGACCAGCGGGCGGCCCTGGTTCTGGTGGACATGCAGGGCTACCCGGTCGCAGAGGCCGCCCGGATCCTCGACGTGCCGACCGGCACGATCAAGAGCCGGTGCGCCCGGGGCAGAGCCAGACTCCTGCCGCTGCTCACCCACCTGCGCCCGGAGGGCAGCGGCGAGGACAGGAGGCCCGGCACCGAACGGAACCGGGCGCAGGTGACATCCGTCCCACCCGCAGCGGGACCGCACCGTGCGGGTCCGTCGGACGCGGGGCCGAGCGATTCAGCCGCAGTGAAGGGCGGAGGTGGACGAGCGTGACGTCGTCGACGACAGACATGACCGGGCACCCGGACGTCGCGGAGATCTCCGACCTCGCCGAAGGCCTGCTCCCCGCCTCACGGACCACAGATCTACGGCGGCACCTGGAGACCTGCGCGCTCTGCACCGACGTCTACACGTCGCTGGAGGAGATCCAGGGACTGCTCGGCACGCTGCCGGGACCGGCTCGGATGCCCGATGACGTGGTCGGCCGGATCGATGCCGCCCTGGCCGACGAGGCCCCGCTGAGCGCCACGGCACCGGAAACCCACGAGCACGCGCCTGCCGCTACGGCGCCCGCCGCCTCGGACAGGAACGACAGCACCCACGTTTCACGTGAAACATGGTCATCGGCAGACCGGCCCGTCGGGCGCGCCCGGCCGTCATTCACCGGACCGGGCCGCAAGGACCGCCGACGAGGCGGGCGACGCAGGATCGCCGTCCTCGGCGCCGTTGCCGCCGCTGCCGCCCTCGGGATCGGCTCCGTGCTCGTTTCCTCACTCAGCGGGGACGACTCGTCCGGTGACACCGCCCAGGGGCAGCAGACCGCACTCGCGGACACCTTCTCCGAGGGACAGCTGAAGAAACAGGTCACCGATCTCCTCGCCAGCGAGCAGGACGCGTCGAGCGGTCCGCGTACACCGCGCAGCTTCGGCACGGAGTCCGAGACCAGTGGTGAGAACCATGTCTTCAAGCAGCCGACGGTCCCCGAGTGCATCCAGAAGGGCATCGGCCGCGAGGACGCCGCGCTCGCCGTGAAGGAGGGCGTCTACAAGGGCAAGGAAGCGCTGCTCGTCGTGGTGCCCGACGCCTCCAACGACAGCCGTGTCACCGCGTACATCGTCGAGTCGACGTGTGTGGATCAGCCTGCTGTGAGCAAGGCCAAGATCCTTCTGAAGCACTCCTACGCACGTTCCTGAGCACTGAACTCTGATCCTCTTCAGCACGGGAATCCGTTCCTCGTCCCGTCGTGCCGGGACTTCCACTCCGTGTGCCCCGGCACAGCGGGAATGCGCGCCCCGTAGGATCCGTTGGGTGGGGTGAGAGCTCCGAGAGAAGCTCCACCCCGCCCTGAAGACGCAGTCCAGAGACGAGGAATGAAGCCGTGAGCGACGTCCGAAACGTGATCATCATCGGCTCCGGGCCCGCCGGCTACACGGCGGCGCTCTACACCGCGCGCGCGTCGCTGAAGCCGCTGGTGTTCGAGGGCGCCGTCACAGCAGGCGGTGCGCTGATGAACACCACCGAGGTGGAGAACTTCCCCGGCTTCCAGGACGGCATCATGGGCCCCGAGCTCATGGACAACATGCGCGCCCAGGCGGAGCGCTTCGGCGCCGAGCTGATCCCGGACGATGTCGTCGCCGTCGACCTGACCGGTGAGATCAAGACCGTCACCGACACCGCGGGCACCGTTCACCGGGCCAAGGCCGTCATCGTCACCACCGGTTCCCAGCACCGCAAGCTCGGTCTGCCGAACGAAGACGCCCTGTCCGGCCGCGGCGTCTCCTGGTGCGCGACCTGCGACGGCTTCTTCTTCAAGGACCAGGACATCGCTGTGATCGGCGGCGGTGACACCGCGATGGAGGAGGCCACGTTCCTCTCCCGCTTCGCCAAGTCCGTGACCATCGTCCACCGCCGTGACACCCTGCGTGCCTCCAAGGCGATGCAGGAGCGCGCTTTCGCCGACCCCAAGATCTCGTTCGTCTGGGACAGCGAGGTCGCCGAAGTACAGGGCGAGCAGAAGCTCTCGGGCCTGAAGCTGCGCAACGTCAAGACCGGCGAGCTTTCGGACCTGGCGGTGACCGGCCTGTTCATCGCGATCGGCCACGACCCGCGTACGGAGCTCTTCAAGGGCCAGCTCGACCTGGACCCGGAGGGCTACCTGAAGGTGGACGCCCCGTCGACCCAGACCAACCTGCCTGGTGTCTTCGGCGCCGGTGACGTGGTCGACCACACCTATCGCCAGGCGATCACCGCCGCCGGCACCGGCTGCTCCGCCGCGCTCGATGCCGAGCGTTTCCTCGCCGCGCTCACCGACGGGGACAAGGCCGAGCCCGAGAAGACCACTGTCTGACCCCTTCCACCACCCCACGCACCAACCAATTAAGGAGCCTGCCGTGGCCGAAGCCCTGAAGAAGGTGACCGACGCCTCCTTCGACGAGGACGTCCTCAAGAGCGACAAGCCCGTCCTGGTGGACTTCTGGGCCGCCTGGTGCGGTCCGTGCCGCCAGATCGCGCCGTCCCTCGAGGCGATCGCCGCCGAGTACGGCGACAAGATCGAGGTCGTCAAGCTGAACATCGACGAGAACCCGGGTACGGCCGCCAAGTACGGCGTCATGTCCATCCCGACCCTGAACGTCTACCAGGGCGGCGAGGTCGCCAAGACCATCGTCGGCGCCAAGCCGAAGGCCGCGCTCGTCCGCGACCTCGAGGACTTCATCGCCGACTGACGTTTCACGTGAAACACGAATGGGCCGACCCGGACGGGTCGGCCCATTCGCATGGAAGCGGTCCTCGGCACCGCCGTGCCGCTACAGCGGCCGCAGCGCCGGTTCCTTCTGCACGGCTCCGAGCAGACGATCCAGCGCCATCTCCACGTCTTCCTTCCAGGACAGCGTGGAACGGAGCTCCAGCCGCAGCCGCGGATGACTGGGATGGGGCCGGACCGTCTTGAAGCCCACAGCCAGCAGGTGGTCAGCGGGCAGGACACAGGCCGGCTCTTTCCAGCGGGCATCCCCGAACGCCTCGATCGCCTTGAACCCCCGGCGCAGCAGATCCTTGGCGACTGTCTGGACCATCACCCGGCCCAGTCCCTGCCCCTGATAGCCCGGCGTCACGAACGCAGTCATCAGCTGCACCGCATCATGAGAGACAGGGCTGGTGGGAAAAGCCGTCGAGCGCGGTACGTACGCCGGTGGAGCGTAGAGGACAAAGCCCACCGGCACATCGTCGACGTAGACCACCCGGCCGCACGATCCCCAGTCCAGCAGGACGGCGGAGATCCACGACTCCTTCTCCAGGGCCGGCGTACCTGCCTCTACCGCGGCTTCACCGCTGACGGGGTCCAGCTCCCAGAAGACGCACGAGCGACAGCGCTGGGGAAGGTCCTGAAGGTTGTCCAGCGTGAGCGGTACGAGCCGGCGCCCCATGAAGGCCTTTCCTCGCTTCCTTCGCCCGCCGCGTCGCGGGCCGCTGTCAGAGCGCTCCGTTCCCTGAGCAGGCTGCCGATGAACCCACCGACCGCACCCAAACCCAAGCCCGCGCTCACCAATCGCGTGCGGCTCATCGTTCGCATGGCCCCTGCCTTCCTCTCAGAGGTACCGCCAGGTGCTCGCGCCATCCTGATCGCATCGTAACCACGATGCGGTGACCCCGACACCGAAGGAAAGCAAAGGGCGGGCCGTGTTCCGGTACGCACCGGTCACGACCCGCCCCCTCAGCAGGTGGACACCGCCCGTGCTCCACCTGCCCCGGCCTCAGGAGTCGAGCTCCTCGGCTTCGCCGTCCAAGAGCCCCTTCTGCAGCACGGGTCCTTCACCGGGAGCGAGACTCCCAAGGATCCGCTCAAGGTCCTCCATGGAAGCGAACTCCACAGTGATCTTTCCTTTTTTCTGCCCCAGGTCGACCTTCACTCGGGTCTCGAAGCGATCCGAGAGCCGTGTCGCCAAGTCCGAGAGCGCCGGAGAGACCAGGGCTCCGGCGCGCGGGCCCTTGGAACGCTGTGCCTTCTGCGGCCGGGAACCCATCAAGGTGACGATCTCTTCGACGGACCGCACCGAAAGCCCCTCGGCCACGATCCGATGCGCCAGCCGGTCCTGCTCCTCAGGATCCTCCACGGAGAGCAGTGCCCGCGCGTGCCCGGCGGAGAGCACTCCGGCAGCAACTCGGTTCTGAACCTTCGGCGACAGCTTCAGCAGACGCAGCGTGTTGGAAACCTGGGGACGGGAGCGACCGATGCGGTCCGCCAGCTGGTCGTGCGTACAGTTGAAGTCCTTCAGCAGCTGGTCGTAGGCGAAGGCCTCTTCCAGCGGATTCAGCTGGGCCCGGTGCAGGTTCTCCAGCAGCGCGTCCAGGAGGAGCTTCTCGTCCTCTGTGGCCCGCACGATCGCTGGGATGGCATCCATCTCCAGCTCTCGGCAAGCCCGGAGACGACGCTCGCCCATGATGAGCTCGTAGCGGCCGGGCCCCGTCTGACGGACAACGACCGGCTGGAGGAGACCGACCTCACTGATGGAGGTCACAAGCTCGGCCAGCGCGTCGTCGTCGAAGTCCTTCCGCGGCTGCTTCGGGTTCGGCGTGATGGCCTCGAGCGGGACCTCCGCGAAGTGCGCCCCCATGGGCGGCCTCAACCCGTCCATACCGCTTGGTGCCGCGCTGCGTGCCGCCGACTCCTCCGTTTCACGTGGAACCGGGGGCAGCGTCGCGACCTTCGCGGCGGCCACTCCGCGGTCGCTCGGCAGCAGGGGCATCGCCCCCTGCGGCGCAGGAGCCGCATTGCCCAGTGCTGCCGAAGCCACCGACTTCTCCGTCGGAGCATTGGGGATCAGTGCGCCCAGACCTCGGCCCAGCCCCCTCCGTCGATCACTCACTGGATCCCCTCCACCATGTTCGCGTCATTCTGTGCGCCGATGTGGGCGTGCGTCGCGTCGTAACTGACGCCCACACCCTTCAGCGCGATCTCGCGTGCCGCCTCCAGATAGGAGAGCGCTCCACTCGATCCTGGATCGTAGGTCAGTACCGTCTGTCCGTAACTCGGGGCCTCCGAGATACGAACCGACCGCGGAATACTCGTCCGCAGCACCTCGTCACCGAAGTGACTGCGCACCTCGTCCGCGACCTGGGACGCGAGTCGCGTCCGGCCGTCGTACATGGTGAGCAGAATCGTCGACACATGCAGCGTGGGGTTGAGGTGCCCCCGGACCAGATCGACGTTCCGCAGCAGCTGCCCCAGCCCTTCCAGCGCGTAGTACTCGCACTGGATCGGGATCAGTACCTCCTGGCCCGCGACAAGCGCGTTGACTGTCAGCAGGCCGAGGGAGGGAGGGCAGTCGATGAGGATATAGTCCAGCGGCTGCTCGTACGCCTGGATCGCCCGCTGAAGCCGGCTTTCGCGTGCCACCAGAGAGACCAGCTCGATCTCCGCACCGGCGAGATCGATCGTGGCGGGTGCACAGAAGAGACCCTCGACGTCGACTACCGGCTGGACCACTTCCGAGAGTGGCCTGCTCTCGACCAGTACGTCGTAGATCGATGGGACATCGGCGTGATGGTCGATGCCCAGCGCAGTGGAGGCATTGCCCTGTGGATCGAGGTCGACGACCAGAACCCTGGCACCGTGCAGGGCGAGCGACGCTGCAAGATTGACGGTCGTCGTCGTCTTGCCCACACCGCCCTTCTGATTGGCGACCACCATGACCCTGGTCTGCTCGGGCCGCGGCAGTCCCTCGCCGGCGCGTCCCAGAACCTCCACCGCCAGTTGGGCGGCACGACCGATCGGAGTGTCGTCCATCGGAGGCGGTGTTTCACGTGAAACATCCGCCCCCATCGACTCGGTACGGGGACCGGGGACCGGATCGGTCATCGGTCCCGCGATATTGGCGTCGGACCGCAAGGATTCACTCTCCTCGACTTCAGGCTCGCAATGAACAGAGCCTCCCATGTCTTCGGGGTCATGAACCAGTGAGGCCTGGTGTTCTGTGGAGAAATCCACCTCTGTGGACAACTCCGTGCCCTCCCCGAGCGACCCGAGAGGCTTTCGGTCACGGGGGTCGGCCGCAGCGCGGCCGCGACTGATGATGCCGTGCAGCAGTGAGCGACGTTTCACGTGAAACACGATGCACAGCAGCCGAAGCCGAACTGTCGCGACACTCCGGCATGCGATGGTTCGGCAGCTTGTGTGGAGTACAGCCGACCTTCAGGGCGTATCAGAACAGAACAGCGTCGCCCGCGCCCTTTGCGGCTACCCGCACGGCTATCCGCGACGCCGACGCGTCCGCCCCGTCCGGGCCGCCTTGGCCCGCTTGGCGGCAAAGCGCACGCCTCCCGGGCTTTCCCCGACCTCGACCCGCACCACGGTGGACATGGGGTTCACGACGCCCTCACCCACATGCAGGATGGACGTCTCCACCGCACCCAGCTTGCTCAGCGCCGAGGCCGCAGCCTTCAGCTCTTCCTCGGCCGTGTCGCCCTTGAGGGCGAGCATCTCGCCGTACGGGCGCAGCAGCGGAACCCCCCATGTGGCCAGACGGTCCAGCGGGGCAACGGCACGAGCCGTCACCACATGCACGGGCGGCATCTTGCCCATGACCTCCTCGGCCCGGCCACGCACGACCGTGACGTGGTCGAGGCCCAGCAACTCCACGACCTCGGTCAGGAAGTTGGTGCGCCGCAGCAGCGGCTCCAGGAGCGTGATCTTCAGGTCTTCCCGGACGAGCGCCAGCGGGATTCCTGGCAGGCCCGCACCCGATCCGACATCGCACACCGTCACACCCTCGGGCACAACCTCCGAGAGCACCGCGCAGTTCAGCAGATGGCGCTCCCACAGGCGGGGAACCTCGCGTGGACCGATCAGGCCACGCTTCACTCCCGCCTCGGCGAGCAGCTCCGCGTAGCGGACCGCATCCGCGTACCGATCACCGAACACGTCGCGTGCCTGCTCAGGCACAGGGGGAAGCTCCGCTGCCTCCGTCACAGGGGGACCGTCCTTCCGTACGGCACCGGCGCACCAGTCGCCGCTACAAGAACCACCAGAACTATCAGGCTGACAAAATCCGGCCCCGCCTGCGCAACAGACGGGGCCGGAGAACGTGAGAACGGTCAGGCGGGAAGCACGACGACGAAGCGCTCGGGCTCTTCGCCCTCGGACTCGCTGCGCAGCCCCGCGGCCTTGACCGCGTCGTGCACGACCTTGCGCTCGAACGGCGTCATCGGCTTCATTCGCACGGGCTCGCCGCTGCTCCTGACCTCGGCAGCGGCCTTGGCCCCCAGCTCGGAGAGCTCGGCCCGCTTCCCGGCCCGGTAACCCGCGATGTCGAGCATCAGCCGACTGCGGTCGCCGGTCTCCCGGTGCACGGCCAGGCGCGTGAGCTCCTGCAGAGCCTCCAGCACCTCACCGTCCCGGCCCACCAGCTTCTGCAGGTCGCGGCTGTTCGAGTCGCTGATGATCGAGACAGAGGCACGGTCGGCCTCGACGTCCATGTCGATGTCGCCGTCGAGGTCGGCGATGTCGAGCAGGCCCTCCAAGTAGTCCGCGGCGATCTCGCCCTCGTTCTCGAGGCGAGTCAGGGTGTCTGCACCCTCGGCAGCGGCGGAGGTGGTGCCTTCCGTCACGGGATGGGCTCCTTCTTACTTCTTCGACGGGGACTTGGGCCGCTGCGGGCCCTTGCGCTGTCCGGACTGGGCCTTGCTACGGCCACCGCCGCCGGACTTCTGAGCCGGCTTGTTGGCGCCGGAGGCAGGCTTGGCGTCCTGCGGCTCGTCCGACTTGGTCAGCGAGGTTTTCGACTCGGACTCGCCGGCCACCTTCGCGGCCTGGCGCTGAGACTTGCTCTGCCGCTTGGGCTGCTGGCGCTTGGGAGTGGCCGAAGTGGTCACGGTCGCGCCGTCCTCGGTCTGGGCGGCGACCGCGGCGTCGTTCTTCACCACGGTGCCGTCGGCCTGGGCCGCCATGCCCGCCTTGTTCAGACCGTTGATGAACTTCCGCTCGAACTCGTTGCGGTCCCGGCCCTTGGCGACGATGGCCTTCACGATGGCCTTCTCACCACGACCACGCGTCTTGCCGTGCTGGGTGACGCTCTTCTGCAGTCGCTCCAGGTAGGAGGCCTGCGCCTTGGAACCCGGCGTCGGGTTGTTGCGGATGACGTACATCTGCTGGCCCATGGTCCACACGTTGGTGGTCAGCCAGTAGACGAGGACACCGACGGGGAAGTTGATGCCGAAGACGGCGAACATGACCGGGAAGACATACATCAGCATCTTCTGCTGCTGCATGAACGGCGTCTTGACCGTCGTGTCGACGTTCTTGGTCATCAGCTGGCGCTGGGTGAAGAACTGCGACGCCGACATCAGCACGATCATGATCGCGGTGACGATCCGGACGTCCGTCAGCGAGGAACCGAGAGCCTCCACCGCGGACGCGCCGTCGGTGAACTTCGAGGCCAGCGGCGCGCCGAAGATGTGAGCCTTCTGCGCACTCTCCAGCAGGCCCTTGTCGATCACACCGATGGTGTCGTTCGACGCGATGCTGTTGAGCACGTGGTACAGGGCGAAGAAGAACGGGGACTGCGCCAGGATGGGAAGGCACGAGGAGAGCGGGTTGGTACCCGTCTCCTTGTACAGCTTCATCATCTCTTCGGACTGGCGCTGCTTGTCGTTCTTGTAGCGCTCCTGGATCTTCTTCATCTCCGGCTGGAGCGTCTGCATCCCGCGCGTCGCCTTGATCTGCTTCACGAAGAGCGGGATCAGGCAGATACGGATGAGAATCACCAGGGACACGATGGACAGGCCCCAGGCCCATCCGGTGTCAGGGCCGAAGAGGGCGCCGTACACGCTGTGGAACTGGACGATGACCCAGGAGACAGGTGTCGTGATGAAGCTGAAGAGGCTGGCAATCGTGTCCACTAATCATGCTCCTTGGGCATGGGGCTGGGTCTCTGCGGCCGGGCTCGGAGGACTGGACGGGCTCGTCGGAGCAGTCTGTCCCTCGGTGGCCGGTTCGGCGGCGGAGGGCCCGCCCTTGCGTGCACGCCAAGCGCCGCGCAGCATTTCGTGCCACCGCGGACGCTTACGCGGCGGGACGTGGTCCACACCGCCCAGCGACCACGGATTGCACCGCAGGATGCGCCAAGCGGTGAGCGCCGTGCCCTTGATGGCACCGTGCCGGTCTATGGCCGTGTAGCCGTAGTGGGAACACGACGGGTAGTACTTGCACACCGGCCCCAGCAGCGGACTGATCGTCCACTGGTACAGCTTGATCAGAGCCAGCAGCGGGTACTTCATCGCGCGCCCCCTCCCAGCAGCCGCTCCAGGGCGGCATCCAGGTCTCGGGCCAGCTGTGCATGGTCTGCGTCACCCGCACCGGGTAGCGCTCGTACGACTACCAGGCTACCGGGGGGCAACAGGTCGATCCGGTCGCGCATCAGATGGCGAAACCTGCGCTTCACCTTGTTGCGCACGACGGCACCACCCACAGCCTTGCTCACGACGAAACCCGCACGTGTCGGGGGAGCGCTCTCCCCAGGCGCGTGCGGGTCCGTGGCACCGCTTCGAAGATGGACGACGAGGACCGGGCGGCCGGCCCGGCGGCCTCGTCGTACCGCGGTCGCGAAGTCCTCGCGCCGCCTCAGCCGGTTCTCGGTGGGCAGCACGATGTCATGACCTGACCGGGATCAGGCGGACAGGCGGGCGCGACCCTTGCTGCGGCGAGTCGCGAGAATCGCGCGGCCGGCACGGGTACGCATACGCAGCCGGAAACCGTGGGTCTTCGCGCGGCGACGGTTGTTCGGCTGGAAGGTGCGCTTGCTCACTCGGGGGCTCCAGAAAGAATCGGGGGTGGCGGGGTGCCGTCCTGGCTGTCACCGTGCGCCCACGAGTAGCTCGCGTTACGCCCGAGTGCACCGCTTTTCGATCACCTTGGACGTGACCTGTGCCCATCGGAGGCAGGCGGCAGCAGCCATCGACAACTCGACTTGGTTACGGTACGTGGGACTGCGCCATTCGGTCAAACCAGCGGTGACCGGGAGACGCTTGTCCACAGGCTGGGGACAACAACTTGAACCCTACCGGCCGCGCTGACTACCGTGAATGGACTCCGATTCGTTCCCTTATCCCTGCCCCACCCGAGTTTCATCCCGACCCGTCCCCGAATCACACCTTCGAGGGACTCGTGAGAGAGCGTGCCCTGTGGCTGACGTACCTGCCGATCTTGCCGCAGTGTGGCCACGCGTACTGGAGCAACTCCTCGGGGAGGGCCGCGGGCAAGGTGTCGAGTCGAAGGACGAGCACTGGATCCGACGCTGCCAGCCCCTCGCACTGGTCGCCGACACCGCCCTGCTCGCCGTACCGAACGAATTCGCGAAGGGCGTACTGGAGGGCCGCCTCGCCCCCATCGTCAGCGAGACGCTGAGCCGTGAATGCGGCCGCCCCATCCGCATCGCGATCACCGTCGACGACACCGCGGGCGAACCCACCGGCCCCACCCCGCCGGCGCCCCCTGCCCGCCCCCAGCCCCGCTACGAGGAGCCCGAGCTCCCCGCCCCCGGCGTTCAGGGCCGCGACGAATACGAGGGCTACGACGGATACGGCCGCCACCGCGCCGAACAGCTCCCCACCGCCCGCCCCGCCTACCCGCAGGAGTACCAGCGCCCCGAGCCCGGCTCCTGGCCGCGCCCGGCACAGCAGGACGACTACGGCTGGCAGCAGCAGCGCCTCGGCTTCCCGGAACGGGACCCCTACGCGTCGCCCCCGCAGGAGTCCTACGGCCAGGACCCGTACCCGAAGGACGCGTACCAGCAGGACTACCGTCCGCAGTCCCCGGACCGCCCGCCGTACGACTCCCAGCGCGGCGATTCCCGTGGTGACTCGCGTGGCGACTACGAACGCAACGACTACGAACAGGCCCGCGGCGACTACGACCAGCGCGGCCCCCGCCGGGACCTGCCCGAGCCGCCGTCCGGCTCCGGACACGTCCACCGCGGCGGTCCCGTCGGACCCGGTCCCGCCACCGGCGCCCCCGGCCCGCTGGCCGCGCAGCCCGCGCCGGCGACGGGCCCGGGTGAGCCGACCGCACGGCTGAACCCGAAGTACCTCTTCGACACCTTCGTCATCGGCGCCTCCAACCGCTTCGCCCACGCGGCGGCCGTCGCCGTCGCCGAGGCACCCGCGAAGGCGTACAACCCGCTCTTCATCTACGGGGAGTCGGGCCTCGGCAAGACCCATCTCCTGCACGCCATCGGCCACTACGCCCGCAGCCTCTACCCCGGCACACGCGTGCGCTACGTGAGCTCCGAGGAGTTCACCAACGAGTTCATCAACTCCATCCGCGACGGCAAGGGCGACAGCTTCCGCAAGCGCTACCGCGAGATGGACATCCTGCTCGTCGACGACATCCAGTTCCTCGCGGACAAGGAGTCGACCCAGGAGGAGTTCTTCCACACCTTCAACACCCTCCACAACGCGAACAAGCAGATCGTCCTCTCCTCCGACCGGCCCCCCAAGCAGCTGGTCACGCTGGAGGACCGGCTGCGGAACCGCTTCGAGTGGGGTCTGATCACCGACGTCCAGCCGCCCGAGCTGGAGACGCGCATCGCGATCCTGCGCAAGAAGGCGGTCCAGGAGCAGCTCAACGCCCCGCCGGAGGTACTGGAGTTCATCGCCTCCCGGATCTCGCGCAACATCCGCGAACTGGAGGGCGCGCTGATCCGGGTCACGGCGTTCGCATCGCTCAACCGGCAGCCCGTCGACCTGGGCCTCACGGAAATCGTCCTGAAGGACCTGATCCCCGGCGGCGATGACTCGGCACCCGAGATCACCTCCACGGCCATCATGGGCGCGACCGCCGACTACTTCGGCCTCACCGTCGAGGACCTGTGCGGCACCTCGCGCGGGCGCGCACTGGTGACGGCCCGGCAGATCGCGATGTACCTGTGCCGCGAACTGACGGACCTCTCCCTGCCGAAGATCGGCGCCTTGTTCGGCGGCCGGGACCACACCACGGTGATGCACGCAGACCGCAAGATCCGCAATCTGATGGCCGAGCGGCGCTCCATCTACAACCAGGTCACCGAGCTGACCAACCGCATCAAGAACGGCTGACACCGCCCGCACCGGTCACCGAGGCGCCCCGGACACCCCTGGGGCGCCTTTCCCGTGCCCCCATGCCCCCGTTGCCCGCACCTGCGGCCCCGTGCCCGTACAGCGCCCCGTTGCCCGCACCTACGGCCCCCGTGCTGCCCGCGCCCCCCCTGCCCCCCCCCTGCCGCCCCTGCCGCCCCCTGCGTGCCGTGCCCATGCCTGCGTCCCGCACCGCGTCCCGGATTCGGCACCGTCCCGGAGGTCCGCAGCGGTGCGGCGAGAGCAGGAGCCGAGCCCGCCCCCGGTCCTCGCTGTTCGAATCCCTGCCGGGTTACGGCCGCTCTCCACAGATTCGGTGACTTTTTTCCGTCCACACCTTGGGGACCGGGAAGTTGTCCCGATCCTGTCCACAGGCCAGGGTGTTACGAGATCATCGGGGCAGGTCAGCTCCCTGTGGATTCGTGGACGAATATTATCCACAGCCTGTGGACAAAGAAACGGTCCACAGGCTGTGCAGGAAGTTGTCCACGGGCAACCCACAGGCTGAGGGGAGTTGTCCCCAGCGATCCCCAGCTTCTCCACATGCCTGTCCACTGTTCGGCAACCTGACGCGCTCAGTCACCGCGTCGAGTGAAAGGCGTCACATCGGGAGCCCCGGTTGGGCTGTGGGCAACCTGGGTAAACCTGGGGACGGCTCTGGGGAGAAGTCGCCCCTCCCTGTGCACGGCGTGTGCAGAACTTTCCGTTCTCCACAGAAGAGCCCGGTTGTCCACCGGCTCCGCCCACAGGCACGGTGGACAAAAAACCTGCTCTGACCTGGGAAAACGAGGTTATCCACGGTATCCACAGGCCCTACTACTACTAACGACTAGAGAGAGTGCGGAATTCGTTTCGAAGTGGGCCCTGTGCACAACTCGCGCTCTCGAGCCCGGCCGCCCCTCGCCACGACTTGACCCCGAACGGCACCTACTGTCAGTGGGGTGCGTCAGACTGGTCCCCGGTGTTCTGCCCCTCACGGGGACCGACGACACCGACTCAGACGACGAAGGCCAGGCAGAGCGAGCAGCGCCGGCAACAGCAGGAGGCGGCAACAGTGAAGATCCGGGTGGAACGCGACGTACTCGCGGAGGCAGTGGCCTGGGCGGCTCGCAGCCTTCCGGCCCGTCCGCCGGCGCCGGTCCTCGCGGGCCTGCTGCTGAAGGCCGAGGAGGGACAGCTGAGCCTGTCCAGCTTCGACTACGAGGTCTCCGCGCGGGTGTCGGTGGAGGCGGAGATCGAGGAGGAGGGCACGGTCCTGGTCTCGGGCCGCCTGCTCGCCGACATCTCCCGCGCCCTCCCCAACCGGCCGGTGGAGATTTCCACAGACGGTGTACGGGCGACGGTGGTCTGCGGTTCCTCGCGGTTCACCCTCCACACCCTGCCGGTGGAGGAGTACCCGGCGCTGCCGCAGATGCCGGAGGCGACGGGCACGGTCCCCGGCGAGGTGTTCGCCTCGGCCGTGCAGCAGGTCGCCATCGCCGCCGGCCGTGACGACACACTGCCCGTCCTCACCGGTGTGCGCATCGAGATCGAGGGCGACTCGGTGACGCTGGCCTCCACCGACCGCTACCGCTTCGCGGTCCGCGAGTTCCTGTGGAAGCCGGAGAATCCGGACGTCTCCGCGGTCGCCCTGGTGCCCGCCAAGACGCTCCAGGACACCGCCAAGGCGCTGACCAGCGGCGACCAGGTGATCCTGGCGCTGTCCGGCTCGGGCGCGGGTGAGGGCCTGATCGGCTTCGAGGGCGCGGGCCGCCGGACGACGACGCGGCTGCTGGAGGGCGACCTCCCGAAGTACAAGACGCTGTTCCCGACGGAGTTCAACAGCGTCGCCGTGATCGAGACGGCTCCCTTCGTGGAGGCCGTCAAGCGCGTGGCCCTGGTCGCCGAGCGCAACACCCCGGTCCGGCTCAGCTTCGAGCAGGGCGTACTCATCCTGGAGGCCGGCTCCAGCGACGACGCACAGGCTGTGGAGAGGGTGGACGCCCAGCTGGAGGGCGACGACATCTCGATCGCCTTCAACCCGACGTTCCTGCTGGACGGTCTGAGCGCGATCGACTCTCCGGTGGCGCAGCTGTCCTTCACGACCTCCACGAAGCCGGCGCTGCTCAGCGGCAAGCCCGCCGTGGACGCCGAGGCGGACGAGGCCTACAAGTACCTGATCATGCCGGTGCGGCTGAGCGGCTGAGCGGCTGAGCTCATCGGTGGGGCGCCGGTTGTCCACAGGGTGAGGGAAACTCGCAGGTGAGGGCGTACGTATGAGCGCGTACGCCCACAGCTGTGCACGGGCGTCCGGGTTTAGGCTCGGACGTGGGTACGAAAGTGCCGCGGCACGCATCCGGCGGGTCATCCGTCGGGTCAGGACGTGCCGTCCCGCCCCTCGCACACCTAAGGAAACGCAACTGATGGAGCTCGGTCTCGTCGGCCTCGGCAAGATGGGCGGCAACATGCGCGAGCGGATCCGCCGCGCGGGCCACACCGTCGTCGGATACGACCGCAATCCGGACCTCGCCGATGTCCACAGCCTGGAAGAGCTTGTGGGCAAGCTCAGCGCCCCGCGCGTCGTCTGGGTCATGGTCCCGGCCGGTGAGGCCACCCAGGCCACCGTCGACCGCCTCGGCGAGCTGCTGGAACCCGGTGACATCGTCGTGGACGGCGGGAACTCCCGCTGGACGGACGACGAGAAGCACGCCGAGGAGCTGGCCGCCAAGGGCATAGGCTTCGTCGACTGCGGAGTCTCCGGCGGCGTGTGGGGCCTGGAGAACGGCTACGCGCTGATGTACGGCGGTGACGCGGACGACGTCGCCCGGGTGCAGCCGGTCTTCGACGCCCTCAAGCCGGAGGGCGACTTCGGTGCCGTGCACGCCGGCAAGGTGGGCGCCGGCCACTTCGCGAAGATGGTCCACAACGGCATCGAGTACGCCATGATGCAGGCTTACGCCGAGGGCTGGGAGCTGCTGGAGAAGGTCGACTCCGTGGAGAACGTCCGCGAGGTCTTCCGGTCCTGGCAGGAGGGCACGGTGATCCGTTCCTGGCTGCTGGACCTGGCGGTCAACGCGCTCGACGAGGACGAGCACCTCGGTGAGCTGCGGGGCTACGCGCAGGACTCCGGTGAGGGACGCTGGACGGTGGAGGCCGCGATCGACAACGCGGTGCCGCTGCCGGCGATCACGGCGTCGCTGTTCGCGCGGTTCGCGTCCCGGCAGGACGACTCGCCGCAGATGAAGATGATCGCCGCGCTGCGCAATCAGTTCGGCGGCCACGCGGTCGAGAAGAAGTAGGCAACACCCGAAGGTCAACACCGGAGGGTCAACACCCGAAGGCTGGGGAGGTCGGCGAAACGACCATGCACGTCACGCATCTGTCGCTGGCCGACTTCCGCTCGTACGCCCGGGTCGAGGTCCCGCTCGACCCGGGCGTCACCGCCTTCGTCGGTCCGAACGGGCAGGGCAAGACCAATCTCGTCGAGGCGGTCGGCTACCTCGCCACGCTCGGCAGCCACCGGGTCTCCTCCGACGCGCCCCTGGTCCGGATGGGCGCCGAGCGTGCGGTGATTCGCGCCCAGGTCACGCAGGGGGAGCGGCAGCAGCTGATCGAGCTGGAGCTGAACCCGGGCAAGGCCAACCGTGCCCGTATCAACAGGTCCTCGCAGGTCAGACCACGTGACGTGCTGGGCATCGTGCGCACCGTGCTGTTCGCGCCCGAGGATCTCGCCCTGGTGAAGGGCGACCCCGGTGAGCGGCGCCGCTTCCTGGACGAGCTGATCACCGCCCGCTCCCCGCGCATGGCCGGGGTGCGTTCCGACTACGACCGGGTCCTCAAGCAGCGCAACACCCTGCTGAAGTCGGCCGCGCTCGCCCGCCGCCACGGTGGCCGCACGATGGACCTGTCCACGCTGGACGTGTGGGACCAGCACCTCGCGCGTGCGGGTGCCGAGCTGCTCGCGCAGCGGCTGGATCTGATCGCCGCCGTGCAGCCGCTGGCGGACAAGGCGTACGAGCAGCTGGCCCCGGGCGGGGGTCCCGTCACCCTGGAGTACAAGCCGTCGGCGCCCGGTGAGGCGCACACGCGTGAGGGCCTCTACGAGCAGCTGATGGCCGCGCTCGCCGAGGCCCGCAAGCAGGAGATCGAGCGGGGCGTCACCCTGGTGGGGCCGCACCGGGACGATCTGCTCCTCAGACTCGGCCAGCTGCCCGCCAAGGGGTACGCCTCCCACGGCGAGTCCTGGTCGTATGCGCTGTCGCTCCGGCTGGCGTCGTTCGACCTGCTGCGGGCGGAGGGCAATGAGCCCGTTCTCGTCCTCGACGACGTTTTCGCCGAGCTGGACGCGCGGCGGCGGGAACGGCTGGCCGAACTGGTGGCGCCGGGTGAGCAGGTGCTGGTGACGGCCGCGGTCGACGACGACGTACCGCAGGTGCTGGCGGGGGCGCGGTTCACCGTGGCGGAGGGATCGGTGGAGCGCGTATGAGCGTGGACGGACCGGGCCCCGGAAAGCCTCCCGGCGGCAGCGGCAGCGGCAGCGGCAGGAGTCCGGAGCCGTCGGGTGTGGATCTCGCGCGCGTGGCCCTCAGGGCCGCGCGGGAGGCGGCCCGCGCGCGTGGGGACGCGGCGCAGCAGAAGAAGCAGGCGCGGCGTGGGGGTCTGCGCTCCGGCGCGCGCGCCGACGGCCGTGACCCCATGGCACTGGGGTCGGCGATCAACCGGCTGATCACCGAGCGCGGTTGGGAGACGCCGGCCGCGGTGGGCGGGGTGATGGGCCGTTGGCCGCAGATCGTCGGTGAGGACGTGGCGAAGCACTGTGTGCCGGAGCGGTACGACGAGGAGGAGCGGGTGCTGGTCGTCCGCTGCGACTCGACGGCATGGGCGACGAACCTGCGGTTGCTGGCGCCGACGCTGGTGGCCCGGCTCAACGAGGACCTCGGGCACGGTTCGGTACGGGTGATCAAGGTTCTGGGACCGGGTGGTCCGGGCGGGCCCGGTCGTCGTTACGGGCCGTTGCGCGCCCCCGGGAGCCGGGGCCCGGGCGACACCTACGGGTGACCCGGGGTGCTCTGGCACCCCGTCAGAAGCGGGTGATGTACCTCACAAAAGCAGGCGCCAGTGGCTGTGGTGAGCCGCCGACGCCCCCTTCGTCGTGGAACCGCACACGGTGGCGAATCACGATCTGACTCCCAAGTAGCCAAGGGTTGACGCCTCGAAGCGCTGAGTGCCGTTGTGAGCCTCTTGAGGCCCCCATCCACATATCGGGAGTCGGACGAGCCTGGTTCAGGGCGGCACATGCGGACTCAGGTACCGGCAAACCCCCATCAGTGTCAGTGCTACCGGTAGAATGGAAGACAATCCCGCCCCCAATGTGGGGACCGTCCGGGACTAGCTGAGCAACGCTGATCAAGGCTTACCAACGCAACATGCCGCAGCCGCTCCGGCAACCCGCCGACGAGCCTGGCTCGTGCTGTGCCAGAAAGGGCGCTTCGTGGCCGATTCCGGCAACCCCAACGAGAACAACCCGTCCACCGACACCGGCGCGAACGACGCGGCGAGCATCCCGAACGGCGCGGCTCCCGCCTCGTACGACGCCAGTGCCATCACCGTCCTCGAGGGTTTGGACGCGGTCCGCAAGCGACCCGGTATGTACATCGGCTCGACCGGTGAACGCGGCCTGCACCACCTGGTGCAGGAGGTCGTGGACAACTCCGTCGACGAGGCGCTGGCCGGCCACGCGGACACGGTCGACGTCACGATCCTCGCCGACGGCGGTGTCCGGGTCGTCGACAACGGCCGTGGCATCCCGGTGGGCATCGTCCCCTCGGAGGGCAAGCCCGCCGTCGAGGTCGTGCTGACCGTGCTGCACGCGGGCGGCAAGTTCGGCGGCGGCGGTTACGCGGTCTCCGGTGGTCTGCACGGCGTGGGCGTCTCCGTCGTCAACGCCCTCTCCACGAGGGTCGCCGTGGAGGTCAGGACCGACGGCTACCGCTGGACGCAGGACTACAAGCTGGGTGTCCCCACGGCACCGCTGGCTCGGCACGAGGCCACCGAGGAGACCGGCACGTCGGTCACCTTCTGGGCCGACGGCGACATCTTCGAGACCACCGACTACTCCTTCGAGACGCTGTCCCGGCGCTTCCAGGAGATGGCCTTCCTCAACAAGGGCCTGAGGATCAACCTCACCGACGAGCGCGAGTCGGCGAAGGCCACCGCCGGCGCGGACGAGGCGGGCGAGGACGAGAAGCACGAGGTCAAGAGCGTCTCGTACCACTACGAGGGCGGCATCGTCGACTTCGTGAAGTACCTCAACTCCCGCAAGGGAGACCTGGTGCACCCGACCGTGATCGACCTCGAGGCCGAGGACAAGGACAAGAGCCTGTCCCTCGAGATCGCGATGCAGTGGAACGGCGGCTACACCGAGGGCGTGTACTCCTTCGCCAACATCATCCACACCCACGAGGGCGGCACGCACGAGGAGGGCTTCCGCGCGGCGCTCACCTCGCTGATCAACAAGTACGCGCGGGACAAGAAGCTGCTGCGCGAGAAGGACGACAACCTCACGGGTGACGACATCCGCGAGGGCCTGACGGCGATCATCTCGGTGAAGCTGGGCGAGCCGCAGTTCGAGGGCCAGACCAAGACCAAGCTGGGCAACACGGAGGTCAAGACCTTCGTGCAGCGCGTGGTCTACGAGCACCTGGCCGACTGGCTCGACCGCAATCCGAACGAGGCGGCGGACATCATCCGCAAGGGCATCCAGGCGGCCACCGCGCGCGTGGCGGCCCGCAAGGCCCGTGACCTGACCCGCCGCAAGGGTCTGCTGGAGACGGCGTCGCTGCCGGGCAAGCTGTCCGACTGCCAGTCGAACGACCCGACCAAGTGCGAGATCTTCATCGTCGAGGGCGACTCCGCCGGCGGCTCCGCCAAGTCCGGCCGGAACCCGCAGTACCAGGCGATCCTCCCGATCCGCGGCAAGATCCTCAACGTCGAGAAGGCGCGCATCGACCGGATCCTCCAGAACCAGGAGATCCAGGCGATGATCTCCGCGTTCGGCACGGGCGTGCACGAGGACTTCGACATCGAGAAGCTCCGCTACCACAAGATCATTCTCATGGCGGACGCCGACGTCGACGGCCAGCACATCAACACCCTGCTGCTGACCTTCCTGTTCCGCTTCATGCGGCCGCTGGTCGAGTCCGGGCACGTGTACCTCTCCCGCCCGCCGCTCTACAAGATCAAGTGGGGCCGGGACGACTTCGAGTACGCGTACTCCGACCGCGAGCGCGACGCCCTGATCGAGATGGGCCGAAGCGCCGGCAAGCGCATCCGTGAGGACTCCGTGCAGCGCTTCAAGGGCCTCGGCGAGATGAACGCCGAGGAGCTGCGCATCACGACCATGGACCAGGAGCACCGCGTGCTCGGCCAGGTCACGCTCGACGACGCCGCGCAGGCCGACGACCTGTTCTCGGTGCTGATGGGCGAGGACGTCGAGGCCCGGCGCGCGTTCATCCAGCGCAACGCCAAGGACGTCCGCTTCCTCGACATCTGAGTCGGTCTCAGCTGACCGCACCAGGAAGGACCTTCACCAGCAATGACCGACGAGAACACCCCTGTGACGACGCCCGAGGGTGACGCCCTGGCCATGCGTGTCGAGCCCGTCGGGCTCGAGACGGAGATGCAGCGCTCCTACCTCGACTACGCGATGTCCGTCATCGTCTCGCGTGCGCTGCCCGACGTCCGCGACGGCCTCAAGCCCGTCCACCGCCGCGTGCTGTACGCCATGTACGACGGCGGCTACCGTCCCGAGCGCGGCTTCTACAAGTGCGCCCGCGTCGTCGGCGACGTCATGGGCAACTACCACCCGCACGGCGACACCTCCATCTACGACGCCCTGGTCCGCCTCGCCCAGCCCTGGTCGATGCGCATGCCGCTCGTCGACTCCAACGGCAACTTCGGCTCGCCGGGCAACGACCCGGCGGCGGCCATGCGGTACACCGAGTCGAAGATGGCGCCGCTGGCCATGGAGATGGTCCGCGACATCGACGAGGAGACCGTCGACTTCACGGACAACTACGACGGCCGCTCCCAGGAGCCGACCGTCCTGCCCGCCCGCTTCCCGAACCTGTTGATCAACGGTTCGGCGGGCATCGCGGTCGGCATGGCCACCAACATCCCGCCGCACAACCTGCGCGAGGTCGCGGCCGGCGCCCAGTGGTACCTGGAGAACTACGAGTCCTCGCACGAGGAGCTGCTCGACGCGCTCATCGAGCGCATCAAGGGCCCCGACTTCCCGACCGGTGCCCTGGTGGTGGGCCGCAAGGGCATCGAGGAGGCCTACCGGACCGGGCGCGGCTCGATCACCATGCGCGCGGTCGTCGAGGTCGAGGAGATCCAGAACCGCCAGTGCCTGGTGGTCACGGAGCTGCCGTACCAGACCAACCCGGACAACCTCGCGCAGAAGATCGCCGACCTGGTGAAGGACGGCAAGATCGGCGGTATCGCCGACGTCCGCGACGAGACGAGCTCGCGCACCGGCCAGCGCCTGGTCATCGTGCTCAAGCGGGACGCGGTCGCCAAGGTCGTCCTGAACAACCTGTACAAGCACACCGACCTGCAGTCGAACTTCGGCGCCAACATGCTGGCCCTGGTCGACGGCGTGCCGCGCACCCTCTCCCTGGACGCGTTCATCCGGCACTGGGTGAACCACCAGATCGAGGTCATCGTCCGGCGCACGAAGTTCCGGCTGCGCAAGGCCGAGGAACGGGCGCACATCCTGCGCGGCCTGCTCAAGGCCCTGGACGCGATCGACGAGGTCATCGCGCTGATCCGGCGCAGTGACACCGTGGAGATCGCGCGCGGGGGCCTGATGGACCTCCTGGAGATCGACGACATCCAGGCCAACGCGATCCTGGAGATGCAGCTGCGCCGCCTGGCCGCCCTGGAGCGCCAGAAGATCGTCCGGGAGCACGACGAACTCCAGGCGAAGATCACCGAGTACAACGAGATCCTCTCCTCCCCGGTCCGCCAGCGGGGGATCGTCAGCGAGGAGCTGGCCGCGCTCGTCGAGAAGTACGGCGACGACCGCAAGACCAAGCTGATCCCGTACGAGGGCGACATGTCCATCGAGGACCTGATCGCCGAGGAGGACATCGTCGTCACGGTCACCCGTGGCGGGTACATCAAGCGCACCAAGACCGACGACTACCGGGCGCAGAAGCGCGGCGGCAAGGGCGTACGGGGCACGAAGCTCAAGGAAGACGACATCGTCAACCACTTCTTCGTGTCCACCACGCACCACTGGCTGCTGTTCTTCACCAACAAGGGCCGGGTCTACCGGGCGAAGGCCTACGAGCTGCCGGACGCCGGCCGGGACGCGCGCGGGCAGCACGTGGCGAACCTGCTGGCCTTCCAGCCGGACGAGACGATCGCCCAGATCCGCGCGATCCGCGACTACGAGGCGGTGCCCTACCTGGTCCTGGCCACCAAGGCCGGCCTGGTGAAGAAGACGCCTCTGAAGGACTACGACTCGCCGCGCTCGGGCGGTGTGATCGCCATCAACCTGCGTGAGCAGGAAGACGGTTCCGACGACGAGCTGATCGGAGCCGAGCTGGTCTCGGCCGAGGACGATCTGCTGCTGATCAGCAAGAAGGCGCAGTCGATCAGGTTCACGGCCTCGGACGACACGCTGCGCCCGATGGGGCGTGCCACCTCGGGCGTCAAGGGCATGAGTTTCCGCGAAGGGGACCAACTGCTCTCGATGAATGTTGTTCGAGCCGGTACGTTCGTGTTCACTGCCACTGACGGCGGGTACGCGAAGCGGACCTCTGTCGACGAGTACCGCGTCCAGGGCCGCGGCGGCCTCGGCATCAAGGCTGCCAAGATCGTCGAGGACCGTGGATCGCTCGTGGGCGCGCTGGTGGTCGAGGAGCACGACGAGATCCTCGCCATCACACTCTCGGGCGGTGTGATTCGTACGCGAGTCAGCGGGGTCAGGGAGACGGGCCGTGACACCATGGGTGTCCAACTGATCAATCTGGGCAAGCGCGATGCCGTTGTCGGCATCGCTCGCAACGCCGAGGCGGGACGCGAGGCGGAGGAAGTCGACGGCGACGTGGTCGTCGACGAGACCGCCGAGGGTGCCGCGACCACCGGCACGGACGAGGGTGAGGCGCCCTCGGCCGAGTAGGACGAGGAGAGAGTCATCGTGAGCGGAGCCACGGGCGCCGGATCGGCCGGTACCTCCAGGGGTACGGATACGGGCGGCGGCGGCCGTGGCTCCGCAGCGCGTGCGACGGATTCGCACACGACTCAACTGCGCAAGATCGACGACGGCACGGCCGATTCGCACTCGGCGAGCCCGTCCAAGACGCATGGATCCCAGGGGGGAACTGTGACGGACACCCGAGGCCAGCAGACTCAAGCGGCGGCCTCGCCGCTGCCGGGAGAACGGCAGCCCCAGCAGCCCAGCGGGCCGTACCACCCGCCGCAGGCCTACCAGACCCAGGGCGGCAACACGTCCGCCACCGTGCGCCGCCCGCGCACCGGCGCACGCACCACGCCCCGCGTCCGCAAGGCACGCCTGCGCGTGTCCAAGGCCGACCCGTGGTCGGTGATGAAGGTCAGCTTCCTGCTCTCCATCGCGCTCGGCATCTGCACGATCGTCGCGTCCGCCGTGCTGTGGATGGTCATGGACGCCATGGGCGTCTTCTCGTCGGTCGGCAGCACGGTCTCCGAGGCGACCGGCTCGAACGAGTCCAACGGCTTCGACCTGCAGTCGTTCCTGTCGCTGAGCAACGTGCTGCTGTTCACGACGGTCATCGCGGTCATCGACGTCGTCCTCGCGACGGCGCTGGCGACGCTCGGCGCCTTCATCTACAACCTGTCCGCCGGCTTCGTCGGCGGCGTGGAGCTCACCCTCGCCGAGGACGAGTGACCGCCGCCCGCCGGGATCGCCACCACCGATTTTGGGACTGCCCGCCTCGTGCGCTAATCTTCAGGAGTCAGCGCGCGGGACACACACCGCAGAGCGCGGCGGGGCTATAGCTCAGTTGGTTAGAGCGCATCCCTGATAAGGATGAGGCCACAGGTTCAAATCCTGTTAGCCCCACCAGCGAAAAAGACCCCCAGTCGATACCGGCTGGGGGTCTTTGACATCCACGGCTGACATCAGCCGATGAGTGGATCTTCCAGAAGCTCGGCGAGCATGCCCACCGCTTCGCGCTCACTGTCGCCGACCACGTGCGTATAGACGTCCATGGTCATGCTGATCTGGCTGTGCCGGAGGATCGCCTGAGCGACCTTGGGATGCACCTTCAGGAAGGCCAGCAGGGTCCCGCAGGTGTGCCGAGCGAGGCGGACCGTGATCCGACGGACGCCGGCGCGCTTGACGAGCCGGTCGAAGGTGCGGGAGAAGCCGACCGGGTCGATCATGCCGCCGTGCTCGGAGGAGAAGATCAGATCATGGTCCGGCTCCTGCGCCCAGTGCTCACCGGCGATCTTCCGTTCCAGCTCTTGCAGCTCGCGCCGCTCATGCAGGACACGGGCGCAGAACTCGGGGAGCGGGAGCACGGCCTGTGAGGACTCCGTCTTGAGGTCCTTGAGGACCAGGCCGACGCCCTTGACGCGCTGCACCTGCTTGACCGGGGTGAAGCGGCCGGCCTCGAAGTCGATGTCCTGCCAGCGCAGTCCCAGCACCTCGCTACGGCGGAGCCCGAGGACGAGGACGAGGACGCAGGCCGCGTAGAGGCGGTGGGCGCGCACGGAGCGCAGGAAGGCGATCGCCTCGCGGGCGTTCCACGCCGTGCCCCTGTCCTTGCTGACCTTGGGCATGTCGACCAGGAGAGCGACGTTCCGCGTGATCAGCTCCTCGCGCATGGCCCGGTTGAGGGCGTTGCGGAGGACCCGCAGGACCTCGAAGCGGGCTGAGGCGCCGACCTTCTCCCGGGTCAGCGTGGCCATGAACGCTCGGATCTGCGCCGGGGTGAGCTTGACCAGCGGTTTCTTGCCGAGGTGGGGCAGCAGGTACAGCCGCACCTTGGACTCGTACTTCACGTACGTGTTGTGCTCGCGCTCCGGAGCGACGATGTGCTCCAGCCAGTAGGCCAGCCACTCGCCGAGCGTCCAGGACCGGGACGGCACAGGGATGCCGTTGCGCTCCTGGTCCTGGAGCTTTCCCAGCTTCTCGTTCGCTTCGTCCCACGTCCGGCCGTACACGTACTTCCGCACGCGGTTGCCGTCCGTGTCGGTGACGTACGCGGCGCCCTGGTACCGGCCATCGGACCGTTTGGTGATCGTGCCGCCGCCATTGGGTCGACGCTTCGCCATCAGGCAGCCTCCCCGATCTGGCCGGCGATGAAGTCGCGGACGGCGTGGTCGGGGATGCGACGGCACCCGTCGACCTTGATGGACACGAGGCGGTGGGTGCGGATCAGGTCGTAGACCTTGGTCCGGCCCACCTTCAGCCGCGCCATGACCTCGGGCACGGTCAGCAGCTCCGGGGCAGCGGTGGTCATGTAGCGGCTCCTTCCAGGTCGAGCAGGGCGGGTAGTTCTTCGCGGGCGGTTTCGCGGTTGTGCTGGATGTCCCGGCGGATGTTGGCGGCGAGCCAGGATTCGCCGGGGGTGTGACCGTGGCCGGCGTAGGTCCAGTGGGCGAGGGTGAGCGTGGTGGCGTCCTCGTCGTCGGGGTCGGGCAGGCCGAGGGCGGCGCGTTGCTGGGCTGCGCGGTAGTCGGCGCGGGTTTGGCGCAGTTCGCCGAGGGTGGTGGAGTAGCGGCGGGACTTCGTGGAGAAGTGGCCGCGGAAGCCGAGCATGTGGGCCCAGTCGCGGAGCTTGCGGTCCGGGTAGAGCGCGTGGAGGTCGAGGCACGCGGCGATGAGCTGGGCGGGATGGTCCGGGACGTCGAGCAGGACGAGGGCGTCTTTACTGCCGATTCGGCGGTCCACGGTGCCGGTGGTCTCGGCCGCCTTCGTGGCGTACTTCGCGACGTACGAGGCCACGGCCTGTTCCGTGATGTCCTCACCTTCGCCGAAGGCCCGGATGGGGCGTACGTCGAGCTGTGTGCCCCATCGCAGGGTGCGGGCGGGCTGGTCTCCGGCCGGGTCGACGTCGACTTCTACGCGGGCAGCGGCGGCATGGATCGCGTCGGTGAGCAGGTCGAGGGTGGCCCACGTCGGCGGGGCATCGTCGGGGCCGTCGGGGCCGTCGAAGCGGAACACGGCGTGGAAGTGGACGGCGCCGCGCTTCTGGTACTCGGCGACCTTGCCGAAGGAGACCCGGGACTGTTCCTTGGCGTCCTTCTGCGTGAGTCCGGCGCGCTTGGCGATCTCGCGGCGCAGGTAGATCGTGAAGTAGCGCCACAGTTCGGAGGCGTGGTTGTTCCACAGCACCGCACCGGCGTAGTCGTATGCGTCGGGGTCGAGCGGTGTGCCCAGCTCGGGGGCGTCCTCGTTGTGGCGGACACCGCAGCGGCAGGGCCGGTTTCCGGGGCGGTTGTGGACCGGGCCGAACGAGGGGGCGGTGAGCGTGGCGAACACCCGCGGGTGGTTCCGGATCGTCTCGGGGGTGCCCTTGGCCGGGTCGCCGACGAGGCCGGCGCGGATCAGGTGGTAGGTGTCGCCGGCGTACGTCCAGGCACACGAGGGGCAGCGGGAGGCCCGCCGGTTACCGCAGGCGACCCGGAGCCGTCCGCCGGGTTCGGTGTCGGTCGAGTAGGAGTGGAGTACCTGCCCGGTGGTGGCGTCGCGGGTGACGGTCGAGCCCATCAGGTGGATGGGGTCGGAGCAGCCGCCGGTGCGGCGGATCTGGTCTTGGATGCGGTCGAAGCCGGTGGACCCGGCCAGCCTCAGCACGTCGGCGAGGGTGGCCGGGTCCAGGCCCGCCGTGGCGGGGGCGTTCGTCACGCGTCGTCCTCCTTGACGGTGTGACGGTCGATCCAGTCCTCGGCGCAGACCTTGTGCACGGGCTTGCCGCGGTCGGAGCGCAGCGGGGTGGGCTTGGTGCAGATCACGCACGGCTGGTCGCCGGTGTGGTCGTAGTGCTCGGGAGAGCGCCAGTCGAGGAGAGCCACCGCGATCACCGACCCGTCCGGGCGAGGGCCGCGGGGACCGTGTGGCCGGTGCCCTGGCAGGTCGGGCAGGTCACGCGAAGAGTGGCGCGAGTGCCGTCGGCGTGGCGGGCGCCGGTGGTGATCGCGGCGGTGGCGAAGCCGTCGCAGTCGCGGCAGACGCGCGTGTTCTGGGCGTGCTGGGGCATGATGAGACTTCCCTTTCGGGTCCGTTGGATCTGGATAGGTGCAGGCGCCCGGAGCGGCGGAAGTTTGGCGACCGAGGCCGCTCCGGGGGCCGTTCAGTTGTGGACGTTGCGCCTTCCGTGGCCCTTGGCCGCGTACATGCCGGCGTCGGCTGCGGACAGGGCGTCGGTGAGGGCGGGGATCGGCAGGTCGGTGCGGTGGCAGAAGCCGACCGAGGCGGAGACCGGCAGGAATGTTCCGGCGTGTGCGACAGGCCGAGCGAGCAAGCCGATCAGCGAGGCTGCGCCGGGGGTGCGGGCGGGGTCGGTGACGATGGCGGCGAACTCGTCTCCGCCGAGGCGGGCAGCGATGCCATGGCCGGCGCACCAGTCACGCAGTCGGTGGGCGGTCGCGGTGAGGACGGCGTCACCGGCGGCGTGGCCGTGTGTGTCGTTGATGGCCTTGAAGTCGTCGAGGTCGATCAGGACGACGAGCGCGGCCGGGTTCCTGGCGAGCAGGTGTTCGGCGCGGGTGGTGAATCCGGCTCGGGTGTGCAGACCCGTCAGCGGGTCGCGGCGGGCGGTGGACAGGCGGCGCAGGAGGAGACTGCCGTGCAGGGCCCAGCCGAGGGCCGGTAAGGCGGCGGCGATCACGGTTTCCATGACTCACCGCCCCTTGTGCATGTCGTTGACGAGCAGGCGCAGGACGACGGCGACCAGGGCGACGGAGACGCCGGTGACGGCTACGGCCAGGAGCATGGATACCAGGACCGCGCCGACGACGAGGACCACGGCGGTACCGCCGCCGACGAGCGCGAGGGCGGTGCCGGGCGTGATCTGAACCGTGGGCCGGGACGTGGGCGGGGCCGGCGGCGTGGCCGGGGTGCCGGGCGTGATGCTGGTCGGCTCGACCACGGTGGGCGGTGTGACCAGGCCCGTGGGCTGGGGCATGGTCGGGAGCTTGGGGCGGAACATGGGCGGATCTCCTTTCGCGGGTTACTTGACGGCGGTGTCGATGACCGGGGACAGGAGGCTGTCGGCGAGGAGGTAACCGCCGAGGAGGAGCACGGCCACCAGCCACCACGGCGGGCGGATGAGCTTGATGCCGAGGAAGCCGACGACGAGCAGGGCGAGCCAGAGCGGGACGTCCATGACGCGGTGTCCTCCTACGCCTTGCAGCGGTGGGTGCGGGCGGCGAGTTCGGCGGCGGAGCGGTCGTGGTAGTCGGCGGAGAAGCCGCAGCCCGGGGCGGTGCAGGCCGCGGTGTGCATCTCGCGGCCCCGGCCGTCGTAGTAGGTGCCGACCTGCACGGGCCCGATCCGGACGCGGTCGCGGAAGCGGCGGTAGACGGTCATGGGGGTCAGTCCTCCTGCCTGAGGCTGTGGCCGGGGAACTCGGCGAGGATGCGGGCCTTGTCCTGCGGGTTCGGGGTGCGGTCGGCGGCTTCCTCGGCGAGCAGGCGGGCCAGGGCCGGGCGGCCGGCGGTGGCCATCTCACGGGCGGCGTCGATGTAGTCGGAGGGGCGGTTGAAGGTCTGCACGGTGCGTTCCTCCTGTGTTGGTCAGGTGAGTTGGAGTTGGGCGGCGATCGCGTCGGTCATCGGCGCGGGCAGTCCGAGCCGGGCCGAGAGGATGTCGGCGGGCATCGGGGCACCGGTGGCCGCCTGATGCGCGTCGGCGATCTTGCGGGCGTGGTCCAGCAGCGCGGCCGGAACCGCGGGCGTGTCAGGTGCGGGCGGTGACGCCGGGGACAGCTCCGGAGCGGCAGGCGCCGGGGGCGGGACGGGGGTGTCGTCGCGTGTGACGTCGACTTCCGGCGGGGATACCGCTGCGTCGTCCACAGGCTGTGCAGGAGCAGGGACGGGCTTGTCGACGGGGGTGTGGACCAAGAGGGTTCCGCCGAGGAAGGCCAGGGCGGGCCAGCCGGCGACGAGGATGCGGAGCCAGTCGGGCACGTGGGCCAGGTCGAGGAGTCCGGCGGTCGCGATGTTCGCGCCGAGCGAGGCGAACAGGGCGATGACGAACCAGGTCCAGGCCGAGCGGTCCCGGCGGGCCGTGCGCAGTCGACGCCACGCGGCGACGAGGAGCAGGTCGACGGAGACCGGGTAGGCCCAGGCTTTCCAGCCGGACTGACCGGCGGCTTCCGCCAGGTCGTGCAGGTGGGCGAACGAGAGCGCACCGGCGATGACAGCTTGGACGAGTATGGCGTCGACGCGGATCGAGCGGGGCATGGGAGGCACCTCCCTTCGAGGAGGGTTGGGGCCGGGGTCGGGCGGGGAGCGGTGTCCGGCCGCCCGGCCCCGGCGGTCAGTCGGTGACCGGGCGAGGCTTGACCAGCGAGGGACCGGCCGCCGGCGCCTCGGTGGGCACGAGGGGCCGGAACGGGTCGAGGGCGGGGAAGTCCGGGACCAGGTGGGCGAACTCCCGGCAGGCCGCGACCACTTCCGCGCGGGAAGTTTGCGAGGTGCGGATCTTCGACCAGCCGCCCGTCGAGTCCACGGCGACAGCCGTGCCGGGGCGGTCCATCGGGATCAGACCGGCAGTCGGTACGGCGTCCGGAGCCACGTCGGCCAGGCCCATTTCTGCGGTCTGCTTGTCGTTGACCCGGTGCACGACACGGCCGGTGAGCTGGGCACGGAGCATGGTGGCGCCCTTGCCCAGGTCGGAGCCGAACCGCTGCCCGCAGATCTCCAGGTAGATCCCGATCGCGCGGGCCATCTGCGCCAGCCGGATCAGTGCCGTGACGATCCGCTCGCGGCGTTCCTCGTCCTTCTTCGCCGAGATCAGGAACAGTTCGGCCACCTCATCGACCAGGACGACGACCGGCACCGGCCGCAGGTGTTCGGGCAGCTCCCACACGTCCGAGACGCCGTGCCGAGCGAGGAGGTCGAAGCGGTCTTCCATCTCCGCGACCAGGACCGCGAGCAGGGAAGCGGCATCATCGGGGGTGGTGACCAGGGCCGACAGCCGGGGAGCGAACGCGGACTGCTCCACCCCGCGCTTGCAGTCGATACCGACCAGCGCCACCGGCAACTGAGCCAGGCCCTTGATCAGGTTGCGCTGGTACATCGACTTGCCCGAGTGGTTCGCGCCCAGGGTCAGCGCCATCGGAGCTTTGCGGTAGTCCCGCTCGAACGCGGTCCCGTCCTCCCGCAGCGCAACCGGCACCACCAGATCGTGCGGGGCAGCGTTGCGCGGCATCCGCACCCGGCGCAGCACGTCATACCCGGTCATGCGCAGTTCCACGAACCCGGGCTTGGTCTCCACCACGGTCACGGAGTGCACACCCCAGGCGTGCCGGAGCCGCTCGGAGGAGGCCATCACGTCGGCGGGCTCCAGGCCGGCCGGAAGCCGCAGCGTCACCCGCAGCCCGGTCGACGTGGGCCGGACACGACGGATCTTCGGCGGTACCGGCTGTACCTCTCGGCGAGCGACGTTGCGCGTCATGAACGCCCGCAGGCCGGACGGCTGAACCGTCAGCCCGCACACGTCCATCGTCGACCGGTAGGAGAAGGTGAACCGCCCCCAGGTGAGCGGCATGCCCACCAGCGACCAGTACACCCGCGGGGCCCGTACCTTCGCGTAGCCGAGACCGCCGGCGCCCGCTAACGCTCCCGTGGCCTCCAGCCACATCGTCAGGTCAGCCATGATCAGGCCGCCGGGGTGATCGCGACCGCGCGGAACGAGATGCCGTGACGCTTCTGGCCGTTGAACTCGTTCTCCCAGTCACGCGCCTTCAGGCCGTGGACCTTGACGGGCGTGCCCGGCACGAGGTTCTCCGGGTAGCCGTTCTCCGGAACGGTTACCTGGTAGAGGTTGCCCTCCCCCTCGTCCGAGACCAGCAGACCCACCGTGGACAGCCCCAGGCTCGGGTTGTCCCGGTCCATGGCCCGCTCACCGGTCTTCTTGTTCGCCATCTTCGGTTCCGGCGCGGTCGCCACGAACACCACGGCGGTCGAAAGGTCGATCTTGAACGACGGCATGAGCACTCCCTGTTTCGAAGCTTTGGAGCAGCCCAAAGAAGGCCTTTCCTTCCCGCTGTCCTAGGACTGCGGTGGGCTTGGCAAGACTGTCGCACGCAGTCCTAGGACTGTCAACAGTCCTGGGACTGTGCTTGACTGGACTGGTTGAGAGGAGTCATGCAATGGCGCCCAAGTGGCGGGAGCTGGCGGACAAGCTGGCTGAACAGATCAAGAGGGGTGAGTACGCCCCCGGCCAGCAGCTCCCGCAGATCAGGGAGCTGGTCGCAGCAGGCGAAGGCAGCAAGTCCACCGTCCATCAGGCCTACAAGGCTCTTGAGGCGGAGGGCCTGGTGACGTCATCTCGCGGCCACGGAACCGTGGTGCGTGAGCACGTGCCTCTTAAGCGGCTCGGCATCGCCAGGTACGACAAGGCCAAGTGGCGGGACGGCGACGAGGTCGCTTTCATCGCGGACCGTGTGGCTTCCGGACGGGGGTACCGCCGGAACGAGCAGACCCAGACGGTCAGCCGTGTCGTAGCGCCACCGGAAGTGGCAGCCGCTCATGAACTGCCGGAAGGCGCCGAGGTCTACGCCCGCGCGCGGCTGGTGAAGGAAGGCGATCAGCCGACGCACACGTTGACCAGCTACTACCGGCCCGAGCACGTCGAAGGAACTCGACTGGTAGACCCAACGCCAGGGCCCGCCGGCCGAGGCGGAGGTTTCCGAGTGCTGTACGACGCCGGTTACGAGATCGACCACATGAAGGAGCGACTTTTTGCCCGTGCTGCCACACCGGATGAGGTGAAGCAGCTCCAGCTGCCACCGGGCGAACCGGTCGTCGAGCTGCATCGGACGACCTACACGGCCGCGGGCATCGTCGTGGAGTACGCCATCGGGGTACACGCGGCATCGCGCTTCGCGTGGGAGTACGACTTCAAGGTGCCCGACTCGGCGAAGGACAGGGAAGGCGAGCAGTGATTTCGGCACAGGACTGGGCGGACGCCCGGCGCGTATGGGACTACCACCAGATGGGCCACACACCCCGGCCGTGCTCGGTCGCCATCGGGCTTGGTAGTCACGATCTGGGCGTGGCCGACATGGCGGTGAGCCTGTACAAGCGAGGCATGGCCCCCCTGCTCGTGTTCACTGGTGCCACCAGCCCCACGACACGGGAGCGCATGCCCCGGGGTGAAGCAGTCCACTACAAGGAACGGGCACTGGAACTCGATGTCCCCAGTACGGCCATCCTCGTAGAGCCACGCGCCCGCAACACCGGCGAGAACATCCGCTTCTCGCGAGAGCTGTTGGAGAAAGAGGGGGTCGAGGTTGCCTCGGTGCTCCTCATCAGCAAGCCCTACGAGGAGCGGCGAGCGTACGCCACCGCACGCAAGCTCTGGCCGGCGGTCGAGGTCGTCAGCGCTTCCGCTCCCATGACGCTCGACGAGTACGTCGACTCCATCGGTGACGCCCGGTTGGTGATTGACATGCTGGTTGGTGCGCTGCAGCGACTGATGATCTATCCGGAGCAGGGATTCATGATCAGCCAACCAGTGCCCTCCGACGTGCTGGACGCGTACGAGCGCCTTTGCGAAGCCGGATTCACGAGCCGCCTCCTGGCTACTGACGCGCCTTCGTCTTGACCCGAACCGAGCGAGAGCTGTTACAGGTTTCTCTACCTCATCAAGCCCCGGCTGCGCTCCGCTCCGCCGGGCGCGCTTCCCGGCTCCGCTCCGGGCGACGCTCCTGCCTTCGGCCCGCTCCGCCCGCGCTGCGCCGACACGCGCCCACTGGTGGATAGGGCCGGAAGCCATGAGGCGATCACCCCATAGAACGGCGTGCGGTCACAGACGATGCCTCCGGCGGGGGATCGGCCGGCACCGGGGGGAGGGGGGCGCCGTCGCCGACTGCGAGCGCGTTGTGGCGTGGGTGGAGTGATCCCATCCCGTACACCGTCGACCCAGGCAGAGCCGAGCAGACGCGGCCCAGGGGCGTCAAGGTCGTTCGTACAGTGGCGCGCTCCACCTTGACGCCCCTGAACCACGCCCGCTCCACGGTGTGTGGGTCGACGGCGTACGGGATGGGAGCTGAGGTGAGTGGTCGGCTGAGGGGGATGCGGCGCGCGGATGACGTCCGGGCCGCATACTCCACCGAAGTGCTTAGCTCTCGCTGTTCTTCCGGATGAACGAGGCGATCGTGAGAAACAGGGTGAAGGCGGCTGCACCGACGAACACTCCGGTGACAGTGGCTGCATACAGGGTCTGAGCACCGGCAAGGCGACCAAAGATGCCGGCGACGAAGCCGATATTGCCCGCGCCGAGGCCGAGCGACGTGACGAGCATCGCGCCGGGGACGGGCGACTTCTTGGACTCGGTCTGTGTAGTGTCCACTCTGGGTCCAGCCTTTTATCGCAGGGGTGTGGGCCCACAGGGCCCGTCGGCCAGACTGTGAGAGGTTCACCGACGGGCCCTTGCGGTTGGATGAATCTTGCTGCCTGTGAGCGGCTAAATACCAACTTGATCAGGGCTTCTGAGACCTATCCCACACGTGCTCTAAATGCCTCATACCGGACATGTGTCGAGCGGTCGCGCATCGCGTCGGAGCTTGATCACGGAACGTGCCAGCTCAGGCGGTGTTGGGACTCCGTGAGGGCGTGAACACTCCCCATAAAAAGCCAGTTGAGACGCTTCTGCGTATCAACGCGCCAGTGGCGCCCCAGGGGCAAGTATCGGTGGTCGATTCGCGAGGCAGGGCGGTGCGAGCGACTCTGTCAAGAGGGCGCCCGGTGCCTGACATCAGCGGCTGACACCAACGGCTGCGTACGGAGCCGGATCAGGGCGGACCACGGCGGCCGGCACTGAGCCGATATGCTGCGAGGCATCAAGCTCATCGGGGTGCCTTGATCGACCTGATAAGGATGAGGCCACAGGTTCAAATCCTGTTAGCCCCACCAGCGAGAAGACCCCCAGTCGGTAGCGGCTGGGGGTCTTCGACGTTCACGGGGATGTCCATGCCGGGCATCAGGTGATGTCCATGGGTGATGCCCATGGCGGGCGTCAAGGGAAACGCCCGGCCGCTGGCGACGGGGGATGCGCCAGCGGCCGGGCTGTGGCCAAGGCTAACAAGGCCGGGTGCGTGGCGGGAGACATTCACTGATCGCACGGCGGTTCGTACGAGAGACGCGGCAGGTACTCGTGCCACTTCTCCTTGGTCAGCACGCCCCGGGTGGTCGAGCAGATGCGGTCGATGGCGTCGTCCACATCCAGGTTCCACAGCCGGACGGTGTCCGTACCGCTGGACACCCCGAGCATGAGATGCACGGGGCTGAAGGACAGGAAACCGCCGGTCTTGGCGTTGGGGTTCATCGACTCCCCGACGGGAGCGGCTTCACCGGGTGTGTGGACGTCCCAGAGCCGTACCGTGTTGTCGTTGGAGCCGCTCGCCAGGGTGCCGCCGTCCCGGCTGAACGTCAGCGACACCACCGAGTCGGTGTGTCCGGCGAGGGTGGAACCCGCCCGGGCCGGTCCGTCGGGGCCGCCGCCGGTGTCCCAGAGCCGTACCGTGCCGTCGTCGCTGCCGCTGGCGAGCGTGTGGCCGTCCGGACTGTAGGCGAGCGCGTTGACGGGGCCCAGGTGCCCTGTACGGGGCGTGCCGAGGGGAGCGGCGTGGCCGGGGTCCGCCACGTCCCAGAGCCGTACCGTGTCGTCCGCGCTGCCGCTGGCGAGCGTGTGGCCGTCCGGGCTGAAGGCGAGGGTGTTGACGTACCCCGTGTGGCCGGTGAGCGGCTTGCCGAGCGGGCGGGGGCGGGCGGGGTCGGCGGTGTCCCACAGCTGGATGGTGCGGTCCTCGTAGGCCGTGGCCAGCGTGCGGCCGTCGGGGCTGAACGCCAGCGTGTCGGGGCCCGCGTAACGGGTGCGCAGCGCCACGGGTGTCCGGTGGGCGGAGGGCCGGGCCGGGTCCGTGACGTTCCACAGGCGTACCTCGCGGTTTCCCGTCAGCACGGCGAGTGTGTCGCCGTCCGGGGAGAAGACGAGCGACCGTATGTCACCCTTTCCCGGTTCGAAGGGCGCGCCCAGTGACACGGGCCGGCCGGGGTTCGTCACGTTCCACAGCCGCACCCTTCCGTCACGCGACGCCGTGGCCAGTACCTGTCCGTCCGGGCGGAACGCTCCGACGCGGCCGGTCATGTCCGATGCCGGTATCGACCACAGACGGACCTTGCTGTCGCCGCTGCCGGTGGCGAGGGTGCGTCCGTCGGGGCTGAACCCCAGGGCGTACATCTCCCCGCTGCTTCCGGCGAGGGGAACGCCGATCTGCGACGGGTAGGCGGGGACACTGACGTTCCAGAGGCTCGCCGTGCTGTCCGCGCTGCTCGCGGCGAGCATGTCGCCGTCGGGGCTGAAGGCCACCGACCAAATGGGGCCGGTGTGGCCGGTCAGCGGTGAGCCGATCCGCGTCGCGTCCCGCGGGTCGGCCACGTCCCAGAGCCGTACGGTGTCGTCCGCGCTGCCACTGGCGAGGGTGCGGCCGTCGGGGCTGAAGGCCACGGAGTGCACCAGGCCGGTGTGGCCGGTCAGCGGTGAGCCGATCCCTGTCGCGTTCCGCGGGTCGGCCACGTCCCAGAGCCGTACGGTGTCGTCGTCGCCCCCGGCTGCCAGTGTCCGGCCGTCGGGGCTGAACGCCACCGAGCGCACCGCCGCGGTGGGGCCCGTCAGGGTGTCGAGCTGCTTCGGCCGGTGGGGGTCGGCCACGCTCCACAGCCGTACGGCGTGGTCGTCGTGGGCGGAGGCCAGGGTGCGGCCGTCCGGGCTGAACGCGAGCAGGTAGACGGTGCCGCCGTGACCGTGCAGGGGAGCACCGAGCGGGCGCGGGTGACGCGGGTCGCGTACGTCCCACAGCCGGATCGAGCCGTCGTCCGAGGCGCTGGCCAGGGTCGTGCCGTCCGGGCTGAACACCGCCGAGCTCACCCAGCTCGTGTGGCCGGTGAGGGGCTCGCCCAGCGGCTGCGGACGCGCGGGGTCCGACACGTCCCAGAGGCGGACGGTCCGGTCGTAGCTGGCCGTCGCCAGGACCTGTCCGTCGGGGCTGAAGGAGGTGAGGTACACGGCACCCGTGTGCCCGAGCAGCGGCGTGGCCAGCGGCGCGTTCACGATCGAGAGCAGCCGGTTGCGCACATCCTCGTCGTCCGGGCGCAGGCGGTGCGCCGCCAGGTCGAGCTGGGCCGACAGCGACGGGTCCGTGTACTGCACCCGGTCCGCTTCGGCGACCACCTGCTCGAACACCGCGTCGTTGCGCTGCTGCCAGGCGATCACCGCGGAACCGACCGCCACGAGCGCCAGGACGACCAGCGCGGACACCGCGGCACGGCTGATCAGGACGGTGCGCCTGCGCGACCTGAGCGCGGCGGCCAGGAACTCCACCGCGCTCCGGGTCAGGAAGGTGCCGTCATCCGACTCCGCCCAGCTGTGGGCCTGTTCCAGGCGGGAGCCCCGGTAGAGCAGCGAGGCGTCCCGGTCCGACTCCTCCCAGGCCCGGCCGTCCTCCTCCAGACGCTGGCGCAGCAGGTTGCCGGTGCGGTCCTCGTCGATCCAGTCGCGCAGCCGCGGCCAGGCGTGGAGCAGCGCCTCGTGGGTGATCTCCACGGTGTCCGCGTCGAGTGTCACCAGCCGGGCGCGCACCAGTGCTTCGAGCGACTCCTCCGTCTTGCCGGGGTCCCTCGACTCCTGGGCCAGCCGGCGCCGCGCGCCCCGTCTGCGGGTGGCCTGGGTGTCCTCGCTCAGCCGGACCAGCCTGAGCAGGAGCAGCCGTGCGGCCGTGCGCGCCGCCGGGTCGAGGCCCGACCAGGCCCGCTCGGCGGTCGCCGCCACCGCTCCCTGGATCCCGCCGGCCGCGCGGTAGCCGGCCAGCGTCAGCCGGCCCGCCTTGCGGCGCTGCCAGGTGGCGAGCAGGGCGTGGGAGAGCAGGGGCAGCACGCCCGCGTCGTGCGACCCGCGCGGGCCGTCGGTGCTCACCTCACGGATGATCAGTTCTGCCAGCCCCGGTTCGAGTTCCATGCCGACGGCCTTGGCCGGGCCGGTCACCGCTTCGCGTAGTTCCGCCGTGGTCAGTGGCCCGAGCACCATGTGCCGGTGCTGCAGGGCGTCGGCCAGCTCGGGGTAGCGCAGGCACTGCTCGTAGAAGTCCGCGCGTACGCCGAGGGCGACGAGCACGGGTGCCGGGTCCTCCGCGTCGCCGGGTGCGCAGATGGCCTGGAGGAGCTGGACGAACGCGCGCCGGTCCGACTCGTCGGTGCAGAGGGTGAAGACCTCCTCGAACTGGTCCACGATGACGACCGGGCGGGCCACCGCGGCCGTGCCCGCGGGCGCCTCCGCCGTTTCCCCCGTCGTCTCCCTCGCCGTTTCCTCCGTCGTCTCCTTCGTCGACTCCTCCGATGCCGTCGTGCCCGCGCGGGCCCATGCCGCGAAGGCCTCTCTGGCCGCCCGCGCGATGTCCGGAGCGCCCGGCTGCTCCGCCGCCGCGCCCTCCGCGGTGGAGGCGGTGGAGGCGGTGGTGGTGGAGGGGACGGTGGAGGCGATGACGGGCGCGAGGCCGGGGATCCGGCGGGCCAGTTCCCCGAGCGGGTCGCCTCCCGGTACGAGCTGGAGTACGTGCCTCGGCCGACCGGCTCCGTCGCCCTCGGCGTCCCCGTCGTCCAGTGCGCCGTTGCGCAGGGCGGGAACCAGGCCGGCGTTCAGCAGAGACGACTTCCCGGCTCCCGAGGCGCCTACGAGCATGACCAGGCCCCCCGTGTCCTGGGCCGCGCGGAGCTGGGCGACGAGGGCGTCCGTGCTCCGCCTCCGCCCGAAGAACCAGCCGGCGTCCTGCTGACGGTACGCGGCCAGCCCGCGGTAGGGGCAGACACCGCCGGGACCGGGCGGGGACCCGGCCGGGAGGCGTTCCTCGTCCGAGAGGGGCGGCACGGGCCGTTCGCCGGTCGGGTCGGCCACCGCGCGCTCCCACAGGAGCTGCCACTGGGCCAGGTCGTACAGGCCCGGGGAGACCGGTACGGGTCGCGCGCGCCGCGCCTGGGGGATGAGGACGTGCAGCACCGCCGCGAGGGCGGGGAACTGGGCGGGCACGTTCCTGCCCCGCCGCCAGTCGCTGATCCGTTGAGCGGAGACCCGTACGGGCCGCCCCCGTTCGTCGACCCGCTGGAGTCGGACGACCGCCTCGGACACGCGTTTCAGGGGAGGGTTGCCGGCCTCCTTGTAGAGCAGTGCGAGACGTTCTGCGAAGGCCGTGCGTGCCCCTGAGTCGAAACTCAAGGTCTCCACTCCTTACTTCCCCCGCACTTCGGACGTCCGGACCGGAAAACTCACTCTATACGCCTGACCTGCGGGTACGTCAGGGCTGCGGCACCGGAACCTCCCCAGCGGCGACCGTGGATGGCAGGATCACGTCGCAGTGGCGAGTCGGCCGCCCGACACCCTGACAGGTCAGCGGCCCAGCACACGGCGGAGCCACCCGGTGCGGCCGAACGTTCTCGGTCAGCTTTCGGTGGCCCGCCCTCTTCGACCCGGTCCGGTACCGCGTACAACACGCCGCCGGCATGGTTCGGCACCGGTCCCCACGAGGGGAGGGACCGGCGCCGAACGATGCCGGCGGTCGCGGGCGGCGGTCGCGGGCGGCGGTCAGTCCTTGGCGGACGGCCGACGGGCGGGCGGCACCAGCAGGTCGCGTTCGGGGTGCTTCTCGCCGGTGACGCTGCCCTGGATACCGAGGTCGGCCCGGGCTTCCTCGTGGAAGGCGTTGATGGCCCGGAACACCGCCCGGTGCCGCTCGCGCCACTCCTCCAGGCTGCCGGTGATACGGCCCGTGGCCTGCCAGTCGATCTCGGCGAGCACCGCGTTCAGCTCATGCCCGGCCTCGACGGCGTCGTCACCGCCGAGCAGCATGACCCGCTCGAACGCCGATCCCCACCGCCGGCTCGTCTCCGCCAGGTCCTCGTGCAGGTCCTCCTCAGGCCGGTGGTCCTCGCGCAGGCCCTCCCTGGCCTCGTAGAGCCGGACGGCAGCGGCGATCCTCATCTTCGAGGCGTCCACGTACTCCCCGTACGCGTCGACCTTCTTGTCGTCCCAGCGCGTCAGTGACTGGTGCCGGTTTCTGCTCCGCTCCATCAAGTGGTTCGTGACGTGTGTGGTCAGTGCGCCGAGCAGCACGGCCGCGATCGTCACGAGTTGCTCGCCGGTCCCCAAACCGTCCCCCAGTCACAACTCCGCAAGATGCTGGATGATCTTACGTTCATCGGACCAACAGGCAAGCGGGCACGGCGGATTCAGCGCGGTGATCCGCGGGCAGGCAGGTCCTGATGGTTCCGATTCGACCGCCGCTGGAGTGTGTATGAGGATCTCCGTCGACCCCGAGCAGTGTTACGGCTCCGGCGACTGCGTCCACCGGGCGCCGTCCGTCTTCACCAAGGTGGACGGTCTGGGCGCCGTGATACCCGGACGGGAGAACGATGTCGACGCACCACGGGTGCGCGAGGCGGCCGAGGGATGCCCCTCCGCCGCGATCACCATCACGGGGGAGCACTGAGCACCCGGGGGGAAATGAGGATCCCGGCGCCCCGGGCCCCGGTCACGCACGGCAGCGGGAGTGCCTACGTGCGGCCCGGCCCGGGGTGTACGGGAAGGCGGCCCGGTCCGGCCGCGGTCACCGGGCGGCGGGGCAGCCGCCCCTCGTCGCGACGGATCGAGAGGCGTCCGCGTCGGATCGAGAGGCGTTCGTATGACGGACCGTGCTTCTGAACTGCTCGTCACGCTCGCCCGCGGGTACGTGAGACGGGCCCCCGGCTCCCTGTTCAAGGGGACGATCGCCGGGCGATACCTGAATCCCCGCCTGCGCGACCACCCTCGTCGGCGGGTGGTCGACGCCGGGTTCGGGGCCAGGTTCGCCGTCGACACCCGCGACCTGATCCAGCGGTACGTCTACATGTACGGCGCCTGGGAGCCGCACATGATGCGATGGCTCGCGAGTCGGCTCCGGACCGGGGACGTCCTCGTCGACGTCGGCGCGAACCTCGGCTTCCTGAGCGTCTACGGCTCCCGGCTGGTGGGGAGAACGGGCCGGGTGGTGTCCATCGAAGCGTCCCTCGTCTTCCACCGACGGGTGATCCAGCACGCCGGGCTCAACGGGTGCGACAACATCCGGGCGGTCAACGCCGCGGTCTCGGACAGCCACAGGACGGTCACCTTCGTCCTCGCGAGCTCGCGGAACACGGGCGCGAACAGCATCGTGCCGTGGGACGGACCGGCCGAGTCCACCTTCGAGACGGAAGCGCGTCCGCTGCCCGAACTCCTCCGGCCGGACGAGATCGCACGAGCGCGTGTGATCAAGATCGATGTGGAGGGCGCGGAGGGCGGTGTCGTACGCGGGCTCGCCCCGTTGCTCGACGGGCTCCGTCCCGATGCGGAGATCGCCGTGGAGGTGACGCCGGAGCGCATGGAGCTGCTGGGCGATTCCGTCGACGAGTTGCTGAGCACGATGCGCGGGCACGGTTTCCACACCTACCGCTTGGCCAACGACTACGCGCCGGAGAGCTATCCGAGCGCCCTGCGCCGACCCGAACCTCCGGTGCGGTGGCGCGGACCGGTCACAGCCGAGAGCGACCTGGTCTTCTCCCGGGTCGACGCCGAGGTGCTGACGTGACTGTGCCGCTCCCCGGCTGGACACGGTCCGGGCGCCGCGTCGCGCAGTCACGCAGTCGCGCACGCCTCGGGTGCGGCGGCGGGAGGGCTGGTGCGACCAGGTGCGGCGGCGGGTGTCGGCCCGCCGGGCAAGGAGTGCGTGCGGGTGTCGGCCCGCCGGGCAAGGAGTGCGTGCGGGTGTCGGCCCGCCGCGTGCGGGTGCGTGGCCGGCCTGCCGGGCACGGGGCGCGGGTGCTGGTGCCGCCCGGTGCAGTTGCGGGCCCCGCGAGTCTCAGGTCCTCCCGGCCGGAAAACGCCACCCGAAGGACGCCAGCGCCCGTGCCCTGGCCTCCACCACCGCCATCCGGGCGTCCCGTTCGGCGGGGTCCACATGGGCCGCCTGGCCGGTCACCTGGCCCTCCCACTTGCGGTAGAGGAGGCCCACCTCCTCGGAGAACCACCCCCGGCTCACGCAGTTGAGCGCCAGCAGCAGTCCGGTGTCCTCGGACGCGGGCAGGGCCATCCAGCCGCCGAGCGCGAGCAGCAGATCACGCCGTACCAGGAGGGTCGCCGGGTGGACCTGGGCGCGGAACGCGTTGGCCTTCCAGAAGTCGAGCACTTCCCCCCGCTCGATGGGCCCGTGGTCCGGGTCGCCGGGGAAGCCGGCCGTCGAGCCGTCCGGCAGGAGGTCGAGCACCCTGGACGTCGCCCACCCGAGCGTCGGGTCGGCCTCGAGGGCGGCCAGGTCGCGGGCCAGGGCGCCCGGCGGGAGCTGGTCGTCGGCGTCCAGGATCTTCACGTACTCGCCGTCCGCGTGGGACAGGGCGATCGTGCGGGCCACTCCGGGGCCGCCCGGCTGTCCGCGACGCCCCTGCCGGAAGACGATCCGGGGGTCGTCGGGCACGTGCGGCCGTACGTCGTCCGTCCGCCCGTCCTCCTGGATCACCCAGCGCCACTCCCAGCCGTCGGGCAGCTCCTGCGCGCACAACGACGCGTGGGCCTCCGGCAGGAAGGGGGCGGAGGGGCCGTGGACGGCCGTGACGATGATGATGCGCCGGCTCACGGCAGCACTCACCACCTTTCCAGATGAGTGGTGAAGAGGAGCTCCGTGCGGTCACCGGGCAGCACGATGTCGGAGATGTCCACGACGCGGTCGTCGATGTCGTACGAGGTCTTGCGCAGCAGGATGACCGAGGTGCCCGGCGGCAGGTCCAGCGCGGTGGCCTCCTCCGGTGTCGGCGGGCGGGCGGTGAGGCGTTCCTCCACGCGGTCCAGCTCGATGCCCACGGTGTGGAGCTGGTTCTGGGTGCCGCCCGGCCAGGGCTCGTTGGTCTCGTCCAGGAGATCGGGATTGGCGGCGACCATGTCGCGGACGAGGTAGGAGGTGACGAGGCTGAACGGGGCGGACTCGGCCGAGTGCCGCGTCCGGTAGGCGCGTCGGAGGAGCACGGTGCCCTCGGACACGCCGAAGGCCCTCGCCAGTTCCCCGGACGCCTCGGTCTCGCGGTACTCCGCCTGGAAGACGAGGTCGTCGATCCGGAGACCGGTGTCGCGCTCCGTGGCGCCTGTCTCGGCCCGCGTCGCGTGCGGCCGGCGTGCCCGGTCCTTCTCCCACTGGTGCCGGCCGTTCTCCCGGACCGCCGGGATGCGGGGGCGCCGGACGAAGGTGCCGCGGCCGTGCCGCTTGTCGATCAGGCCCTCGTCGCTCAGCAGCCGGAGCGCGTTCTGCACGGTCGGCACGCTGCGCCCGTACCGCTGGGCGAGGTCCGCTTCCGACGGCAGGCGGTCGCCGGGCTTCCGCTCACCCTCGCGGATGGAGCGGCGCAGGGCGTCCGCGATCACCTCGTACGCCTTGGGCACTGGCACTCACCGGTTCCGGTCCGTGGTCGGGCTGTGGGTCCGAGCTGGGCACGACCCGATCACACCCTACGGCTCCTCATGAGGTCTTGATGAGTGGTGCTCCCTGGTGTTCTCCGCACATGGCGGCGGCCCGGCTGCTCTGTCGAGCTGCCGGGCCGTTTCTCGCGTGCGGTGCTGTACGCAGATCGCCGTGTCGTCGGGCTGGACGGGGGCGGCGCGGCGGGAGCCGTGCGCGCCGGGCCGCTCAGCGTTGCAGAGGCGCGGTGTGCTGGGAGGGGGTGTGCTGCCGGGCGGAGGACCCGGCGGGGTCGTCGCACAGGAGGCCGGGGGCCGCGGCGGCACCGGTGAGCGGGCGGTTGCGGCAGCTGGGGGCCTTGCCGTGGGCCTCGGCGCGGATGCGCTGTTTCATCGTGGGGGGCAGGGAGCCGGTACGTGACCAGGACCGGGGGGCCGCCGCCGTGGGTACCGCCTCGGGGGAGGCGCTCTCGGTGTTGCTGTGCGTTCCGGTCTGCGGTACGGCCGCGGAGGCGGTCGTCGTGATGAGTCCGAGCGCCGTGCACAGCGCGAGGAAGGCGGTGACGATGGTTGTCCACAGTGTCAGGACCTTGTTCCGGGCCATGACCCCTCACTTTCGGGTTGGGCGATTTGCGTACTTTCCTCATGATGTGTATGTGGACCGCGAAGTGGTGGACCGACGCCCGTGGCGCGTGGATGTTCAGATCAACACCACCCGGATGGGTGCAAGGGGGGCGAAAAGGTGGCCAGAGGGGAGGTAAGCGACCAAAGTCACCGTCCGTAGAGGTGTGATCACCCTCCGATCGGAACGGCGTGGTCCGCTCCTATCGGGCTCTGACGGCGGTCAGTTGGCCGCCGACACAGGTCACCGATCGGTATCGGCCGGTGTGTATAGTCGGGCGCCAGAGGTCCCCTACGTCAAGGAAAGACGAGGTCGCGCGGTGAAGAAGATTCTCCTGGTCGCACTGGCCGCCATCGGCGGACTCCTCGTGTACCGCCAGATCCAGGCGGATCGCGCCGAGCAGGATCTGTGGACGGAGGCGACTGACTCCGTGCCCACGGGTTCGTGAGTACGACCGACATCCGGTTCTGAGCAGACCCCGGCCGTCATACGGTCGGGGTTTTGTGTTGCCCGGACTCCTTTTGCCCGGACGCCTTTGCCCGGAGGCCTTTGCCCGGACTCCGTTGTCCGGATTCCGCTGCCGGGATTCCGAGCGGGGGGCGCGGAGCACGGGATCGCGGGGCAGGATGGGCCACGAGCCCCTCCGGGTGGCTGCGACAGTGCCGATGAGCTCGAGGGGTGGCGGGTGAGGGGACGGTGGTGTATGGCGTGGGGGCGTGCCGGATCGCGGCGTGACCGATCGGCGACGCCCGCGCGGCCCGCGCCTGCACCCGCGCCCGCGGGGCGCACGCCGGTGCGTGGGACGCCCGGGCGGCCGGTCGTCGCCACCGCCGTACTGGCCCTGACCGCGGCCCTGACCGCCGCCCTGCCCGGCGACGGTGCGGCTCGCGCGGCCGGCGCGCCCGTCGGCTCCGGCTACGCCTTCGCCGAGGACGCCCGGCGGGTCGAGGGCGCGAGCGGCACCTCGGACGCCGCACCGCTGGAACCCGGCGCCACGTACCGCAGCTCCCTGCCGAGAAGCGGCACCCTCTACTACCGCCTCGAACTCGACACCGCCCTCGACACCTACGTCTCCGTCACCGCCGTACCCGGCCCCGGCGGCGAGGTCACCGCGGTGGACGGCATCAGGGTCTCCGTACAGGACGCCGACGGCGGATCCTGCTCCTCGGACAGCGCGACGTTCGGCGCCTCCCACAGCCCCCGCCCGGTCACGGCCTGGGGCATGCGGGAGATCGCCCCAGGCGCGACCCGGTGCCAGGAGCCCGGCACCTACTACGTCACGGTCGAGCGGTCCCGGCCCCAGGACTCCCCGCCGGAGGCCTGGGACCTGGAGCTCACCGCCGTCACCGAACCCCGCCCGGAACGGACCGGTGCGACCACCGCACCCGAGGCCTGGAACTCCGCCTCGCCCGAACCCCTCACCGGCCAGCCGGAACGGCGCCCTGGCGGCAACGGATTCGCCCACGCCACCACCGTCGGACAGGGTGCCTGGCGCGACGACATCCGGCCCGGGCAGACCCTCTTCTACAAGGTGCCGGTCGACTGGGGCCGCCAGCTGTACGCGACCGCCGAACTCGGCGGCTCCGGCCGCCGGTCCGGCTACGCCACCAGCGCACTTCGCCTGGCCCTCCACAACCCCGTGCGCGGCGAGGCCGACGCCGCCGCCAAGGGCTACACCGGCCGTCGCACGACGGTCGGCCTCGCTCCCCTGCCGCCGGTCGCCCACGCCAACCGGTACGCCACCGGCCGGCAGACCAGCGCGATGCGGTTCGCCGGCGCCCACTACCTCGTGGTGCACCTCGCGGCACAGGTGGCCGACGACTTCGGCGAGGGGCCCTTCGCACTGACGCTGCGCGTCCGGCTCGAGGGAACGGCGCAGGCCGGCCCGCAGTACGCGGGAGAGTCCGAGCCGAAGGGCGTCTTCGAGGTCCCGGACGGGGACCGGGGAGCCGCGCCGGAGGACGGGGCCACGGGCGGCGACCTCGCCATGAAGGCGGTGGCCGTCGGCGGGATCGGCACCGGCAGCCTGCTGCTCGTGGGCCTGGGCGTGTGGACGGCGGCGGCACGGCGCAGGGCCGGCACCACCTGACGGAGCCCGGGCTCAGATCCGGGTCAGGGCCCAGAAGCCCACGGCGTAGCAGGCCAGCGCGAGGACCAGGAGCGGCACCGCCACCTTGGCCGGAGGCCCCGGACGGCGTCGCCGCCGTGTCGCCCGGTGCTGCCGACGCCCCTGGGCGGAAGGGGGCCCCTGCGGGGTACGAGTGGTGTACGAGGCGGTGGGCACGTCGGCGCGCTGCCGCGGGGACGGCGGCGGCAGCGCCTGCTCGGGGAGCGGGAGCGGGGGCGGGGGCTGGTACGGGGTCTGGTGCTGCGGTCCGCTCTCTGGAAAGGCCGGTGGCTGTCCGTACGGCTGCGGACCTGGCGCCGGCTGGTAGGTGACGGCCGCCTGCGGGGGCGGCAGACGGAAACTTCCGGTCTCCGACATGGCGGCCGGCCGCGCGGGCCCGTCGGACGACGCCGACGGCGTGCCGTCAGGGACGGGCAGCGTCCTCCCGGAAGCGGATGGGGATGTTCTGTCCGGGCCTGGCGGGCCCCCGCCCGGGGCGGGCGGCGTACGGTCGTGGGCGGGCGGCGTTCCGCCCGGGGGCGACGGTGTTCGGTCCGGGGACCACGTTCCGCCCGGGCTGGACGGCGTACGGCCCGGAGACGCCGACGCTTCGGCCGGATACGCCGACGCTTCGCCCGGAAACGACGGCGTATCTCCCGGGAACGGCGGCGTGCCACCCGGGATCGCCGGTGTCCGGCGCGAATGCGGCGGCGCCAGGTCCGGGACCGGCGGCGTACCGTCCGGGACCGGCGGTGGCAGACTCGGCATCGACGGTGTACCGTCCGGCGCCGCTCCGGGGCCGGACGACTGCCGGGGGTCCGCCGCCGCGTCGTTCACCCCCGACGCCCGTTCCAGTGGCCCGTCGGGCCCGAACCCGGAGGGCAGCGGGCCGACTTGGTCGAAAATCTCGATCAGTTCGTCGTCGGGCCCGGGCTCCGGCAGCAGCTCCGCCGCCGCGGCCAGCGCCTTGCGCGCCCCCGTGGCGGTACGGAACCTCGCCGACGGATCCGGCTGCACCAGTGTCGCCACGACCTGCCACAGCGCCTCGGGGACCCCCCGCGGCGCGGGCGGCGTCCCGTGCTCGGCGAAGTGCTGCACCAGCGCCTTGGTGTCCGGCTTGGCACCCTCCAGCAGATACAGGGCGACCAGGCCCACCGCGAACAGGTCCGCGGGGAAGTCCGGCTCCGCCCCCATCAGCTGCTCCGGCGCGAGATAACCCGGCGTCCCCACCACGAGGTTGGTCTCCGTCAGGCGGGGCTCGCCCAGCCGCATCGAGATGCCGAAGTCGGACAGCCGCAACCGGGGCCGGCCCGTCCCGGTCGCTTCGAGCAGCAGGTTGGCGGGCTTCACGTCCCGGTGCACGACGTCCTCCGCGTGCACCGCCGCCAGACCCGAGAGGAGCTGGTCGAGGAGGGTGCACACGAACGCCGGCGGCAGGGGACCGTAGTCCCCCACCAGGTGGACGAGCGAACCGCCCGTGACCAGATCCATGGTGAACAGGACCTTGTCGTCGTCCGCGGCCCAGCTCGCGGGCGCGAGCACATGGGGATGATCGATCCGCATCGCCTGTTCGCGTACGAACCGCAGCAGCGAGTGCGCGTCCCGCTGCTGGAGCACCTTGGCGGCCACATACCGCCGACGGCGGTGGTCCCAGGCCCGCCAGACGGCACCGACCCCGCCGCGGCCGACCGGATCGACCAGCTCGTACCGTCCGGCGAAGACCTCACCCATGACCGTGTGCCGCCCCTCCCCTCGCGCCACTGCGGGACCGACCGCCGGACCCCCTTCCGGCGACCGGCCCCGGGATCAGTTCTGGTGGGACTGGTAGTGCGCCACCGCGTCCGAGGTACGGCCCGCGCCGTACACCCGCAGGAACTCCGCCAGCTCCGGGTGGGAAGGGGACAGGGCGTCCGCCGCGTCGATGATGTCCCCGGCAGCGGCCACCGAACGCAGCAGCGACTGGATCTCGCGGACCACCCGCTTGACCGTGGGCGCCCCCGAACTACTCGTGGTCGTGGTGGTGTTGCTGAGCACCGAGCCCCCCTGCGACTTCTTGATCTCGTCCATGCGCTCCGTCGCCTCGGCCGCGCTCACGCTGCCGTCCGCGACCTGCCCCGCCAGGTCCTGCAGCAGCTGCACCCGCTGGACCACCGCGGGATTGCCGATCTTCGCCCGCTGACCGCTCATCAGCTGGGACAGCATCGGCGCGGACAGCCCCAGCACCGCCGCGAGACGCGCCTGGTTGAGACCAAGATCGTCGATGAGCTTGCGGAAGAGCGCCCCCAGCGGCTCCCCGTACCAGTTCCGCTGCAGTTCCCGCGCTCTCGCGGTGGCTTCCTGCTGTGCGGCGTCCATTGCGTCTCCCCATCGCTTCCCCAAAAACCGCAGTTCGCTCCAGCGAACCACGCCGAGCATCTTACGGAGCGTGGTGTTTTCCCGGGACCCCCAATCATTTGTGAGATACGGGGGGCTACCCGGTACTCTTGTCTGCGGCACCCGACGGGACGCAATGATCCGGCCGGACGCCTCTTTCGGGGCCTTAGCTCAGTTGGTAGAGCGCTGTCTTTGCATGGCAGATGTCAGGGGTTCGACTCCCCTAGGCTCCACCGCAGGTCAGACGCCCTCCGGGACAGTTCCCGGAGGGCGTCTGCGCGTTCTGGCACGGCTCGGGGTTACGACGCCTCGCCCTGCGGACGGGCCCGGCCGACCCTCCCTGCGGCGTCGAGCAGCCGGAGCGACGCTCCAGGTCATCGGGCCGGACCCGTCGTCACCGCATGCCGTGTGGCAGCCGGCCGCCGCCCACGGGCCGACCTCCGGGGGTGACCGGAAACACCCGGCCGGACACCTCGGGCGGTGCCTGCCGAACTGATCGGCAACCGTCCTGCCGGAGAAGGGAGTTGACCCGGCCGTGCCCCTGAGCAGCGCCCCCGGACCGCTGGACCGGAGGTACCGTGCCCCCGCGGCGTACGCCGACTTCCCAGGGCCCCGCCGAGCACCCGGGCGGCGCTGTCTGCTCTTGATATCGTCACCCCACAGGGCACCAGCGCCACACCCCTGCGGGGCGGTGCCACGTGGCACATCGCCGTCGCAGCCGACCGGCCGCTGCCGACGAGGTGGAAGGGGTAGACCATGCGGGCGAAGGTACGGGCCGCTCTCGACGCGATCTATATGAAGCGTCTGGTCAAGGAACTGGAGGGACGCCAGCGCCCCCAGCACATCGGCATCATGCTCGACGGCAACCGCCGGTGGGCCAAGATGTCGGGCATCGACGACCCCCGAGAGGGCTACCGGGCCGGCGGGGCGAAGGTGCAGGACTTCCTGCGCTGGTGCGACTCCGCGCAGATCGAACACGTCACCCTGTTCATGCTCTCCGACGACAACCTCCGACGGCCCGAGGAGCAGCTGAACCCGCTCATCGACATCATCGCCGAGGTCGTCGAACAACTGGCCGCACCCGGAAACCCCTGGCCCGTCGAAGCGGTCGGCGCCCTGGACCTGCTGCCCGCCGAATCCGCGAGCCGCCTCAAGACCGCCACCGCGGCCACCCAGGGCCGCCAAGGCGGCACCAAGGTCGACGTCGCCGTGGGATACGGAGGCCGACGGGAGATCGTCGACGCCGTCCGGTCAGCCCTGACCGAGCACAGCTCCCAGGGCGGGGACATCGACGAGTTCATCGAGACCTTCACCATGGAGCACATCTCCAAGCACCTGTACTCCAAGACACGGTCCGAATCCGACCTCATCATCCGCACCTCCGGCGAGCAACGCCTCTCCGGATTCCTGCTCTGGCAGTCCGCCTACGCCGAGGTCCACTTCTGCGAGACCTACTGGCCGGACTTCCGCGAGATCGACTTCCTGCGCGCCCTGCGCTCCTACTCCCTGCGCGAACGCCGCTACGGCCGCTGAGCAGCGTTTCACGTGAAACGTCACCGCGGGGCGGAAGGCCCTGAAGCCTTCCGCCCCGCGGCAAGGTGAAACCCGTCCGGCCAGGTCAGCGGGGCTCGTCGCCCTCCGCCGCCTCCTCCTGCGCCTGCTTGGCCTGCACCTCGGGATCGAGAAGCGCACCACCGGTGCCGTCCACCGACGTCAGCCGCCCCGACTCGGCAACCTCCGTCGCCTCGGGCGGCTCCACCAGCCAGTCCGGGTTGGCCTGCTTGTCCCACCACTTCCAGGCGGCGAAGGCACCACCCGCGACGACACCCGCCACCGCCAGAACCCTGGCGATCCGCCCGGCCCTCGCCCGACGCCGGTGCCTGCGCGTCAGCCTCTGGATCTCCTCGGCCGTGACCTGACCCCGCAGCGCGGCCAACGCGGCGGCACCCCGGGCAGCGGCCTCGTCCCTGACGGGCCCGGCCGCGGCCACCGCCTGCTCGATCCTCGGCCGGGAGTAGTCCGCCGCCTGCCGGGCGGCCAGACGCGTACGGACGGCGGCCTCCTGCGCGGCCGCGTCCATCTTCGGCGGCACATGCGTGCGGGCCTGCTCCAGCCGCGGCGCGACATGCGCACCGTACTGATAACGGGCCTGACATGCGGCCTGCGACACCTTGGGCGCCAGCCGTACGCGCGCCTCCTGTGCGTAGTGAGCGGCCCTGTCCTTGGCCGTGTCGGCGTAGGGCGCCACCACTTCCGCGGCGTGCAGCACGCTGTCCTTCGCCGAACCGGTCGCGGCGCGCACGCTGTCGATGCGGGTCACGGGTTCCTCCTCCTCGGTGGCGTACGGTAATTCGACTTTCCACCCTTTTACGGATCATGCCTGCGGACGCGCTGCCGGGCATGTGAGGGCGGGCATCCGGGTCACGGACGGTGTCTTCGGGCCCTCTGGGGCACATGGTGACGAAGCTGCGAACAAGAGCTGATCAACACCAATAACGAATGAATACCGGGCAACGCGAGCCTGCCGACGACAATGCCACGGAACGGCGCGCCGCGCTCGTGACCCGGCGGTATGGGCGACACACGCGTTCGCGACCGTGCGAGGATCGGTGCGCACCACAGGACGACGGAAGGCACACCGTGGCCGAGCAGCTCTACGCCACCCTGAAGACCAGCCAAGGTGACATTGAGGTCCGGCTGCTGCCGAACCACGCTCCCAAGACGGTCAGGAACTTCGTCGAACTCGCCCAGGGCCGGCGGGAGTGGACCCACCCCGCCACCGGCGAGAAGTCAACGGCCAGGTTCTACGACGGCACGGTCTTCCACCGCGTCCTCAGCGGCTTCATGATCCAGGGCGGTGATCCGCTGGGCAACGGCACCGGCGACCCCGGCTACCAGTTCGAGGACGAGTTCCACCCCGACCTCGCCTTCGACAAGCCCTACCTGCTGGCCATGGCCAACGCCGGCCCCGCCACCAACGGCTCGCAGTTCTTCATCACCGTCTCCCCGACGACGTGGCTGAACCGCAAGCACACCATCTTCGGCGAAGTGACCGACGCGACCAGCCAGAAGGTCGTCGACACCATCGCCGCCACCCAGACCAACCCCCGCACCGAGCGGCCCGTCAACGACATCGTCATCGAATCGGTCGTCGTCGAGACCCGCGAGGACTGACCTCCCCGCCCACAGGGCAGGAACCAAACGCCCCGCCCATCCGTAAAGATGGGCGGGGCGGTGCTTTTGCGCACACCGCCCGCAGGACGACCGAGGGGACGCCATGGACCACGCCGCAGCCGGCTCACCGGACGCCCGGAAACCGCCCGGCTGCTACCGGCACCCCGACCGCGAGACCGGCATCCGCTGCACCCGCTGCGAACGCCCCATCTGCCCCGACTGCATGGTCAACGCCTCCGTCGGCTTCCACTGCCCCGACTGCGCCACCGGCCGCACCGGCACCGGACCCGCCCCCGCCGCATCCCGGCCCCGCACCCTCGCCGGCGGCACCATCGCCGCCGACCCCCACCTCCTCACCAAGATCCTCATCGGGATCAACGCGGCGGTCTTCATCGCCGTACACACCCTGTCGTCGCCGTTCCTCAGCGACATGGTGCTGATCGGAAGCTGGCCCCCCGCCCCCTTCGTGCCGACCGAAGGCGTCGCGGAGGGCGAGTGGTACCGCCTGGTGACCACGATGTTCACCCACGAGGAAATCTGGCACATCGGCTTCAACATGATCAGCCTCTGGTTCCTCGGCGGCCCCCTGGAAGCAGCCCTCGGCCGAGCCCGCTACCTCACGCTCTACCTCGTCTCCGGCCTGGCCGGCAGCGCCCTCACCTACCTGCTGACCGCTCCCACCACAGCCACCCTCGGCGCCTCCGGCGCGGTCTTCGGCCTCTTCGGCGCCACCGCGGCCCTCGTCCGCCGCCTCAACGCCGACATGCGGCCGGTGGTCATCCTGCTCGTGATCAACCTGGTCTTCACGTTCAGCCCGGGCTTCAACATCGCCTGGCAGGCCCACATCGGCGGCCTCGTCGCCGGCGCCACGATCGGCTACGCCATGCTCCACGCCCCGCGTGAGCGACGGACGCTCGTGCAGTACGGCACCTGCGCGCTCGTCCTCGTGGCCGTCGTCGGACTGACCCTGTTGAGGACTGCTCAGCTCACCTGAGCGCGCGTTGTCCACAGTCGGTGGCCGATCTTGTGCACAGCGTGCGGGAACAAGCGTGCCCCCTGTCACTGACTTGTGTTTCCGCAGGTCAGGCAGGGGGCGAACGTGTTTTCGAGTACCGGTACTTCCGTCACACCGGCGTCAACGGACGGCGGGTTATCCACAGATCTTCTTTCTTTTCCCCATGTGGATAACTCCTGTGGATAACCCAGTGGACAGCCCTGTGCAGAGCTGCTGCGGGCTTACCGCGGCGCTACTTCCACTGCGTCGAGACACCGAATCCCGCGGCGATGAAGCCGAAGCCCACCACGATGTTCCAGTTGCCCAGCGCGTCGATCGGCAGAGAACCGTCGGTGACATAGAAGAGGACGATCCAGGCGAGACCGATGACGAACAAGGCCAGCATGACGGGCGCCACCCAGCTGCGGCTGGTCAGCTTGATGCTGGTCGCCTGCTTCGACGGCGGCGGCGTGTAGTCGGCCTTCTTGCGGATACGTGACTTCGGCACGAGGGTCTCTCCTGTCGATGCGCTGCGTGGCCGCGCAGGGAACGGGGTCGGGGACTTGGAGCGCTCCCCCGGGCGTCCGTTAGCGTAGTGCTTCCGTGGCGCCGAAGGAGATAAGGGTACGTTGAGCAATTCTGCCGACTCTCCCGGGACGGGATCCAGTCCTCTCCGCAGGCGCCGTTTCCGGCCCGTGCGGGTTCTCACGGCAGCCGTCTTCGCTCTCGCGGGGCTCATTTTCTTCACCAGCTTCAATACCGCCAAGGGCACCAATATCCGCACTGACGACTCTTTGCTCAAGTTGTCCGATCTCATCCACGAGCGCAGCCGGGAGAACGGTGAGCTGGAGGAATCCAACGCGGCTCTCCGGGACGACGTCGACGCACTCGCCGAGCGCGACGACGGCAGTACGAAGGCGGAGGACGACAAACTCGCGGAGCTGGAGAAGAAGGCGGGCACGCGGAAACTGAAGGGCGAGTCGATCTCGGTCACGCTCGACGACGCCCCGCCGGACGCCACAGCCAAGCTGCCCGGCTATCCGGAACCCGAGCCCGACTACCTGGTGATCCACCAACAGGACCTGCAGGCGGTCGTGAACGCCCTGTGGCAGGGCGGTGCCGAGGGCATCAAGGTCATGGACCAGCGGCTGATCTCCACCAGTGCGGTGCGCTGTGTGGGCAACACGCTGATCCTCCAGGGCCGGGTCTACTCGCCGCCGTACAAGATCCAGGCGGTCGGTGACCCGGAGCGGCTGAAGAAGGCGCTGGCGGAGTCGCCGGCGATCCAGAACTACATGGTGTACGTCAACGTGTACGGGCTGGGCTGGAAGGTCGAGGACGAGGGGCGGGTGACGCTGCCGGGCTACTCGGGCACGGCTGACCTCCACTATGCCCAGCCTGTGGATTGACGCCGTTCCGCGGGGCCCCGCGCCGCTAGTCTGGTGCCGTACGGCGTGAGCCTTGCGCCGTGGTGCGACGGAAGGGACGGCATGTACGGCTGGATCTGGCGGCATCTGCCGGGGAACGCGTGGGTGAAGGCGCTGCTCTCACTCGTGCTGGCGGTGGCCGTGGTCTACGTCCTCTTCCAGTACGTCTTCCCGTGGGCCGAACCGCTGCTTCCCTTCAACGATGTGACGGTGGACAACCAGTGAGTGCGCGCATCCTTGTCGTCGACAACTACGACAGCTTCGTCTTCAACCTGGTGCAGTACCTCTACCAGCTGGGCGCCGAGTGCGAGGTGCTGCGCAACGACGAGGTGTCGACGGCGCACGCCCAGGACGGCTTCGACGGCGTGCTGCTGTCGCCGGGCCCGGGGACGCCGGAGCAGGCGGGTGTGTGCGTCGAGATGGTGCGGCACTGCGCGGCGACCGGGGTGCCGGTCTTCGGTGTCTGCCTGGGCATGCAGTCGATGCAGGTGGCGTACGGCGGTGTGGTCGACCGGGCGCCTGAGCTGCTGCACGGCAAGACCTCGCCGGTCGAGCACGTGGGCCGGGGCGTCTTCGCCGGGCTGCCCTCTCCGTTCACGGCGACGCGGTACCACTCGCTGGCGGCGGAGCCGGCCACGGTGCCGGCGGAGCTGGAGGTGACGGCCCGGACTCCGGACGGCATCGTGATGGGGCTGCGCCACCGGGAACTCCCGGTCGAGGGCGTGCAGTTCCATCCGGAGTCGGTGCTGACCGAGCACGGGCACCGGATGCTGGCCAACTGGCTGGTGGAGTGCGGCGACCAGGACGCGGTGGTGAGGTCGGCGGGGCTCGCCCCGGTGGTGGGCAGGGCCACGGCGTGACCGCGCTGCGTCCCGAGCGCGCATCCGGCGCGGCCGGTGACCAGGGATCCCCGTACGGGCAGCCGTACGGGGATTCCGGTGCGTTCGGGGCCGGCTGGAACGAGGACTTCCCTCCCGGCGAGGACTTCCCTCCCGGTGGGGCGTATCGGCCGGTCGACGACGAGACGGTGGCGTTGCGGATTCCGGAGCCGCCGCCGGAGCGGAGGGCCGCCACCTCACCCGAGGGCGGTCCCGCGGGCGGCGGGCGCGCGGCCCGCAGGAAGGCCGCGAAAAGGCGTCACGGGCGCCGTGGGGCCTCGCGGGTGCCGTCGGAGGCAGGGGAGCCGGACGAGGAGCCGAAAGCGCCTCTGTCGCGCGTCGAGGCGCGTCGGCAGGCCCGTGCGCGCAAGCCGGGCCCGGCCGTGATCGCGAGCCGGGCGATCGGCGAGCTCTTCATCACGTCCGGTGTGCTGATGCTGCTGTTCGTCACGTACCAGTTGTGGTGGACGAACGTGCGGGCGCAGGCGCAGGCGGACAAGGCGGCGAGCAGCCTCCAGGAGGACTGGGCGAGCGGCAAGCGGAATCCGGGGGCCTTCGAGCCGGGGCAGGGCTTCGCGCTGCTGCACATTCCCAAGCTGGACGTGGTGGTGCCGATCGCGGAGGGCATCGACGACGAGAAGGTGCTGGACCGGGGGATGGTCGGGCACTACGCCGAGGGCGCGCTGAAGACGGCGATGCCGGACGCGGAGGCGGGCAACTTCGGGCTGGCGGGGCACCGCAACACGCACGGCGAGCCGTTCCGGTACATCAACAAGCTGAGTCCGGGCGATCCGATCGTCGTGGAGACGCAGGACGAGTACTTCGTGTACAAGATGGCGTCGATCCTGCCGGTGACGTCGCCGAGCAACATCAGCGTCCTCGACCCGGTGCCGAAGCAGTCGGGGTTCAAGGAGCCGGGCCGGTACATCACGCTCACCACCTGCACGCCGGAGTTCACCAGTAAGTACCGGATGATCGTCTGGGGCAAGATGGTCGAGGAACGGCCGCGCAGCAAGGGCAAGCCGGATGCGCTCGTCAGTTAAGGGCGGATGACCAGTGGCAGCGACCACCGACACGGAGCACGAGGAGCGGGCCGGCGCGGACGGCTCACCGGGGCCCGCGGCACGCCGCCGTGGACGAGGGCCCGGGCGTGTCCTCGCCCAGGCCGTCAGCGTCCTCGGCGAGCTCCTCATCACCGCGGGCCTGGTGCTGGGCCTGTTCGTCGTCTACTCCCTGTGGTGGACGAACGTGGTCGCCGACCGCGCGGCGGACAAGCAGGCCGACAAGGTCCGTGACAACTGGGCGCAGGACCGGGTCGGCCCGGACGGCCCGGGGGCGCTGGACACGAAGGCGGGCATCGGCTTCCTGCACGTGCCGGCGATGGGCAATGGCGACATCCTGGTGGAGAAGGGCACGTCGATGAAGGTCCTCAACGACGGCGTGGCCGGCTACTACACCGATCCGGTGAAGTCGGCGCTGCCGACGTCGGGCAAGGAGGGCAACTTCTCGCTGGCGGCGCACCGGGACGGGCACGGGGCGAAGTTCCACGACATCGACAAGATCGAGAAGGGCGACCCGATCGTCTTCGAGACGAAGGACACGTGGTACGTCTACAAGACCTACGCGGTCCTTCCCGAGACGTCGAAGTACAACGTCAGGGTCCTCGACCCGGTCCCCAAGGAGTCCGGCAAGAAGAAGGCCGGCCACTACATCACGCTGACGACCTGCACGCCGCTGTACACGAGCCGGTACCGGTACGTGGTGTGGGGGGAGCTGGTGCGTACGGAGAAGGTGGACGGGGAGCGGACTCCGCCGAAGGAGCTGCGCTGACTGACCTTCTTGTGGGAGGCCGGTCGCTTAGCATGACGGAGGCCCGAAGCCGCAACTTGCTCTTGCGGCTTCGGGCCTCTTCGTTCCTCTCACTGCAGGACGGTCAACGGTGCACCGGCGCTCCATTCCTCCAGGAGCCCGCGATGTACGGCGGTGATGCCGCTCTCGGCGGCGATGTCGCGGGCGTCACGCGTGAAGGGGCACGTCGCCACGAACAGGGCCACGTCGGAGCCGTGCAGGACTTTCGCTCCGACGAACTTCTGGACCTCGGGACTGGTGATGGAGAGGTGGGGCGAGAACCTCTTGCACTGGACGACGAGGGTTCGCCCGTCGGTTGTGAGCGCGGTGATGTCGATGCCCCGGTCCCTGCTGCCGCCGCGCACGATGACGTCGGTGCAGCCGTCACGGCGGAGGAGTGCGGCGACGTGCTCCTCGAACTCACGGCCGTTCAGGGCGTCCATGGAGGCCATGACGCCGGCCAGAGGACGGTCCTCTCGCGGGCTTTCCAGCCGTTGCAGTCGAGCGTGGTGCTGCCGGAGCCGCTTCTCGATGCGCTGGACGCCTGTGCGCAGAGCGATGAGCTCTCGTTGGTGATCGCTCGACGTTTCGATCAGGGCGTTGAACATCGGCACGACGGTCTTGCCGAGGATGTGGGTGATGCGCTGGTCGATGCGGGCGTCGAGGGCGGAGGGAGTTGTCGGGAGCGGGTTGTCCACAGGCTGTGTGCGGGCCTGGTACTCCGTGTCGAGCAGATACACACGGACCTGGCGTGCGACTTCGCTGTCCCGCAGGAGCATGGCGACGTTGAGAACGGCGCGCCTGGAGTAGATGGTGAGGCTTCGGCGAGCTTGTGGAGAACTGACCAGCGAGAGTGACGTGTTGTCACTCTCGAATTTCCGCAGGTCAGCGCCTCGAAGCACGGTCATTCCGTTGGCTGTGAGCTCCTCGCGGTGGCGCTTGGCAAGTTGCCGGACGGCTTCGACGGTGACCTCGAAGTACGCGGCCACCATCGCTGTCGTCACGTGCATCCCGTCAGGTAGCAGTGACAACGCTTTCACCTTGTCGAGTACGTCCGTGCGACCGAGGACGCTGCCGCGGAGGGCCGACGATTGCAGTAGGACGGTCTCACTGATCATGGACTCACTGATCATGGTGGGTCCCCTCGGGTGAGTTGTACGGTCACCCTGCGTCAACGAGTCATGACATACGAAGACACGATCGATTCCCGGTGCCGCGCACGACAGAGCCCCGGTCCCTCCGCTGAGGGGCCGGGGCTCGGGCCGTTCCGGGTGGGCGCGGGCGTGTCAGTCGTCGCCGCGCAGCCCGCCGATGAAGCCGCCGCCGTTGTTGCCGCCGTTTCCGTTGCCGTTGCCGCCCATGGTCGTGAGGGTGATGGGCGTGGCGGCCGGGTCGTCGACCTCGGTGCCGGGCTGCGGGTCGATGGCGACCACCGTGGCGTTGTCGTCGCCCGGGGCTCCGGGAGCGACCTGGACGTTGGTGAAGCCGCTCTGCTGGAGGGTCTGCCGTGCCTGCGCGAGGTTCTGGGCGCGGACCTCCGGCACCTTGGTCTTCTCGGCGACCTTGCCGATGACGATGGTCACCTGCGAGCCCTTGTCGACCTGCTGGCCGGACTGCGGCGTGGTGGAGATGACCTTGCCGTTCTGGTTCGGGTCGGTCGTGGGCTGCTCCGTGCAGACGGCCGTGAGGTCGCCGCCGCTCTCCACCTGGGCCTTGGCCTCGTCACAGGTGCGGTTGACGACGTCGGGCACCGTGGCCTTCTCCGCGGCCTTGGCGACCTCCAGGGTCACCGTGGAGCCCTTCTCCAGCTCCTTGCCCGGGTCGGGGTTCTGGCTGAGGACGGTGCCCTCGGCCTGGGAGGACTCGGTCTGCTTGGTCTCGACGTCGAAGCCCTTGTCCTCGAGCTGCTGGGTGGCCTCGTCGATGTTCTTGTCGATGACGTTCGGCACGGCGACCTTCGGCGCGCCGGTGGAGACGACGAGGTTGACGGTGGACTTCTTGTCGACCTGGGTGCCCTGCTTGGGGTCCTGGGAGCAGATGCTGCCCTTCTTCTGGTCCTCGCAGGGCTTCTCCGTGAAGGCCAGTTCCAGGTCGGCGTTGGTCGCCTGTTGCTGGGCGTCGTCCTTGGTCAGGCCGATGAGGCTGGGCACCGACACCTTGTCGTTGCCCGGTCCTCCTCCGCCGCCGATGGCGTACTTGCCGATGAGGATGGCGCCGACGAGGACGAGGACGCCGGCCAGGACCAGGAAGATCGTGGAGGTGTGGGACTTGCGGGGCTGCTGGCGGCGCCGGTCGGGGCGGTCGTCGTAGCCGTAGCCGCCGTCGTCCGCGTTCATGGGCGGCAGCATGGTCGTGGCGCCCGCTCCGGCGTCGGAGCGCAGAGCGGTGGTCGGCTGCTCGTCGGGGTAGGCGCCGTAGCCGCCGGCGGTCATGGCGCCGAGTGCGGCGGTGGCGCCGACGGGCTGGCCGTCGAGGCAGGCCTCGATGTCGGCGCGCATCTCGTCGGCCGACTGGTAGCGGTAGTCGGGGTCCTTGACCAGGGCCTTCAGCACGATCGCGTCCATCTCGGGCGTGATCTCGGGGTCGAAGACGCTGGGCGCCTGCGGTTCCTCGCGGACGTGCTGGTAGGCGACCGCGACCGGGGAGTCGCCGACGAAGGGCGGGCGCACGGTCAGCAGCTCGTAGAGGAGGCAGCCGGTGGAGTACAGGTCGGAGCGGGCGTCGACCTGCTCGCCCTTGGCCTGCTCCGGGGAGAGGTACTGGGCGGTGCCGATGACCGCGGCGGTCTGCGTCATGGTCATGCCGGAGTCGCCCATGGCGCGGGCGATGCCGAAGTCCATGACCTTGACCTGGCCGCCCCGCGTCAGCATGACGTTCGCGGGCTTGATGTCGCGGTGGACGATGCCGGCCCGGTGGGAGTACTCCAGGGCCTGGAGGATGCCGATGGTCATCTCCAGGGTCCGCTCCGGCAGCAGTTTGCGGCCGGAGTGGAGCAGCTCGCGGAGTGTGGAGCCGTCGACGTACTCCATGACGATGTACGGGATCGACACGTTGTCGATGTAGTCCTCGCCCGTGTCGTAGACCGCCACGATCGCGGGGTGGTTGAGCGAGGCGGCCGACTGGGCCTCCCGGCGGAAGCGGGCCTGGAAGGACGGGTCGCGCGCGAGGTCCGCGCGCAGCGTCTTCACCGCTACCTGGCGTCCGAGCCGGGTGTCATGTGCGTGGTAAACCTCCGCCATGCCACCACGGCCCAGCACCGGGCCCAGCTCGTACCGGCCGCCGAGGCGACGTGGCTCTTCCATCAGAGTTCTTGCGCGGTGCCACAGCCTTCAGGCTGGGGGCGGGACGCAGCCCTGTGGTCCCCGATGCGAAGCACTGCGGACCGACGGGGACGGCCTTTACTGCCGCGCGTCCTCCTTCCTGGTGGTGTAGGCGTATCCGTCGCCTCGCTGAAGAAGGCGCAGGTTGCGGTGGTTGGTATCGACGTACCCGCCGGGAACGGAGATGCGATGGGTGCCCGAAGCGCGGACAGCAACGCGGCCGGTGTGCGTCCCCTGGTACTTGCCGCGCGGGATTTGGGCACGGACCAGATCGCCAGTGGCGAAACCACAGTGCAGTTTCTGGCGAGGCATACCCAGTCTAGGGAAACCGTACTTGTCCGTGCGCGTCCGAGCGTATGACCCTCGTCCGCACGCTGTGGTGACGAGCACCATCTCTGGATGGCGGACTACTCGCGTCGCGTCGTCGACTTCTCCAACTGCGAGCGCATCAAGGGTGTGGGATTTCGACAACCCGTGCATGGCACGGTTGTACTTCGTCCGTCCGCCGGACCAAGCGAATATCGGAACACCTAGGCTGCTGAGACGCTCCCAGAGCTGCCAGCGGATGGCATTCATGGCTGCCGCGTCCACGAGGGGCTCTTTCGCGCCGGCGAGGAGACGGGCCAACCGTGTCGTGGAGCCGGCAAGGAAATCCCCCACCGGTTGTGCGGCCTTGTCCTGGTTGCACGGGACGCAGGCGAGGGTCAGGTTGCTGATGCGGTCGGACCCGCCCCTGGCGCGTGGATGGATGTGCTCGACCTGGAGGGGAACGTCCTTTGCCCCGCAGTACGCGCAGGTGCGTCCCCACTTTTCCAGCAAGTACTGCCGGACTTCGTAGCCAGCAAGGGAACCCTGCTGATATTCCACACCTTCCAGCGATTCGCGGTCGAGGCTCATGGCGTGGACGTCGAAGGAAACCCGTTCGATGTGCAGCTCAATGACAGGGAAGAACCTCGTCAGGCGAGCGATAGTGCTTGCCGTGGTGTCGACTCGGTGCTGAAGGGACGGAGGAAGCCATCCCGACGGGCGAGATCGGTTGTGGAAACGGGGAGCGCGGTAGCGGAGATTAGTGCTGCGGCGCCTGCGCCGGTAGCTTGCCCGCTTTCGCATGGCGTTGCGGATCTGCGCGCCGCGGTGGCGAAGTTCGACCGCGCACAGACCACGGCGGCTCGTGGTGATTTCGCCCGTGGTGGTGTCGAAGTGGTCAGTATCGGCAGTTACGGCAACGCCGGTGCCTTTGGAACCCGGGTCGATCCGTACAGCGACCCCGGACACGACGGAGTTCTCCACAACGCGATCTTTCAAGCGGATCGCAAACGGCACTGACTTGATGACGACTGCACGGCCCTGAGAAAGCAGCTTGCGGGCGCGAGCCGGGTGGCACGGCATAAGTGGACGCCCCTTGCGATCAAGGACAGCAACCATCTGCGCCCCTGTCCCGACCGGAGACGTCTCGGTGTGCGAGATGCTGCTCTTACGGGCAGCGCTTACTCCCTTCCCCACCGTAAACACGGTGGGGTCGGGGTGTCGCCGTGCGCCAGGAGGTGATGTGCGCGCGGTCTCCCCTCGCCCATGTTTCATACCGGCTGCACCACGATGCTGGCTGATGCGCCTGTGGCCCGTTTCGTCCCTGCTCCCAGGGGTGTCTGCTGCCACAGGTTCCAGAGCCTGCCGCTGAGGAAGCACGGCAGGGTGGGTCTGCTCACCTGTATGAAACGTAGTCATCGAACACCTCCAACCACTGATGACTCGGGCTGGTCAACCATGGGCCGACCACCTGAAGTGGTCGGCCCCGACCTTCGCAGATCGGGGAGCGGCTGACAGCTACCTACCAGCCCTTTCAGTAATGCTGTTCGGGCATACCGTACCTGTCTGCTCCCGCAGGGCAGGGCCGCATTCGGCAGCCGATACAGGACCGGTATCGCAACGTGCGCCGATGTGAAGGGGACGTGATCGGAGTCACGTCCCGTTCATGGCGCGGTCACTTCTTGCTTTCGATGACGGCCTCCATGACGTTCTTCGCGATCGGCGCCGCGAGCCCGCCGCCGGAGATGTCGTCACGGACGGCGTTCTCGTCCTCGATCACCACGGCCACGGCGACGGGCGAGCTGCCGTCGTCGGCCTTGGCGTACGAGATGAACCAGGCGTAGGGGTTCTCGCTGTTGTCGACCCCGTGCTGTGCGGTGCCGGTCTTGCCGCCCACGGTGACGCCGTCGATCCGTGCGTTGGTTCCCGTGCCCTCCTTGACGACGGTCTCCATCATGGACTGGAGGATCTGGGCGTTGTCCGCGGAGAGCGGCTTGCTCATCTCCTCGGGGTCCGTCTTCTCGATGGTGTCGAGGCCCGGGTCCTGGAGTTCGTCGACCATGTACGGCTTCATCAGGGTGCCGTTGTTGGCGATGGCGGAGGTCACCATGGCCATCTGCAGGGGGGTGGCGGCGGTGTTGTACTGGCCGATGGCGGAGAGCGCGGTCTGCGACGCGTTCATGTCGTCGGAGAAGACCGAGGCGCTGGAGCGGACGGGGACGAACTGCTCCTCGGTGAAGCCGAACTTCTTGGCGGTCTCCAGCATCTTGTCGTTGCCGAGGTCGGCGCCGATCTTGCCGAAGACGGTGTTGCAGGACACGCGGAGTGCCTCGCGGAGGGTGGCGTCCTCGCAGGGGAGGTCGCCCTCGTTGGGCAGCTCGGTGGTGGTGCCGGGCATCGTCCAGGGCAGGGGGGAGTCGGTCTTCTCGTCCGCCGAGTCGTACTCTCCGTGTTCCAGGGCGGCCGCCGCGGTGAGCACCTTGAAGGTGGATCCGGGCGGGTAGACCTCGCGCAGGGCCCGGTTGAGCATCGGGTCGTCGGGGTTGTTCTTCTTCTGGAGCCTGTTCCAGGCCTCGCCGTCCGCGGTGCTGCCGCCGGCGATCGTCGTGGGGTCGTACGACGGGTAGGAGGCCATCGAGAGGATCTTGCCCGTGGAGGGTTCGAGCGCGACGACGGCTCCCTTGGCGCCCTGCTTCTTCAGGCCGTCGTAGGCGGCCTTCTGGGCGGCGCCGTTGAGGGTGGTGACGACGTTGCCGCCCTCGCGCTTCTTGCCGGTGATCATGTCGAGGGTGTTGCGGAAGAAGAGCCGGTCGTCGTTGCCGGTGAGGATGCCGTCGTCGATGGCCTCGAGCTGGGTGGCGCCGTAGGCCTGGGAGACGTAGCCGGTCACCGGCGCCCACATGGCGCCGTTCTTGTAGGTGCGCTTGTACTTGAAGTCGCCGTCGGTGGTGGCGTGGCCGGTGATGGCCCGGCCGTCGACGATGATGTCGCCGCGCGGGCTGGCGTACCGCTCGATGGCGACGCGGCGGTTGTGTTCGTCCTCCTTGAGCTCGTCCGCCTGGACGTACTGGAGCCAGTTGTCGCGGATGAGCAGGGTGAGGACCAGGAGGCCGCAGAAGATCGCGATGCGGCGCAGTGGCTTGTTCACGGTCGGACCACCTGGGTCATCTCGGCGTCGGGGCTGGCGGGCGCGGCGGGTGCCGGTCTGCGGGCCGTGTCGCTGATGCGCAGCAGGATGCCGATGAGGGCCCAGTTGGCGATGACGGAGGAGCCGCCGTAGGCCAGGAAGGGCATGGTCATGCCGGTGAGCGGGATGAGGCCCATGACGCCGCCGGCGACGACGAAGACCTGGAGGGCGAAGGCGCCGGAGAGGCCGATGGCGAGGAGCTTGCCGAACGGGTCGCGGGCGGCGAGGGCGGTGCGCACGCCGCGTTCCACGATCAGCGCGTAGAGCAGGATGAGGGCCATGAGGCCGGCGAGGCCGAGTTCCTCGCCGAAGGTGGCGAGGATGAAGTCGGAGTTGGAGGCGAAGCCGATGAGGTCGGAGTTGCCCTGGCCCCAGCCGCTGCCGAGGGTGCCCCCGGAGCCGAACGCCCACAGGGCCTGCATGGCCTGCTCGGAGTGGACGATGCCGTCGGCTACTCCCGCGCGGCTCAGCTCGTACTCGTGCATCGGATCGAGCCAGGCCTGCACGCGGGTCTGGATGTGGGGCTCGAAGCTCGCCACGCCGACGGCGCCGACCGCGGACATCAGCAGACCGAAGACGATCCAGCTCGTCCGTTCGGTGGCGACGTACAGCATGATCACGAACATGCCGAAGAAGAGCAGCGAGGTGCCGAGGTCGGTCTCGAAGATCAGGATCAGGATGGAGATGATCCATACGACGACGATCGGCCCGAGGTCGCGTCCACGGGGCAGGTAGAGGCCCATGAAGCGACGGCTGGCGAGGGCCAGGGCATCGCGTTTGACCATGAGGTAGCCCGCGAAGAAGACCGCGAGGACGATCTTCGCGAACTCGCCGGGCTGGAGGGTGCCGAGCCCGGGGATCTTGATCCAGATCTTGGCGCCGTAGACGTTGTGCCCGAGCCCCGGGACCAGCGGCAGGAGCAGCAGGACCAGCGCGCCGACCATGGAGATGTAGGTGTAGCGCTGCAGGACACGGTGGTCCCTGAGGAAGACGAGCACGGCGACGAACAGGGCGACGCCGAGTGCGGAGTACATGAGCTGGCGTGGCGCGGCCTCGACGAACGCCTTGCTCGCCTGCAGGCGCTCCGACTGGTCGAGGCGCCAGATGGCGACGAGTCCGAGTCCGTTGAGCAGGGTGGCCAGGGGCAGCATCAGCGGGTCCGCGTACGGGGCGAACTTGCGGACGACGAGGTGTCCGACGCCGGCCAGGAGGCCGAGGCCGAGGCCGTAGCTCAGCAGGCCGGCGGGCACCTCGTCGTTGATGGCCAGTCCTACGTTGGCGTAGGCGAAGACCGGGATGACGACGGCGAACACGAGCAGGGCCAGCTCGGTGTTGCGCCGGCTCGGGGCGCCGATGGCGCCGATCGTGGACGTGTGGTGCGTCGGCGAGTTGGTAGGACTGCTCATCGTGTGACGGGGCCTCTCACTGCTTGCCTACTGCTTACCGCACAGCGAGACGACCTTCTGCTCTTCCTCCGAGAGGGTCGGGCCGGGGCCTGGAGTGGGTGCGGTCGTGGACGGGGTCTCGGACGATTCGGGTGCCTGCGGTGATCCCGACGCGTTCGGGGACGCGTTCGGGGACGGTGAGGCCTTGGACGTGAAGGAGGCGGGAGTGGTTCCCGTGGTGCCTCCGGCCTCGCCTCCGCCCTCGCCCGGCGTCGCGTTCTTCTCGTTCGCGGTCTGCTCGGTCTGGGCGGTGCGCCGGTCGGCCTGCTTCTTGCAGGCGGAGGCCTGTACGGCGAGTTCCTCGATCTTCGCCCGGGCGTCGGCCAGGTCGCTCTCGGGGATGGTGGCCTCGACCAGTTTCTGCTGGTAGGGCGGGAGGTACTTGAGTTCGATCTCGGGATGGTCCTTCTGGACCTTCGAGAGGGAGACCCAGGCGAGGTCCTGGCTGATGCCCCGGTACAGCGCGAGGTGGTCGTCCTTGGTGCCGACGTAGTACTGGGTCTGGGTCCAGCGCCAGCCGCCGTACGTGCCGCCGCCGATGACGGCGAGGGCGAGCACGGTGTAGAGGGACCTCTTCAGCCACTTGCGGTTCTTGCGGGGTTTGACGAAGTCGTCGGGGCCGTAGTCGTCGAAGTCGTCGGCCGGGACGTAGCCGGTGGTGTCGCCGCTGCCGGGCGGGCCGAACTCGCCGCCCCCGCCGCGCTGTCCGCCCTGGCGGCCGAGGCCGGCGGCGCGGCCGGCCGGGGTCTGCATGATGCCGTTGTCGCCGAACTGGGCCTGGTTCTCGGCGACGGCGCCGACCACGATCGGGGTGTCGGAGAGCTGGCCGGCGAGGGTGTCGCCGGTGTCGAGGTCGAGGACGTCGGCGATGATGACGGTGATGTTGTCGGGGCCGCCGCCGCGCAGGGCGAGCTGGATCAGCTCCTGGACGGTCTCCTGGGGGCCCTGGTAGCTGGCGAGGGTGTCCTCCATCGTCTGGTGGGAGACGACGCCGGAGAGTCCGTCGGAGCAGATGAGGTAGCGGTCACCGGCCCGGACCTCGCGGATGGACAGGTCGGGTTCGACGTGGTCGCCGCTGCCGAGGGCGCGCATCAGCAGGGAGCGCTGCGGGTGGGTGCCCGCCTCCTCCTCGGTGATGCGGCCCTCGTCGACGAGGCGCTGCACCCAGGTGTGGTCCTGCGTGATCTGGGTGAGGACGCCGTCGCGCAGGAGGTAGGCGCGGGAGTCGCCGACGTGGACGAGGCCGAGGCGCTGGCCGGTCCACAGCAGGGCGGTGAGGGTGGTGCCCATGCCTTCGAGGGCGGGGTCCTCCTCGACCATCTGCCGCAGCTGGTCGTTGGCGCGCTGCACGGCGCTGCCGAGGGAGGTGAGGATGTCGGAGCCGGGCACATCGTCGTCGAGGGCGACGATCGTGGAGATCACTTCGGAGGAGGCGACCTCGCCCGCGGCCTGGCCGCCCATGCCGTCGGCGATGGCGAGCAGGCGGGGACCGGCGTAACCGGAGTCCTCGTTGCCCTCCCGGATCATGCCCTTGTGCGATCCGGCGGCGAAGCGCAGTGACAGACTCATGCGCACCTCGCCCGTCGGCTCCGCCTGCAGCCGGTCGTGTCGAGCCACACTGCCCACCCTCCGGTCGGGAGCGCGCCGGGGCCCGGGGGGCCGGCCACCGCTGCGTGCTCGCTCCGCTCGCGCTCGTTCATTGGTGTAGCACTACTTCCGCAGCTCGATGACGGTCTTGCCGATGCGGATCGGCGCTCCCGGCCCGATCGGTGTGGGGGTCGTCAGCCGGGACCGGTCCAGGTAGGTGCCGTTGGTGGAGCCCAGGTCCTCGACGATCCACTGGCCGTTCTGGTCGGGGTAGATCCTGGCATGGCGGCTGGAGGCGTAGTCGTCGTCCAGCACGATGGTCGAGTCGTGTGCCCGGCCGAGCGTGATGGTCTGGCCCTGGAGGGCAACGGTGGTGCCGGCGAGGGTGCCCTCCGTGACGACCAGTTTGGTGGGCGCGCCGCGGCGGCCCCGGCCGCCGCTCTGCTGCTGGCGCTGCGGTGGAGGCGCCTGGCCCTGGCGCGCGGCCTGCTGCGGTCGGGCGGCGTCGCGCCGCGCTCCGCGCTGGGTGACCCGCGTACCGAACAGGTCGCTGCGGATGACCTGTACGGCCACGATCACGAACAGCCACAGTACGGCGAGAAAACCCAGCCGCATGACCGTGAGGGTCAGCTCTGACATTGCCCCCGGATCACCCTTCGGCTTGCCTATAGAGAATGGTGGTGCTGCCCACGACGATTCGCGAGCCGTCGCGGAGCGTAGCGCGGGTGGTGTGCTGCCCGTCCACCACGATGCCGTTGGTGGATCCGAGATCCTGGATCGTCGAGGGCGTTCCGGTCCGGATCTCGCAGTGCCGGCGGGAGACGCCGGGGTCGTCGATCCGCACGTCGGCCTCGGTGCTGCGTCCGAGGACGAGGGTCGCGCGGGAGATCTGGTGGCGGGTGCCGTTGATCTCGATCCAGTGGCGGGTGCGTCCGCCGGGCGCGGGTGCGGCCGGGGGCTGCTGGCCGCCCGCGGGCTGCGGGTAGCCGTAGCCGCCGGGGCGTCCGCCCGGCGGCGGCGCGGCCGGCATGGGCGGGGCGCCCGCGGGGGCGGAGGGCTGCGGGTAGCCGTAGCCACCGCCGGCGCCGCCGGGCCGCCCGGTGGGGGCGGGGGGCGCGGAGGGGCCCGCGGAGGGCGGTCCGCCCTGCTGGTTGCTGGAGGAGGCGAGTGTACGGCTGCGCACCCGGTACAGGCCGGTGTCGAGGTCGTCCGCCTTCTCCAGGTGGACCTTGATCGGTCCCATGAAGGTGTAGCGCTGCTGCTTGGCGTAGTCCCGCACCATGCCGGCGAGCTCGTCGCCGAGCTGGCCGGAGTAGGGGCTGAGGCGCTCGAAGTCGGGCGTGCTCAGCTCCACGATGAAGTCATTGGGCACGACGGTGCGGTCGCGGTTCCAGATGGTCGCGTTGTTGTCGCATTCGCGCTGGAGCGCTCCCGCGATCTCCACGGGCTGCACCTCGGACTTGAACACCTTCGCGAAGGTGCCGTTGACCAGACCTTCGAGACGCTGCTCGAACTTCTTCAGGACTCCCATGGGGCACCTCCTCCGTCGCTGCCGTCCTGTCCACTGCCTTGCGTACTGCTGCCTTGCGTACCGCTGTCTTCCGTACCGCTTACGAGCGAACCGCTCACCCGCGCACTGCTTACCTGGTACTGCTTACTGATCGTATCCACGCGCCGGTCGATCGGCTGGTTCCCCCTGTCGGCCCGGTCGACAGGTGTCGACGCCTCTCGGAGTTCCCGCCGGAGCTCCCCTTCGAACGCTCGGGGCCCTTCGGGATGCGCTCCCGCAGGTACTCATGCCCAGGATCGTAGAGGCGGCCGCAGACCAGTGTCCCGCACCTGGCTGCGGACCCCTACCGGCTCCCGGGGAGACGGACCCGACCGGTACGAGGTTGATACGTGAACGGCCACGGGCCGCGACGAGTGCCCGAAGGAGGGCGGGCGCCCTGCTCCCGCGGCCTGCCCCGCCTGCAAAGGGATGTGAATCCACCCCTTCCAGCGTGCTAATGTTCTCGTGTCGGAAGGCGCCGGACCGCAAGGAACGGGGCCCGAGGACACACCCAATGCGCGGGTGGCGGAATAGGCAGACGCGCTGGATTCAGGTTCCAGTGCCCGCAAGGGCGTGGGGGTTCAACTCCCCCCTCGCGCACCAGGAGCACCGTCGAGGTGCTTCAGCTGGATCGAAGAGACCGGCCGCATCGTATGCACGATGCGGCCGGTCTCTTTTTTGTGAGCAATGACACGTCTGCGGCCGACGCCTCTGTGGCCGCCGGCTGTCCGGCTCCGGATCGGGAGCCGGCTCGGACTCCGTGGTTCTTTCCCGGGTCGCTGGGGGTGGCGGGGGTGGGCGGCGGCTTGTGAGGAAGATCTCAGGGCCTGCCGACGCGGCTCTTGAGGGGGCAGGTGCCGAACGTCGCCGCCCTTCCGCCGCGGGCGGGGCGGGGCGTTCCTCGGGTCCGCGGTCCCGTGGGTCGTGGGGCCTGTGGGGGCCGTGGGGGCCGTGGTGTCGGGCTGATCGCCCGGGGGGCGGCGGTCGCCGTGGGACGAACGGTGCCCGGCCGGGTGTGGGACCGGCCGGGCCGGCACGGTGTGCCGTGCATCCTCGGGCTGGAGGAGCGCATGAGGGACGGGGTCCTCCTTCTCAGTCCGGGACGTGGCCGGAGTCGTCGGTGTGGCCGAGGGTGTGGCCGGTGTCGTCGGTGTCGTCGGTGTGGTCGGGGCAGGGGCCGTCAGGGGCGTCCGAGAGGTTCGCCTGGTAGGCGCGGTAGGCCTCCTCGTCCGTCTCCCTGTAGCCCAGTTCCCGGTAGACGGTGGCGTCGCGGAGGTTGTGGACGACCTGGACGGCCTCCCCTTCCCTGGCGAAGTAGCGTGCGCGGGGACCGGTGGAGGGGTCCGCGCCTGTGGTGGATTCGCGGCTCATCGTGCTCCTAGTCGGAGATCTTGTGCCACGAGATGCGGGGCGCGCGCACCTCGGCGCGTTGCACCGTGCTGTTCTCGGCCACCCGGCCGTAGGCGGCGGCCACCACGCGGAGGGTGGCGCGGTCGCCGACGAGGACGTTCCGCGTGAGGGAGCCCTGGCCCACGTGGCAGGCCTGGTAGCCGTTGCCGGCGGCCGGGAAGCCGTACTGGTGCTGCACCACCCCGTAACCGGTGAGGATGACGTCGTTGTCGCGCTGCAGGGCGAACGAGATCCACACGTTGGTGCTGTACCTGGCGATGGCGCAGATCTGTCCCACGGCCATGGCCGTGACCTGGTAGACGCCCGGCTCCGGCAGCGTCGCGACGCAGTCGGTGGGAGTCCACTCGCCGTTGACGGGCAGCGAACGGTTCTGTCCGGCGGCCTGTCCGTAGACGGGGGTGAGCCGGGCGCCGATGGTCCACGTGTCGGGGCAGTTCTCGCCTCCGGTGTCCGTGACATCGATGTCCACCGAGCGGGCGCCGCCGATGTTCCCGCCCCGGTCGATCCCCGAGGGGACCGTGCGCGGGACCAGCAGCCCGTCGGGTGTGCAGCGGAGCGTGTTGCAGTCGTCCGGGTGGAGGACCGGTTCGAGCTCGTACGGGTCGTTGCGCCTGCCGGTACCGGTGACCTGGATGCAGGACGTGCTCACGATGTCGGTTCTGTTCGGCTGAGGAGGTACGGTCATGTCACTTCCCTGGCTCGTGCGAGTGGTGTCCGGAAGCGCGGTCCGGCCCGGTCGCCGGGGCGAACACGGAGTGGGCCCGCCGGTCGGGTGAGTCGCGTTCCTCCGCGGGGAAGGGATGCCACACCGTCGGTGCCGAAGGCCGAGACCGCTTCCTCAGTCGAAGCTAGGAGCCGCTCCGCGTGTGCACCATGGCGTGAGCACGACCGGTCGGGGCACGGGGCGGCGAGGCGGATTCACCCTATTGTGTGAAGTGCGCGGTTCAAGGGGGTGCGCACCTCCTCGGTGTGTGCTCACAACGCCGTCCGATGCGTGGGGCCCCGCCCTGTGGCACCCCCCTGTCCACCTGCCGCGGTAAGCGGTCCCGGTGTGCGGGGAGGCGGTCTCCGCGGCCCTGCACGACGTGCCTGACCAGGGTTTCTGCCGGTACCGCGGCAGCCGGACGCCCCCCAGGACCCAAGCTCGGACCCGGGGGGCGTCCGCATGCCCGGACACGGTGTCACGGGGCGGAGTGTCCTATGAGGAAGGCCTCAGGAACCGGCGCGCCACAGTGCGGGCACGCGGGGCGGCTCCCAGCCCGTCATCGAGGTGTGCGCCTGGAGGCAGCGGTACGCGCCACCGCCGTACGTCACCCGGTCGCCGGCGGCGTAGGAGCGGCCCGCCGCCCAGGTGCCGCTCGGCGGGTCGGTGGGCGGGCCGGTGGGGCCCGGGCCCGGCTCGCCGTCCACGTCCAGGACGAAGTCGAAGCTCGCCTCCCTGCCGCCGCCGGCGTCGCGGACGTTCATCAGCAGGGCCGGGTCGAAGAGCGCGTCCGTGCTGTTGCGGGGTTCACCGGGGAAGTAGAGCTGTGTGGTCAGGACCGGCTCGCCGGGTGCCTGCGCCTTGACGTGGATGTGCCGGGTCCGGCCCGGATAGAGGCCGGGGACGATCGTCTGCAGGGTGAACGCGCCGGTGGCGTCGGTGAACTGGTGACCGCGGAAGGCGTACCCGGCCATGTCGTAGGCGCCGGCGTTGTCGGCCTGCCAGAAGTCGAGCAGTACGCCGGCCAGCGGGACGCAGTCCCGCCCGAAGACGTAGCCGGTGACGGTCAGCCGGGTACCGGCTGTGCCGGGCGTCACCAGGTTGGTGCGCCGCGGGGAGTTCGGCCTGAAGTAGGGGCCCTCCATCTGGTCGGGCGTCGGGTCGTCGCCGTCGTCGCAGAAGGGGGTCGGTGACAGGGCCCGTCCGGTGGAGGAGCGGGCGGTGTCCCGGGCGAGCGCCATGGAGCCGGTGGCGAGCAGCGGCACGGTGGCGCCGGTGGCGAGGGCCGCCCTGAGCAGCGTCTTGCGGCTGACGCCGCGGTCGGCGCCGGTGCGGGGGCCGGGTTCGTCGGGAGTGGTGGGGGCGTCGGGGGTCATGGGGCTCCTCGGTCTCTTCCGTCTCTTCGGTCTCTTCGGTGGAGTGGTCCCTGGGGGGAGATGGGCGGGACGTGCGGCATCCGGGACGTCGAGGACAGGGAACGCGCCCGCCGGCGCGGGGCAGGCTGCTGTCGTTCTTCGGCGGGCGCGTGCCGGGGTGATCGCTGCACACCGTAGGCGCGCCGGTGGGGGCCCGGGCACCTCTTGTTCCGCCCTCTGCCGGGCGTTATGCGGGTGGCGGGGCGGGGCGGGGCCCGTGTACGGGCGGTTCGGCCGGGGGTACGGTCGTGGCGCGTCGGCGCCGGCGGTCGGACGAGGCGCGGATGCGGGCACGGCTCGGGGACGGGCACGGCTCGGGGACGGGCACGGCAGGGCACGGTGACGAGTGCAGGGAGGGCGGCCGGTATGGGCGACGCGATGACGGGGGCGGTGGCCGGGGCGATGACCGGGACGGGGACGGCAGCAGGGCCAACAGGGGAGGCAGGGGCGGCGGAGGCCCGTGCGGGTACGGAGCCCGGTGGGGGCACGCGGGTGCCGGTCGTGCCGGGGTTCGCGCGGTGGCCCGTCGGCGGTTCGCCGAAGGCGGAGGGCAAGGCGCTGCGCACGCGCGTTCCGCGGTCCGCGCACGCCGCCCTCGACCCGGACCACTCCCGGCCGGACGCGGTGAGCGCGGTCGAGGAGTCCAACCGCGGCCGGATACCCGGGCTCACTCCGATACGCGCCGGGCGGATGGCGGCCACGCCGTTCGCCTTCCTGCGCGGGTCGGCGGGGCTGATGGCGTACGACCTGGCGCGTACGCCGACGACGGGGATCGGCGCCCAGATCTGCGGCGACGCGCACGCCGCCAACTTCGGCCTCTACGGCGACGCCCGCGGTGGCCTGGTCATCGACCTCAACGACTTCGACGAGACGGTCCACGGCCCCTGGGAGTGGGACCTCAAGCGGCTCGCCGCCTCGCTCGTCCTCGCGGGCCGGGAGGCCGGCGCGGACGAGGACACCTGCCGCGCGGCGGCCCACGACGCGGCGGGCGCCTACCGGCGCACCATGCGGCTGCTGGCCCGGCTCCCCGCGCTGGACGCCTGGAACGCCATCGCGGACGAGGAACTCGTCTCCCACACCGACGCCCACGACCTGCTCGGCACGCTGGAGCGGGTCTCCGAGAAGGCGCGGGCCAACACCAGCGGGCGTTTCGCGGCCAGGTCGACCGAGCCGACCGAGGACGGCGGGCGGCGTTTCGTGGACGCCCCGCCGGTGCTGCGGCGCGTACCCGCGCAGGAGGCCGCGTCGGTCGCCGCCGCGCTGGAGCCGTACCTGGCCACACTCTCCGAGGACCGGCTGCCGCTGCTGGCCCGGTACGCGGTGCACGACGTCGCCTTCCGGGTCGTCGGGACCGGCAGCGTGGGCACGCGGTCGTACGTCGTGCTGCTCCTGGACCACCGCGGCGAACCGCTCGTCCTCCAGGTGAAGGAGGCCCGGCCCTCGGCGCTGCTGCCCCATCTGGCGACCGCCGGCTTCGACACCCCCGAGGCCGCGCACGAGGGGCGCCGGGTGGTCATGGGGCAGAAGAGGATGCAGGTGGTCAGCGACATCCTGCTGGGCTGGACCTCGGTCGACGGGCGGCCCTTCCAGGTGCGGCAGTTCCGCAACCGCAAGGGCAGTGTCGACCCCACGGCCCTGGCCGCCGACCAGATGGACGACTACGGCCGGATGACCGGCGCCCTGCTGGCCCGCGCCCACGCGCACAGCGCCGACCCGCGCCTCATCGCCGGCTACTGCGGCAAGAACGACGAGCTGGACCAGGCGGTGGCCGCCTTCGCCGTGGCCTACGCCGACCGCACGGAGGCCGACCACACCGAGCTGGTGACCGCGGTGCGGGCGGGGCGGGTCGCGGCGGAGCTCGGCGTGTGAGGGGCCCCGGGCCCGCCGGGCACGCCGGAGGGGGCGTGCCGATCGTGGCCTAGGCTGGTCGGGTGACGACGCCGGAAGCTGAGCCCGAGCAGGGGGGTGCGCCGCGTCCCGAGGAACGGCTGGAACAGGCCGTACGGGCCGCCGAGCAGGCACTCATCGAGTACGAGATCGCGCTGGAGACCTTCCGTGTGGAGGTCGAGAACTTCTCCCGCCTGCACGAACAGCGGCTCGGCCCGGTGTACGCGCGGCTCGAGGAGCTGGAGGCGCAGATCCTGGAGGCCAGGGCGGCCCGCACCGGTGACGCCGAGGACATCAGCCGGGCCGACGAGGCGCGGGCCCGGCTGATGCCCATCCCCGGGGTCGAGGAGCTGCTGCACGGCTGGATGGACGGGGACGGCCTGTTCCCGGAGGCCACGGCGATGCTCACGGACCAGGCGGTACGTCCCCCGCAGCGGGTGCGGCCCGGCGAGGAGGCCCGCAAGCTCTACCGCGAGCTGGTCCGCAAGGCCCACCCCGACCTGGCGCAGGAGGACGAGGAGCGGGCCCGGCGTGAGGAGTTCGTCACCCGGGTCAACGCCGCCTACGCCCGTGGCGACGCCTCCGCGCTGCGTGAGCTGGCCGAGGAATGGGCCGCGGGGCCGGCGCCCGTACGGCGTCCGAGCCGGGGTGAGGAGCTGTACGCCCGCCTCGAATGGCTCGACCGGCGCAAGGAGATGCTGACGCTGCTCGCCAAGGAGCTGGAGGAGAGCGCCATCGGCGCCATGCTCCGGCTGGCCCCGGACGATCCCGACCGTCTCCTGGAGGAGATCGCCGAACAGCTGGCGACCCAGGTGCGGGAGCGGGAGGCCGAGCTGGCGGCGGCGCTCGGGCAGGACTGAGCCCGGTGGTGGCTCGGGTAGCGTCTGGGGCATGAGTTTCGGAGCTGGTGTGCCCACGGTCGAGGTCATGGACCTCAAGGACGGCGACTTCCTGCTGGACGTCCGCGAGGACGACGAGTGGCAGGCCGGTCACGCAGCCGGGGCGCTGCACATTCCCATCAGCGAGTTCGTGGCCCGGTACGGTGAGCTGACCGAGGCCGCGCCGCAGGACGGCCGGGTCCACGTGATCTGCCGGTCCGGCGGGCGCTCGGCCCAGGTCACCATGTACCTGGTCCAGCAGGGCGTCGACGCCGTGAACGTCGACGGCGGCATGCAGGTGTGGGCCGCGGCCGGCCGTCCCGTGGTGGACGGGAAGGGCGAGCCGGGGCACGTTGTCTAGCGCCGTCCGGCGTCCGTCGTCCGGGTCGTCTCCGGGCTGATTCCGGGCCGTCTCCGGGTGTCCCAGGGCTGTGTCCCGGCTGACTCCGGGGTGCCGCGGGCGTCGGCGCACCGTGACGGATGTGGCGACGGCCACGGTGCGGCCGGTCCGCCGAGGCTGTGCGGGCGGCCGGTCCTGAGTACCGTTCCCGTTCGAACGCTGCCGGGCAGCCGCACCAGTGGCGCGCGGGAGCCCCGCGGCGGGGCGGGCGGAACGACGGTTCGGGACCGGAACGGGGCGTAATGGACGCGTACGACACAGGTTCGAACGCCTCCCGGCGGGGGCGGGACGGGCAGGCGGGCCTGGGCGGGCCGGACGCGCTGAATGGGCTGGATGTTCCGAATGGGCCCGATGTGACGGATGCGGCCAATGCGGCGGATGCGGCCGATGCGCTGGATGGTGCGGCCGGTGCGGCCGGTGCCGCCGGTGCGGCCGGTGGGCCCGAGGCGGTCGGCGCCGGGGCCGGGGTGCCCCTCGGGGCGTGGACGGGGACGGCAACCGAGGGCGGTACCGGAACCGGCCCCCGTACGGCGACCGCGGAGTCCGGGCCGGCGGCAGCGGAGCCCCGTACCGGGGTCGCCGCGCTCTCCCCGCGCTACCAGGTCGGTGCCGTGGTCGCCCTCGCGGTCGTCGCCGTCGCCGTGTGCGCCCACATAGGCCTGGTGTTCCTGCACGTCGCCCCGTCGAACACCCTCACCAAGCAGCACGGCGCCGCGGTCGACGAATGGATCTACCCGGAGTTCGAACAGAACTGGAAGCTCTTCGCGCCCAACCCGCTCCAGCAGAACATCTCCGTCCAGCTCCGTGCCGAGGTCACCACGGCGGACGGCGCGATACGGACGACCGGCTGGTACGACCTGTCCGCGGAGGACGGCCGGAGCATCGACGGCAATCCGCTGCCGAGCCACACCCAGCAGAACGAACTCCGCCGGGCCTGGGACTTCTTCGTCGCCACCCACGACTCCGACGACCGCGCGGTGGGCCTGCGGGGCACGCTGTCCGAGGAGTATCTGCGCCGCATCGCGGTCCTGCGCCTGGACCGGAACGACGCCGCCGGGCCGGGCGGTGTCGTCGAGCGGGTCCAGTACCGTTCCCGGACCGTCAACGTGGAGCCGCCCCCGTGGAGCGGCGAGAAGGTCTCCGACCGCCCGGTCTACCGCGAGCTGCCCTGGTGGCCGGTGCCCGGCGACGCGCAGGACGGCGACGCGCAGGACGGCACCGCGCAGGACGGCACCGCGCAGGACGGCACCGCGCGGGACGCCGGCGCACGGGACGCCAGCGCGCAGCAAGGGGGCGCCGCGTGAACGGCATCGTCCTCTCCGTCTCCCGCTGCATCGCCCGCGTCACCGGCGCCGCGCTCGGTCCGTACCAGACCGCGGTGATCCGCATCGGCTTCAGCGCCACCTGGCTGCTCTTCCTGCTGCGTGAACTGCCCCACCGTCACGAGCTGTACGGCCCCGACGGGCCCTGGAGCCACGACCTCGCCGAGCGGCTGATCGCGGACAACGGCGCCTTCACGACGCTGATGTGGTCCGACGGGCGGACCTGGTTCGAGATCGTCTACGCGCTGGCCGTGCTGAGCAGCGTGCTGCTCCTGCTGGGCTGGCGCACCCGGACCATGTCCGTCCTCTTCATGGTCGGCGTGCTCTCCCTCCAGAACCGCAGCGTCTTCATGGGCGACGGCGGCGACAACGTCCTGCACCTGATGAGCATCTACCTGGTGCTGACGCGCTGCGGCCAGGTGTGGTCGCTGGACGCCCGCCGGGCGCGGCGGGCGGGTGCGGCACGCGCGCGTGGGGAGCGTGTCGTGGACCGGGTGGGGCCGGTGCTGTGGTGCGTGTTCGGGTTCGTGCTGCTCACCATGGCGTCGGCGGGCGGGCTGGACGGCGACTGGTTCGTTCCGGCGCTGCTGTGGGCGGTGTGGGCCGCGCAGGGCCTGTGGTGGGCCGTGGGGCGCTGGGCCGGGAGCGGAGAGCCGCGGATCCTGCTCGATGTGGTCGCCAACACCGTGCACAACGGCGCGCTGGTCGTGATCATGGCCGAGGCGTGTCTGATCTACGCGACCGCGGGCTGGTACAAGATCCAGGGTTCGCGCTGGCAGGACGGCACCGCGGTCTACTACCCGCTCAACCTCGACTACTTCTCGCCCTGGCCCGCCCTCTCCGACGCGTTGGCCGCCAACGGCACGATGGTCATGCTCATCACCTACGGCACGGTCGTCGTGCAGGTCGCGTTCCCGTTCACGCTGTTCAACCGGCGGGTCAAGAACGTGCTGCTGGCCGCCATGATGACCGAGCACGCGGTGATCGCCGTGGTGCTCGGACTGCCGTTCTTCTCGCTGGCGATGATCGCCGCGGACGCCGTCTTCCTGCCGACCTCCTTCCTGCGCCGCCTGGGCGACCTGGCGGCACGTGCGCGGGGCCGGTCGGGAGGCCGGCCGCCGGGCCGGCGTGGGGACGGCCGCGCGGCGGCGCTGCCCGGGCCCCGTGCCCACGAGGGCAAGGAGCACAGGGAGAACAGAGAGAACAGGGAGGACCGGAAGGGCTCGGAGGGGCCCGTGGGTCTCATGGGTCCCCTGGGTCCCGTAGGCCCCCCATAGGACCCGTGGGCCCCGCGGGTCCCGTGGGCAAGAGGGCACCGAATGCGCCCACGTAGGCTTCGGGGCATGACCGGCCCCGCCCCCGACCCCTGCCCCGACCTCGCTCCGCCGGCCGTCTGGCATCGGCACGCCGCTGCGTGTGTGCTGCTCGACGGCTTCCACGCCCTCAAGCACGCGCTGCGTTTCGGCGCCGAGGTTCCGGTGGCCGTCACCAGTGACCGCACGGGCGCCCTGGCCCTCGCCGAGGAGCTGGCACCCGACGTACGGGACGCGCTGGACGGTCTGCTGGACGAGGTGCCGCAGCAGGTGTACGCGTCCCTCGTCGCCCGGCCGCATCCCACCGCGGTGGCCGCCCTGGCCGTACGGCCCTCGCGCACGGCCAACCTGCGGGCGCTGGCGCGGCTGCCCCGCCGTACGCCCGTCGTGGTCCTGGACCAGCCGCGCAACCTCGGCAACGCGGGGGCGGTGATCCGGCTGGCCGCCGGTTTCGGGGCGGCCGGTGTGGTCACCACGGGCACGCTCGACCCGTGGCATCCCACAGTGGTGCGCGGCGGGGCGGGGCTGCACTTCGCGACCGCCGTGGAGCGGCTGGACGTCGGGGAGCTGCCGCCGGGGCCGGTGTTCGCGCTGGACCCGGAGGGCGAGGACATCCGCGGGGTGAAGCTGCCGGACGACGCGCTGCTCGCGTTCGGCTCGGAGCGCAGTGGGCTGTCCCGGGAGCTGCGCGCGCGTGCCGACCGTCTGGTGGCGCTGCCGATGCGCCCCCAGGTCTCCAGCTACAACCTCGCGACCAGTGTGGCCATGGCGCTGTACCACTGGAGTGCCACCGGGGGCGCACCGCGGGTGCCCTAGACCGGTCGGCGCACCTCCACCACCCGGAAGCGGTTGGCCACGAACGCGCCGTCGCACAGCGCGGCGTTGGCCGCCGGGTTGCCGCCGGAGCCGTGGAAGTCGGAGAAGGCGGCCGTCTGGTTGACGTACACCCCGCCGGTGAGGTTGAGGGAGAGCTGGGCCGCCTCCTCCAGGCAGACCTCCTGCACGGCCTGCTCGACCTCCGGGTCGGTCGTGTACGCGCCGACGGTCATGGCGCCCTTCTCGCGGACGCTGCGGCGCAGCAGGTCCACGGCGTGCCGTGCGGAGTCGACGGCGACGGCGAACGAGACGGGACCGAAGCACTCGCTCGTGTAGGCGGCCTCGTCGTCGGGCTTGGCGCCGTCCAGTCTGACGATCACCGGGGTGCGCACGACCGCGTCGGGGAAGTCCGGGTGGGTCACCTCGCGGGAGGGCAGGGCGACCTCGCCGAGTCCGGCGGCGGCCTCCAGGCGGGCCTTGACGTCCGGGTTGACGAGGGCGCCGAGCAGGGCGTTCGCGCGCGCGTCGTCGCCGAGGAGCGTGTCGACCGCCCCCGCCAGGTCGGCGGTCACCTCGTCGAACGTCCTGTCGCCCTGGTCGGTGCGGATGCCGTCGCGGGGGATCAGCAGGTTCTGCGGGGTGATGCACATCTGGCCGCTGTAGAGCGACAGCGAGAAGGCCAGGTTGGCGAGCATTCCCCGGTAGTCGTCGGTCGACTCCACGATCACCGTGTTGACGCCGGCCTTCTCCGTGAAGACCTGCGCCTGGCGGGCGTTGGCCTCCAGCCAGTCGCCGAAGGACGTGGAACCGGTGTAGTCGATGATCCGGATCTCGGGCCGGGTCGCCAGGGTCCTGGCGATGCCCTCGCCGGGACGCTCGGCGGCCAGCGCGACCAGGTTCGGGTCGAAGCCGGCCTCGGTGAGGACGTCGCGGGCGACCTGGACGGTGAGCGCGAGCGGCAGCACCGCGCGGGGGTGGGGCTTGACCAGGACCGCGTTGCCGGTGGCGAGGGAGGCGAACAGGCCCGGGTAGCCGTTCCAGGTCGGGAAGGTGTTGCAGCCGATCACGAGGCCGATGCCGCGCGGGACCGGCGTGAACCGCTTGGCCAGCGCCAGGGGGTCGCGCTTGCCCTGCGGCTTGGTCCACTCCGCGGTGCCGGGGGTGCGGACCTGCTCCGCGTACGCGTACGCCACCGCCTCCAGGCCGCGGTCCTGGGCGTGCGGGCCGCCCGCCTGGAAGGCCATCATGAAGGCCTGCCCGGAGGTGTGCATGACCGCCTGGGCGAACTCCATCGTCCGGTCGGCGATCCGCTTCAGGATCTCCAGGCAGACCATCGCGCGCAGCTCCGCGCCCGCGTCCCGCCACGTGCGCTGTCCGGCCTTCATGGCGGGCAGCAGCACGTCGGGGTCGGCGTGCGGGTAGGTCACGCCCAGCTCGATCCCGTACGGGGAGACCTCGCCGCCCACCCAGTCGTCGGTGCCGGGCTGACCGAGGTCGAGGCGGGTGCCGAGCAGGGCGTCGAAGGCGGCCTTGCCCCCGGCCATGTCCAGGCTGCCGTTCTCCCCGTAGGCCTTGGGGTGCTCCGGGTGGGGGGACCAGTACGCGCGCGTGTGGATCGTTTCCAGCGCCTGGTCCAGGTTCGGCCGGTGCCGGTCGATCAGCTGCTGCGCGGTGAGTTCGGCGGCCATGCGGGACCAACTCCTCGTCTCACGAGCTCTCCGTCGAGTCGTGACCTGGGGGAAACCTGGGCAGAAACAAGCGGTCACGGCTAGAGTAACCGAACGATCGGTCGGGACAAGGGGGACCGCCGCATCTGTGGAAAACCCCGTGCGGGAGGATCGCGCACATGACAGCACTCGACCTCAGCAGCCCCGTGGCCGTCGTCGGCACCGGCACCATGGGCCAGGGCATCGCCCAGGTGGCGCTGGTCGCGGGCCATCCGGTACGGCTGTACGACGCCGTCCCCGGGCGGGCCCGGGAAGCGGCCGGCGCGATCGGCGCCCGGCTCGACCGGCTCGTCGAAAAGGAACGGCTCACCGGCGCCGACCGGGACGCGGCCCGTGCCCGGCTGGAGCCCGCCGAGACCCTCGCCGACCTCGCCGGCTGCGCGCTGGTCGTCGAGGCGGTCGTGGAGCGGCTGGACGTCAAGCAGGAGCTGTTCCGCGCCCTGGAGGACGTCGTCGGCGACGACTGCCTGCTCGCCACCAACACCTCCTCCCTGTCCGTCACCGCCGTCGGCGGAGCGCTCCGCGACCCCGGCCGCTTCGTCGGCCTCCACTTCTTCAACCCCGCGCCGCTGCTGCCGCTGGTGGAGGTGGTCTCCGGGTTCGCGACCGACCGCGCGGCGGCCACGCGCGCGTACGAGACGGCCCGCGCCTGGGGCAAGACCCCGGTCGCCTGCGCCGACACCCCCGGCTTCGTCGTCAACCGCGTCGCCCGGCCCTTCTACGCCGAGGCGTTCTCGGTGTACGAGGCGCGGGCGGCCGACCCGGCCACCATCGACGCCGTGCTGCGCGAGTCCGGCGGCTTCCGCATGGGTGCCTTCGAGCTGACCGACCTCATCGGGCAGGACGTCAACGAGGCCGTCACGCACTCCGTGTGGCAGGCGTTCTTCCAGGACGCGCGGTTCACGCCGTCGCTCGCCCAGCGCCGCCTGGTCGAGTCCGGCCGGCTCGGCCGCAAGAGCGGGCAGGGCTGGTACGACTACCGGGACGGCGCCGAACGCCCCGGGCCGCACACCGCCGAGCCGGCCGACCGGCCCGCGTACGTCGTCGTCGAGGGCGACCTGGGGCCGGCCGCCGAGCTGCTCACGCTGATCCGTGAGGCCGGTGTCGAGGTCCGTGAGGCGGACGGCGGCAGCGGGTCGCTCCTCCTGCCCGGTGGCGGCCGGCTGCTCCTCGCCGACGGGCGCACCTCCGGCGAGCTCGACGACGTCGTCCACTTCGACCTCGCGCTCGACTACCGGCGGGCCACCCGTATCGCCCTGTCCGCCCACCCGGCCCTGCCGCCCCGGACGCTCGCCGAGGCCACCGGTCTCTTCCAGGCGCTCGGCAAGAAGGTCAGCGTCATCGGCGACGCTCCCGGCATGATCGTCGCGCGTACGGTCGCGCGGATCGTGTGCCTGGCACACGACATGGTCGCCCAGGGCGCGGCCTCCGCACAGGACGTCGACACCGCGATGCGCCTGGGCGTCAACTACCCGCTCGGCCCCTTCGAGTGGGACGGCCGGCTCGGCCGCCACTGGGCGTACGGACTGCTCGAGAACCTCCACCTGCGCGAACCCTCGGGGCGCTACGCCCCGTCCCTCGCGCTCCACCGCCGCGCGCACGCATCCGACGCAGGGGAGGGCACCCCCTCATGACCACCGCCAGGCGCGACACGTACACGCCCGAGACGCTGCTCTCCGTCGCCGTGCAGGTCTTCATCGAGCGCGGCTACGACGGCACCTCCATGGAGCACCTCTCCAAGGCGGCCGGCATCTCCAAGTCGTCGATCTACCACCACGTCCCGGGCAAGGAGGACCTGCTGCGCCGGGCCGTGAGCCGGGCCCTGGACGAACTCTTCGGGATCCTCGACGAGGAGCACGCGCGCGTGGGGTCCGCCGCCGAGCGGCTGGAGTACGTCGTGCGGCGCATGGTCGAGGTACTCATGGCCGAACTGCCCTATGTGACACTGCTGCTGCGGGTGCGCGGCAACACGGGCACCGAGCGGTGGGCGCTGGAGCGGCGGCGCGAGTTCGACCACCGGGTGGCGGATCTGCTGAAGGCCGCGGCGGCCGAAGGGGACGTACGCGCGGACGTGGAGGTGCGGCTCGCGACGCGCCTGGTCTTCGGCATGATCAACTCGATCGTCGAGTGGTACCGCCCCGAAGGCCCCGGCGGCGCCGGCGGCGCCGGCGGCCCCGGCGGCCCCGGAGAACCCGGCGGCCCGGGCGGCTCCGGCGGCAGGGGTGGCGCGGGTGAGCGGGAAGTGGCCGACGCGGTGGTGCGGCTGGTGTTCGGAGGGCTGCGCAGGGCGTCCTGAGCCGTGGCGGCCGGGCCGGTGATTGGCCGGCGCCGGTGGTCGGTCGGGCGGTGGCCGGGCGGGCGCAGGTGGTTGGCCGGGCGGGCGCCGGTGGCCGGCCGTGCCCGGTGGCCGGTCAGGTCTGAGGCTCGAGGTCCTCGGTCTCGAACACGAGCAGGGTGCGCGTGCTGAGCACCTCCGGGATGGCCTGGAGGCGGGTCAGCACCAGCTCGCGCAGGGCCCGGTTGTCGGGGGCGTGCACCAGGAGCAGGACGTCGAAGTCGCCGCCCACCAGGGCGATGTGGGAGGCCCCGGGGAGCCGGCGGAGCTGGGCGCGGACCGTGCGCCAGGAGTTCTGGACGATCTTCAAGGTGATGTACGCCGAGGTGCCGTGCCCCGCGCGCTCGTGGTCGACGCGGGCGCCGAAGCCGCGGATGACGCCGTCCTCGACGAGCCGGTTGATGCGCGCGTAGGCGTTCGCGCGCGAGACGTGCACCCGCTCGGCGACCGAGCGTACCGAGGCGCGGCCGTCCGCCTGGAGCATGCGCAGGATGTCCTGGTCGATGGCGTCCAGCGGGCGCGGGGGCGGCGGGGCGACGGACTCCTCCTGCTCGCCGGCGTCCTCCGGGCGTTCGGCCATTTGTTCAGATGCCATGTCCCCCCGCCTTCCTACCATGGACGTACTGCGTCCATCTCAGGTTGTGGAGAACCGTTTGTCCACAGCCTGGGGCCGCCTGTAGCCAAAATGTGCCGACGACCGAACAATCGGTAGGTGAGGCCCGTCACACCCGTGCCGAGCCCGGAGCCGCTCCCACGAGGAGGTGCCGTCATGACGGTCATGGAGCAGCGGGGCGCTTACCGGCCCACACCGCCGCCCGCCTGGCAGCCCCGTACCGACCCCGCGCCGCTGCTGCCCGACGCGGAGCCGTACCGCGTCCTCGGCACGGAGGCCGCCGAGCAGGCCGACCCCCGGCTGCTGCGCACGCTGTACGCCCGGCTGGTGCGCGGCCGGCGGTACAACGCGCAGGCCACGGCACTGACCAAGCAGGGCAGGCTGGCCGTCTACCCCTCCAGCACCGGTCAGGAGGCCTGCGAGGTCGCCGCCGCGCTGGCACTCGAGGAGCGGGACTGGCTCTTCCCCAGCTACCGCGACACGCTCGCCGTGGTCGCCCGCGGAGTCGACCCGGTCGAGGCCCTCACCCTGCTGCGCGGTGACTGGCACACCGGCTACGACCCCTACGAGCACCGGGTCGCCCCCCTGTCGACGCCGCTCGCCACCCAGCTGCCGCACGCCGTCGGCCTCGCGCACGCCGCACGGCTCAAGGGCGACGACGTGGTCGCGCTGGCGATGGTCGGTGACGGCGGCACCAGCGAGGGCGACTTCCACGAGGCGCTGAACTTCGCCGCCGTCTGGCAGGCGCCGGTCGTCTTCTTCGTACAGAACAACGGCTTCGCGATCTCGGTCCCGCTCGCCAAGCAGACCGCCGCCCCGTCGCTGGCCCACAAGGCCGTCGGCTACGGGATGCCCGGCCGCCTGGTCGACGGCAACGACGCCGCGGCCGTGCACGAGGTCCTGTCCGACGCCGTACGGCACGCGCGCGCGGGCGGCGGGCCCACGCTGGTGGAGGCGGTGACGTACCGCGTCGAGGCGCACACCAACGCCGACGACGCGACGCGCTACCGGGGCGACGCCGAGGTCGAGACCTGGCGCCGGCACGACCCGATCGAGCTGCTGGAACGGGAGCTGACCGAGCGCGGCCTGCTCGACGAGGACGCCGTCCGGGCCGCCCGTGAGGACGCCGAGACCCTGGCCGCGGACCTGCGCGCGCGCATGAACCAGGACCCGCCGCTCGACCCGATGGACCTGTTCGCCCACGTCTACGCCGAACCCACCCCGCAGCTGCGCGAGCAGCGGGACCGGCTGCGCGCGGAGCTGGAGGCCGAGGCGGATGCCGAGGCGGAGGCAGGGGCAGGGGCCGGGGCCGAGCCGGAAGGGGCGCGCCGATGACCACCGTCGCCGTCAGGCCGGCCACCATGGCGCAGGCCCTCACGCGCGCGCTGCGCGACGCCATGGCCGCCGACCCGGGCGTGCACGTCCTGGGCGAGGACGTGGGCACCCTCGGCGGCGTCTTCCGGGTCACCGACGGGCTCGCCGAGGAGTTCGGCGAGGACCGGTGCACGGACACGCCGCTCGCCGAGGCCGGCATCCTCGGCGCGGCCGTCGGCATGGCGATGTACGGGCTGCGCCCGGTCGTGGAGATGCAGTTCGACGCCTTCGCCTACCCGGCGTTCGAGCAGGTCGTCAGCCACGTCACCAAGATGCGCAACCGCACCCGCGGGAAGATGCCCCTGCCCCTGACCATCCGCGTCCCCTACGGCGGAGGCATCGGCGGCGTCGAGCACCACAGCGACTCGTCCGAGGCGTACTACATGGCGACTCCGGGGCTCCATGTCGTCACGCCCGCGACCGTCGCCGACGCCTACGGGCTGCTGCGCGAGTCCATCGCCTCCGACGACCCGGTGGTCTTCCTCGAACCCAAGCGGCTGTACTGGTCGAGGGATTCCTGGAACCCCGAGGAGCCCGCACCCGTTGAGCCGGTGGGCCGCGCGGTGGTGCGGCGCTCGGGCCGGAGCGCCACACTCATCACGTACGGGCCGTCGCTGGTCGCCTGCATGGAGGCGGCCGAGGCGGCCCGGGCCGAGGGCTGGGACCTCGAAGTCGTCGATCTGCGCTCCCTGGTGCCGTTCGACGACGAGACGGTGTGCGCTTCGGTGCGGCGGACGGGACGCGCGGTCGTCGTCCACGAGTCGGGTTCCTTCGGGGGCCCGGGCGGGGAGATCGCGGCCCGGGTCACGGAGCGCTGCTTCCATCACCTGGAGGCGCCGGTGCTGCGTGTGGCCGGGTTCGACATCCCGTATCCGCCACCGATGCTGGAGCGCCACCACCTGCCCGGTGTGGACCGGATCCTGGACGCCGTGGGGCGCCTGCAGTGGGAGGCCGAAAGCTGATGGCACACGCTTCTGACGGTCGCAGCCTGGAGTTCAGGCTCCCCGACCTCGGTGAGGGGCTCACCGAGGCGGAGATCGTGCGCTGGATGGTCGAGGTCGGTGACGTCGTCGCCGTCGATCAGCCGGTCGTCGAGGTCGAGACGGCCAAGGCGATGGTCGAGGTGCCCTGTCCCTACGGCGGTGTGGTCACCGCCCGCTTCGGCGAGGAGGGCACGGAGCTGCCCGTCGGGGCGCCGCTGCTGACGGTGGCGGTGGGCGAGACCGCCGGCGACCGCCCGGCAGGGGAGGCGGGCACCGGCGGCGGGACGGCCGCCCGGCCGCCCGGAGAGCGGGCCGGGGAGCCGCAGGACGGGGAGCCCCGGGCCGAGAGGGTTCAGGCCGAGGGGTCACGGGAGCGGCAGGCGAAGGCCGAGGGCTCGGGCAACGTCCTGGTCGGGTACGGCACCTCCGCGGCGCCCGCGCGGCGGCGCAGGGTGCGGCCGGTGCCGTCGGCGTCCGCGTCGGAGTCCGCCCCGGCGGCGACCGGGCGGGCCAACGGCCAGGTCCGTCCTGCCGACCCGGTGGACGGCCCCGTCCCCGTCATCTCCCCGCTGGTGCGCAGGCTCGCCCGGCAGAACGACCTGGATCTGCGCGAGCTGACCGGCTCCGGCCCGGACGGGCTGATCCTGCGGGCGGACGTGGAGTACGCGCTGCGTGCCGCCGCCGCGCAGAGCGGCCGTACGGCGGCCCGGAGGAGCGGACCGCACGAGGCCGGGACCGGCCCGGCACCCGCCTCGGTCCCGGGGTCCGACGGCATCCGCATCCCCCTCAAGGGCGTTCGTGGTGCCGTCGCCGACAAGCTCTCCCGCAGCCGGCGTGAGATCCCGGACGCGACCTGTTGGGTGGACGCCGACGCGACCGAGCTGATGCGGGCGCGCGCCGCGATGAACGCCGCCGGTGGACAGAAGATCTCCCTCGTCGCCCTGCTGGCCCGGATCTGCACGGCCGCACTGGCCCGCTTCCCCGAGCTGAACTCCACGGTCGACACGGAGGCCAGGGAGGTCGTCCAGCTCGGCCGGGTCCATCTCGGCTTCGCCGCCCAGACGGACCGGGGGCTGGTCGTTCCGGTCGTCCGGGACGCGCACGCGCGGGACGCCGAGGGGCTCACCGCGGAGTTCGCGCGGCTGACCGAGGGCGCCCGGGCCGGTCGGCTGACGCCCGGTGACCTGACCGGCGGCACCTTCACGCTGAACAACTACGGCGTGTTCGGCGTCGACGGGTCCACGCCGATCATCAACCACCCCGAGGCGGCCATGCTCGGCGTCGGCCGCATCGTCCCCAGGCCCTGGGTGCACGAGGGCGAGCTGGCGGTGCGTCAGGTCGTCCAGCTGTCGCTCACCTTCGACCACCGGGTGTGCGACGGCGGCACCGCGGGCGGTTTCCTGCGGTACGTCGCGGACTGCGTGGAGCAGCCGGCGGTCCTGCTGCGCACCCTGTGACGGCGGTGCCGGACCACGCGCGCTGATCGCGCGGCCTCCCCCGCGTTCCCTGTGATCGTGCAGGGACGCATACTCGGGGGGTGACCGCGTACGAGCCCGCCGGCGCCCCCGGCACCGGCCCCGCCCCCGGCACCGGCCCCGCCCCCGGCACCGGCTCCGCGCCGGGCCCGGGCCCGGGCCTCGCCGGGTACGACGCCGTCGTGCTCGCCGGCGGGGCCGCCCGGCGGCTCGGCGGTGCGGACAAGCCGGGTCTCCGTGTGGGCGGGCGCGCGCTGCTGGACCGGGTGCTCGCCGCCTGCGCCGGAGCGCGGACCACCGTCGTCGTCGCCGACCGCCGCCCCACCGCCCGCCCGGTGACCTGGGCGCGTGAGGACCCGCCCGGCGGTGGACCGCTCGCCGCCCTCGCCGCCGGCCTCACGCACACCACGGAAGAGCACGTCCTGGTGGTCTCCGCCGACCTGCCGTTCCTCGCCGGGCCCACCGTCGGACGACTGCTGTCGGCCCTCACCGCGAGCGACGGCGACGGCGTGCTGCTCACCGACGCCGACGGCCGCGACCAGCCCCTGGTCGCCGCCTACCGCGCATCCGCGCTGCGCCGCGGACTCGCCGCGCTCACCCGGGACCGGGCGGACCTCACCGGGCTGCCCCTGCGCCGCCTGACCGGCGCGCTCCGTCTCATCCGTGTCCCCGACGCCGTCGCCTCCTTCGACTGCGACACCTGGGACGACATCGCCACCGCAAGGGCACGCATCAGGGAGCATGGGCACGTGTTGGATGAATGGATTACCGCAGCCAAGGCCGAGTTGGGCATCGACCTCGACGTCGACACCGGCGTCCTGCTCGACCTCGCGCGCGACGCCGCCCACGGCGTGGCCAGGCCCGCCGCCCCGCTGACCACCTTCCTCGTCGGCTACGCGGTCGGACGGGCCGGAGGAGGCCCCGAGGCCGTCTCCGAGGCCGCCCGCAAGGCCGCGGCCCTCGCCCGGCGCTGGGCCCAGGAAGCCGCCGACGCCGGTCCCGCCGCCGCACAGGACGAGCCCGACGCGGCTGCCGACACCACCCCCGACACCCGCCCGGACGCGTGATGACCTCCCCCCGTACACGGGCCGACGACGAGGCGGAGGACCTGGACGTCGAGGAGGCGCTCGCCCTCGTGAACCAGCACCCCGGCCCCTCCTGCGGCGACCGCGGCCACCCCGCGGCACCCGCGCACACCGAGCACCACGGCAGCGACGGCAACCACGACAGTCACGGCAACCACAGCAGTCACGGCAACCACGACAACAGTCACGGTCACCACGACAACAGTCACGGTCACCACGGCGCGTCGCACCGGCCGGCGGAACCCCGCCACCGCGCCACCCCGTGGCCCGAAGCCCGGACGGCCGCCGAGCGCGCCGCCCGCGCCGCGGCCCGTGCAGGCGGCCGCGCCCCGGTCTCCGTGCCCCTCGACGAGGCCCTCGGTCTCACCCTCGCCGCGCCTCTCACCGCCCTCACCGATCTGCCCTCCTTCGACACCTCCGCGATGGACGGCTGGGCCGTCGCCGGCCCGGGCCCCTGGACGGTGCGCGACGAGGGGGTCCTGGCCGGACACGGGACCCCCGCCCCCCTCACCGACGGCACGGCCGTCCGGATCGCCACCGGCGCACGCATCCCCCTGGACACGACCGCCGTACTGCGCACCGAGCACGGCCGCACCGACGGCCGGCACCGTCTGCAGGCGACGCGTGAGGTCGTGCACGGCCAGGACATCCGCCTGCGCGGCCAGGAGTGCCGCAGCGGCGACCAGCTGCTGCCCGTCGGCACCCTGGCGACCCCGGCCGTACTGGGCCTCGCGGCTGCCGCCGGTTACGACACCCTCACCGCGGTCCCCCGCCCGCGCGTCGACGTCCTCGTCCTCGGTGACGAACTGCTCGCCGAGGGGCTCCCGCACGACGGCCTCGTCCGGGACGCGCTCGGTCCGATGCTGCCGCCCTGGCTGCGGGCCCTGGGCGCCGAGGTCCGCGCGGTCCGCCGGATCGGTGACGACGCCAAGGCCCTGCAGCGTGCGGTCACGACCTCCAAGGCGGAGCTGATCGTCACGACCGGTGGCACCGCCGCGGGTCCCGTCGACCACGTTCACCCCGTCCTGCTCCGGGCCGGCGCCGAACTCCTGGTGGACGGTGTCGAGGTGCGCCCCGGTCACCCCATGCTGCTCGCCCGCCTCAAGGACGGCCGGCACCTCGTCGGTCTGCCCGGCAACCCTCTCGCGGCCGTCTCCGGACTGCTCACGCTCGCCGAGCCGCTGCTGCGCACCCTCGCCGCCCGCCCGGCCCCCGAGCCGTACGCACTGCCGCTGCGGGACGCGGTGCACGGGCACCCGTACGACACCCGGCTCGTCCCCGTCGTCCTGCGCGGCGACGGTGCCGTGCCGCTGCGCTACAACGGTCCCGCCATGCTGCGCGGCATCGCGGCCGCCGACGCCCTGGCCGTCGTGCCCCCGGGCGGGACGCGGCGTGGGCAGGAGGCCGAACTGCTCGACCTGCCCTGGGCCACCGGCGGAATCGGAGTGTGTTTCACGTGAAACTTCCGGGCCAGGACGCGATCGCCCGCCAGGCGGACGAGCACCTCGTGACCCATCGGGTGAAACTCCCGAGGAAGCTGGTGGAGCACCCGATCCGCCAGGTGGTCAAGCGGCTTTCCACGGCGCTGCTGGTCCTCTTGGTGACCGCCGTCATCGTCTATGCCGACCACGACGGCTACACCGACAACTCCGACGGGTCCGTCGACCTCCTCGACGCCTTCTACTACGCCACCGTCACCCTCTCCACCACCGGGTACGGCGACATCACGCCCGTCAGCGACGCCGCCCGGCTCACCAACATCTTCGTCATCACGCCGCTGCGCGTGCTGTTCCTGATCATCCTGGTCGGCACCACGCTGGAAGCCCTCACCGAGCGCACTCGGGAGGAGTGGCGGCTGAACCGCTGGAGGTCCACCTTGCGCGATCACACCGTCGTTGTCGGATTCGGGACCAAGGGACGGTCGGCGATCCAGACCGTCTGCGCGACCGGGCTGCGCAAGGAACAGGTCGTCGTGGTCGATCCCAGCGGGAAGGCCGTCGAGGCCGCGACGGCCCACGGCTACGCGGGCGTGGTCGGTGACGCGACGCGCAGCGATGTGCTGAACCGGGCCGAGGTGTACCGGGCGAAGCAGATCATCATCGCCACCCAGCGCGACGACACGGCCGTACTGGTGACGCTGACGGCCCGGCAGCTCAACCGCGGCGCGAAGATCGTGGTCGCGGTCCGTGAGGAGGAGAACGCGCCGCTGCTGAAGCAGTCCGGTGCCGACGCCGTGATCACCAGCGCGAGCGCCGCGGGCCGCCTGCTCGGCCTCTCCGTGCTCAGCCCCGCGGCCGGCATGGTCATGGAGGACCTCATCAGCCAGGGCAGCGGCCTCGACCTCGTCGAGCGACCGGTCATAAAGGCCGAGGTGGGCAGGAACCCGCGGGAGACGGACGACCTGGTGGTGAGCGTCCTGCGCGGGCACCGGGTGCTCGGTTACGACGATCCGGCCGTCGGCGGGCTGGAGCTGACGGACCGCCTGATCACGATCGTGCGGGCGACGCCGGCCACTCATGTGGCGCCCGACGCCCGCCCGCTGCCCCGCGACTGAGGGGGCGCCGGTCCCGTACCGGGCGCGCAAGGGCTACTTGCGGTTGTAGAGACGCATGGTGACCGGACCGAAGACCAGCAGGAACAGGCCCGCCCAGCCCAGCGTCCAGCCGATCTCGGCGCCCGGCCAGTCACCCGCCATCAGCCCGCGCACCGCGGACGCCAGGTGGGTGATCGGACTGTTGTTGACGAACACCTGCAGCCAGCCCGGCATGGTCTTCGGGTCGACGAAGACGTTGGACAGGAAGGTGAGCGGGAAGATCACCATCATGCTGATGCTCATCACCGACTTCTCGGTGCGCAGCAGCAGCCCGAACATCGTCCAGATCCACGAGAAGGCGAACGAGAACACCAGCAGCAGCGCGATCCCGGCGACCACGCCGCCGAACCCGCCGTCGGGGCGGTATCCGAGCAGCAGACCGACGGTGAGCATCACGACGGACGCGACGGTGTAGCGCAGCGCGTCACCGAGCAGGTAGCCGACCATCGCGGAGGGCCGCCAGATCGGCAGCGAGCGGAAGCGGTCGAAGACGCCCTTCTCGATGTCGATGTTCACCGAGACTCCGGTGTACATCGTGATCATCACGACCGACATCACGAGGATGCCCGGCAGTACGAACTGGATGTAGTCGCTCGGCGAACCCGCCAGCGCACCGCCGAAGAGGTACGTGAACATCAGCAGGTTCATGATCGGGAACGCGGTGACGTCGAAGAGCTGCTCCGGCACGTGCTTGATCTTGAGGATCGCGCGCCATCCGAACGTCAGGGACGTGGACAGGGCGCTGGGCCGCGGCGGGCGCTCCTTGGCGACCAGCAGGGCCGTCAGCGACTCGGTGCTGACCGGGGAGAGTTCCTTGCCCTCGGTACTCGTGGCCGTGCTCATGCCGCCACCTCGTCCTTCGCGTCGGGGCCGGTGCCGTCGCCGGCATCCGTGCTCTGGCCGGTGTCGTGCCCGGTCAGCGCCAGGAAGACCTCGTCGAGGCTGGGCTGGCCGAGAGAGAAGTTGTCGACGGTGACGCCCGCCCGGGCCAGCTCGGCGAGCGCCCTGGCGGCCTGGTCGGCGGCCGTGTCGCCGGACGCCGCCCCCAGGCGGGCGGTCAGCGCGACCGGGTCGTGTTCCAGCTGGACCTCGGCGACCAGCAGCTCGCGCAGGACGCGCTCGGCCTCCGGCCGCTGGCCGGGGTCCCGCAGCCGCAGGTGGACGGAGCCGGCGCCGACGGACGCCTTCAGCTCGCCCTTGGTGCCCTCCGCGATCACCCTGCCCTTGTCGATCACGGCGATCCGGGACGCCAGCTGGTCGGCCTCGTCCAGGTACTGCGTGGTCAGCAGCACGGTCGTGCCCTGGGCGACGACCGCGCGGACGATGTCCCACACCTGGTTGCGGCTGCGGGGGTCGAGGCCGGTCGTCGGTTCGTCGAGGAAGAGCAGGTCGGGGGTGTTGAGGATGGACGCGGCGATGTCGATGCGCCGCCGCATGCCGCCGGAGTAGTGCTTGACCTGTTTCGCCGCCGCGTCCGTCAGCCCGAAGGCCGCCAGCAGCTGGTCGCCGCGCTCGCGCGCGGCCGCTTTGCGGTGCCCGAGGAGGCGGCCCAGCAGGACCAGGTTCTCGGTGCCGGTGAGGTCCTCGTCCACGGACGCGTACTGCCCGGTGAGGCTCACCCGGCCGCGCACCTCGTCCGCCTCGCGTACGACGTCGTGGCCGAAGACGTGGGCCTGGCCGCCGTCCGGCCTCAGCAGAGTGGCGAGCATCTTCACCGTGGTGGTCTTGCCGGCGCCGTTCGGGCCGAGGACGCCGTAGACCGTGCCGGCGGGCACCGCGAGGTCCACCCCGTCCACGGCCCGGGTCTCGCCGAACGTCTTCACCAGTCCCGCGGTCTCGATCGCGAAACCGGACGTGTGCGTGCTCATCGGTGGTCCCTCCGCGTTCTCGGGCTTCGCACGGGAAGACCTCCACCGTCGCGCAAACTCATCGGTCGCGCACCGGGATTTCCCGGCGGACGGTCCCCCGCGAGACGGAGGGCGTTCCGTCCCGGGGACCGGGTGGAGGGGCCCGACCCCGGGTGGAGGAGTAGCGTCGCTCTCATGCATGCGATCACGATTTCCGAACCGGGAGGCCCCGAGGCGCTGGTCTGGACCGAGGTCCCCGACCCGGTGCCCGGCGAGGGCGAGGTCCTGGTCGAGGTGACGGCCAGTGCCGTCAACCGCGCCGACATCATGCAGCGCCAGGGCTTCTACGACCCCCCGCCCGGCGCCTCCCCCTACCCCGGCCTGGAGTGCTCCGGGCGCGTCGCCGCACTCGGGCCGGGCGTGTCCGGCTGGTCGGTCGGCGACGAGGTGTGCGCGCTGCTCGGAGGCGGCGGTTACGCCGAGAAGGTCGTCGTTCCGGCCGGTCAGCTGCTGCCGGTTCCGGCGGGCATCGACGTCACGCGGGCGGCGGCGCTGCCCGAGGTGGTCTGCACCGTCTGGTCGAACGTCTTCATGGTCGCCCAGCTGCGCCCCGGCGAGACGTTCCTCGTGCACGGCGGTTCCAGCGGCATCGGCACCATGGCGATCCAGCTCGCCAAGGCCGTCGGCGCGAAGGTCGCCGTGACGGCGGGCAGCAAGGAGAAGCTGGAGCGCTGCGCCGAGCTGGGCGCCGACATCCTGGTCAACTACCGCGAGCAGGACTTCGTCGCCGAGGTGAGGGAGGCGACGGGCGGCGCGGGCGCCGACGTCATCCTCGACAACATGGGCGCCACGTACCTGGACCGCAACGTCCAGGCCCTCGCCGCCAACGGCCGGCTCGCGATCATCGGCATGCAGGGCGGCCGGAAGGCCGAGCTGGACATCGGCACGCTCCTGATGAAGCGCGCGGCCGTCAGCGCGACGTCGCTGCGCGCCCGCCCGCTGGAGGAGAAGGCGGCCATCGTGGCGGCCGTACGCGAGCACGTCTGGCCGCTGCTCGCGGAGGGGCACGTCCGTCCGGTCGTCGACCGTGAACTCCCGATGAGCGACGCTCCCGCCGCCCACCGGGTCGTGGAGGAGAGCGGGCACATCGGCAAGGTGCTGCTGGTCACCCCGTAGCGGAGGCGGGTGTCAGCCCCGGCGCAGGCGGAGGCCGACGAAGGCCAGGGCCAGGCCGAGGCCGATGAGGACGAGCCCGCTGCCCAGGGGAAGGACCCGCACCACGGGCTCGGTGGCGTTCTCGGCGTGCGTGCCGGCCTGCGGCTGCTCGGACCGGGGCGGGGTCGCGGAGGGCACCGGGGCGGCCTCCCTGACCTCTCCGGCCTCCCCGGGCGGCACGGCGGGGAACGGATCGTCGAGGATGCCCCGGCCACCGTCACCGTCCGCCCTGTGACCCGCGTCCTCGTCCGCGCCGTCCCAGTCCGGTGCCCGCTCCTCGGGCCGTCCGGGCCGCTGCCGCCCTTCGCCCGGCCGGCTCCCCGCCCGGGAGGGCTCCGGGTCGGCCGCCGAGCCGCCGGACGCCGAGGGAGAGGACGAGGGAGAAGGGGCGGGCGTCGCGGAGCCGCGCGCCGCGCCGCCCGCCGGGCCGGACTCCTCGGCGGTGGGGGAAGCGGGGTGGGCCTGCGGGCGGTCCGGGCCGTCACGGCCGTCCTGGCGCCGGGGGCGCTCGTGAGCGCCCCGCCCGTCGTCGCCGTCGTCACCGTCGGGGTCGTGCGCGTCGTCACCGCCGGTGTCATGTCCGTCGCCACCGCCGGAGCGGTCGGGGCCGGCAGCCGCCCCGGGCACCGCAGCGGGGACCGGCGCGGAAGGTGACGGGGCCGCGATCGCGTCCACCGCCGCGAACCCGGCGGCCCCCGCTGTCGCGGCCCCGGCGCCGTGCGCCGCCTCCACCGCCCACGGCGACACCAGCGTGCTCACCCCCAGAACCCCCGCCAGTCCCGTGGTTCGCAGTGCGTGCAGCCATGGAGTCACGTCCGTGACCCCCTCCCGGTGATAACCAGTCGCGGAAATCGACGGAACAAGCCTCACACCTGCCCGCCATACCGGCATTCCGGACTGCGCCGAACGCGGTGGATCACGTTTCTCCGGGGGCACCACCCGATCGAGGTGCGGGCGTACGAGAGAATGGCGGGCATGGAGATGCCGAGGAACGACAGGTCGCCGGAGAACCCTCAGATCCTGGTCGTCGGCCAGGACGGAATGGCGCTCAGCGGCGGCGGAGACGACGACTCCCGCGAGACCCCGGTGACCGAGCAGGTGGAACAGCCCGCCAAGGTCATGCGGATCGGCAGCATGATCAAGCAGCTGCTGGAGGAGGTGCGGGTCGCGCCCCTGGACGAGGCGAGCCGGGCGCGGCTCAAGGAGATCCACTCCAGCTCGGTGAAGGAGCTGGAGGACGGCCTGGCCCCGGAGCTGGTCGAGGAGCTGGAACGGCTCTCCCTGCCCTTCACGGACGACGTGACGCCGACCGACGCCGAACTGCGGATCGCGCAGGCCCAGCTGGTGGGCTGGCTGGAGGGCCTGTTCCACGGCATCCAGACCACGCTGTTCGCCCAGCAGATGGCCGCGCGGGCCCAGCTGGAGCAGATGCGCCGCGCTCTCCCGCCGGGCGTCGGCCAGGACGGCGAGGAGCCGCCCCACCCGGGCGTCCGCTCCGGCGGTCCCTACCTGTAGCAGGCCCACCGGTACGGGCAGCAGGCCCACCGGCCCGGGTGGGAAGCCCGCTGGTACCCGTGGGAAGCCCGCACCCGCGGGGAGCGCCGACCACCGACGGCGCGAAGGGCCCGGCAGCAGCCGCTGCCGGGCCCTTCGCCGTACGCCGGACGGATCGCGTGGTCAGGCGGACGGCGGCTTGCCCGTCGAGACCTTCAGCTGGATCTTCGGCATGTCGTCGGGGTCGACGTCGGTACCGGGCTGGGGGAACTGGTCCCGGATCGAGCCCTCACCGTAGGTGTTCTCGTCGACCTCCACGATCTCCATCGGCCAGCCGGCGGCGTTGAAGCACTCCTTGACCGAGCCGATGTACTTGAACGTGAAGTCCGGCACCCGGATCTTGTCGGGGTCGTTGTACGACTCACGGGGCTCCGTGCAGGTGTCCTTCTCGATCGTCTTCGTCTTGTCCGGCCCGCGGTAACCCGGCACCTCCGAGGCGGCGGTGGTCGCGCTGCCGCCCGTGGGTTCGTCACCGCCGTCGTCCATCGTCAGCGCGCCGATCAGGCCGCCGACCACCAGGACGACGACCGCGATCGAGCCGATGACCACCATCTTGCCGCCCTTGCCGCCGCCCGGTGATCCGGACGCGCGGGTGGCGGGCGTGAGGGTGTACGGCGGTGGCGTGGGCGCGCCCTGCTGCTGCGGTGCGTACGGCGACGGCGTCTGGTAGCCGCCGCCCTGCTGCGGGTAGCCGTACGCGGGCGAGTGCGCGGCGGGGGCCGGGGTGCCGCCGTAGGGGCTCGGGCCGGGATTCGGCATCGGCTGGTACGGCGTCTGGACGGGACCCGTGGGCGCGGGTGCGGTCTGGTCGACCGGTGGGAACACCGCGGAGCCGACGCCCGCGCCGCTCGGCGCGTGCCCGCCGGGCACGATGCTCGGCGGGGCCGCCCGGAAGGAGGCCGCCACGCGCAGGCATTCGTCCCGCATGGTCTCGGAGCTGGGGAAACGCTCGTTCGGGTTCTTCTTCAGCGCGCGGGCCACCAGCGCGTCGACGGCGGGCGGCAGGGCGCGGTTGACGGAGGAAGGGGCCACCGGCTCCTCCTGCACGTGCGCGTACGCGATGGCCAGCGGTGAGTCCGCCTCGAACGGCAGGCGCCCGGTGACCAGTTGGAACAGCATGATGCCGACCGAGTACAGGTCGGAGCGGGCGTCCACGCCGCGGCCGAGCGCCTGTTCCGGCGAGAGGTACTGCGGGGTGCCGACGACCATGCCGGTCTGCGTCATCGAGGTCACGCCGGACTGCATGGCGCGGGCGATGCCGAAGTCCATCACCTTGACCACGCCGCGCTTGGTCATCATCACGTTGCCCGGCTTGATGTCCCGGTGGACCAGGCCCATCTCGTGGCTGATCTCGAGGGCTGCCAGCACGTCCGCGGTGATCTTGAGGGCCTTGTCGGCGGGCATGGCGCCGTGCTGCCGTACGTCCTCGTCGAGCACCGAGCTGAGCGGCCGGCCCTCGACGTACTCCATGACGATGTACGGCGTCGGCATGCCGTCGCCCGCGGCGGAGCCGCCGGCCGGCAGCGTGTCCTCGCCGGTGTCGAAGACCGAGACGATGTTGGTGTGCGTGAGTTTGGCCACGGCCTGGGCCTCGCGGCGGAAGCGCTCGCGGAAGGCCTGTTCCCGTCCCAGTTCGGTGTGCAGTGTCTTGATCGCCACCTGGCGGTCCAGCACCGAGTCGTACGCCAGGTGTACGGAGGCCATGCCGCCCTCGCCGAGCAAGTCGCGCAGCTGGTAGCGGCCGCCGGCGAGCGCCCGCCCCGCGTACCGGCCCTGTCCGGCGTCCTGGCTCATGTCTCTGCGTCCCCCATAGGCGCTGTGCGGCGCCGGTGTCAGCAGCACGCGCGCTCGTGATCGAAAGTGCTATTCCCGGCCAAGTCTGCCCCAGGGCACCGACACGTCAAGCGGGGTGCCCGTTCCGTGACCGTACGCGAAAGAAGCGTCGCGGAAGCGTTACAGCCGGCGTACCGCCGGTACACGGAATTTGCACGAGAGTACGGAACCAGGGTTTCATGACCGGTCCGTCTCGATGCCGGTCCCGGCGCCCATCTCGGACCGGAGGCCCCCGCGAAGGCTGTAGCGTGGCCGACGGAGACCGTAACAACACCGCGCGCACCGCGGGCAGAAACGACGGCGAGGACTGATGGCACAGCAGCAGCGCGCCCAGGGCCCGTCCGATCCCGAGGCGACTGGCGGCGGTATGTCTGACGCGCCGGAGGCCTGGGGCAACGGCGGCCTGGTCGGTGACGGCCGGTACCGGCTGACCCGCAGGCTCGGGCGGGGCGGCATGGCCGAGGTGTTCGCCGCCGAGGACGTGCGCCTCGGACGCACCGTGGCGGTCAAGCTGCTGCGCGCCGACCTCGCCGAGGACCCGGTCTCCAAGGCGCGCTTCACGCGTGAGGCGCAGTCGGTGGCCGGTCTCAACCACCACGCCATCGTGGCCGTGTACGACTCCGGCGAGGACGTCGTCGGCGGCCAGTCCGTGCCGTACATCGTGATGGAGATCGTCGAGGGCCGCACCATCCGCGACCTCCTCCTCAACGCCGAGGCGCCCGGCCCCGAGCAGGCGCTGATCATCGTCTCCGGTGTCCTGGAGGCCCTCGCCTACTCCCACCAGCACGGCATCGTCCACCGCGACATCAAGCCGGCCAACGTCATCATCACGCACAACGGCGCGGTGAAGGTGATGGACTTCGGCATCGCCCGCGCCCTGCACGGCGCCCAGTCGACGATGACGCAGACCGGCATGGTCATGGGCACCCCGCAGTACCTCTCCCCGGAGCAGGCCCTCGGCAAGGCCGTCGACCACCGCTCCGACCTGTACGCGACGGGCTGCCTGCTCTACGAACTCCTCGCGCTGCGTCCGCCGTTCACCGGCGAGACCCCGCTGTCGGTGGTCTACCAGCACGTCCAGGACATCCCGACGCCGCCGTCCGAGGTCTCCGACGCCACCCCGCCGGAGCTCGACGGCCTGGTGATGCGCTCGCTGGCCAAGGAGCCCGACGACCGTTTCCAGACCGCCGAGGAGATGCGCGGCCTGGTCCAGTACGGGCTGCAGATGCTGTACGAGCAGGGCGGTCACACCGGCACCTGGAACACCGGCCCGGTCGCCGCGCACGACGGCCGGCACACGCCCGCCGCCGGCCTCGCGGGCACCTCGGTGCTGCCGCACCCCGACCACGGCTCGGGCACCACGCAGATCCCCCAGCCGATCCTGCCGGGTGGCTACGGCCGTGGCTACGGCGGAGACGACGGCGGCTTCGAGGGCAGCGGCAACAAGGGCAGCGGCCGCGGCAAGCTGTGGATCCTGGCCGTCCTCGCGGTGATCGCCGTCGCCGCGGGCGTCGCGCTGGCCCTGAACAACGGCGGCGGCACGGGTGGCACCGACACGGACAAGAGCCCGACGGCGACCACCTCGCAGAGCACCGGCAACGAGTCGCCCAGCCCGTCGCCCAGCGACGAGGAGACGCAGGAGACCACCGACCCGGGCACGGATCGGGGCGACGGCAACGGAGGAACGGGCGGCGGCGGGAACTGGGATCGGCCCTACACGCCGTCGTACACGCCGTCGCAGACCGCGACGGACGATCCGACGGGCGATCCGACGGGCGACCCGACCACGGACCCGACGGGCGCCCCGACGGGCGACCCGACCACGGACCCGACGGGCGACCCGACCGGCGGCACCGACGGCGGCGCGTCCAGCGATCCCACCGGCGGCACCGACGGTGGTGCGACCAGCGACACGGGGCTGCCGGGCCTGGGCTGACCCGAACCGAATCGCTCCTCACGCGCGCGTGCGTCCCGGAAACGGGCCCACGCGCGCTTCGCGTTCGGGGCGTCACCCGGCCGCAGTACGCCCACCACCCCGACGGCGGTGCGGATCGTGCACACCCCCGGCGGACGAGCCCGGGGCCGTCCAGGAGGAATGCCGGGATGTGTCCGTTTTGGGGTGCGCGCGCGGTGTCCCACGCCAAGTCTTCCCGTGCCCGGGGTGGCCGGGATAACGTGCCGTTGTTCCGGCCCCCTGCGAGGCTGTGACCAGTAAAACTTCCGCACTTTGCCGATTTACTTGGAAATCCGAGTAAAAATGCAGGTCAGGAGGGGTTTCACAGAAATGTGGAGCACTGGGTAACGTGCTGTTCGCAGGGCGCTCGCCGGGGCACCTGTCACGCCTGTTCCCGACCGGGCCGCACCCACCCTCGTGCGACCGCCGGGCCGCAGGTGAGCCGCACTGGCTTCCGGCGAACCCGGGGGCCGGACCGACGGAGGAGCACACGTGACCGAGAGCACTGCCGCGCGCAAGCCGCGACGCAGCGCCGGAAGCAAGGCGACCGGTACCACCGGCACCAAGGCGACCGGGACCAGGGCCGGGACCGCGGGCGCCAAGCGCACCCCCCGCACCGCCGCTGCCGAGAAGGGCTCCGAGACGGAGCTCGTACAACTGCTGACGCCCGAGGGCGAACGCGTCGGGACCGCCAAGAATTCGGCCTACGCCGAGTACGCCGAGTATGTCGCCGACATCACCCCCGACGAGCTGCGCGGCCTGTACCGCGACATGGTGCTCACCCGGCGTTTCGACGCCGAGGCCACCGCCCTGCAGCGTCAGGGCGAGCTGGGCCTGTGGGCCTCGCTGCTGGGGCAGGAGGCTGCCCAGATCGGCTCCGGCCGGGCCACCCGCGAGGACGACTACGTCTTCCCGACCTACCGCGAGCACGGCGTCGCCTGGTGCCGCGGGGTCGACCCGACCAACCTCCTCGGCATGTTCCGCGGCGTGAACAACGGCGGCTGGGACCCCAACAGCAACAATTTCCACCTGTACACGATCGTCATCGGGTCGCAGGCGCTGCACGCCACGGGCTATGCGATGGGCGTGGCCAAGGACGGCGCGGACTCGGGCGTGATCGCGTACTTCGGTGACGGCGCCTCCAGCCAGGGAGACGTGAGCGAGGCGTTCAACTTCGCCGCCGTCTACAACGCGCCGGTGGTGTTCTTCTGCCAGAACAACCAGTGGGCGATCTCCGAGTCCAACGAGAAGCAGACCCGGGTGCCGCTCTACCAGCGCGCCAGCGGTTTCGGCTTCCCGGGTGTACGCGTCGACGGCAACGACGTCCTGGCCTGTCTCGCGGTGACCCGGTGGGCGCTGGAGCGGGCGCGGCGCGGTGA
>NZ_JBNGGC010000016.1:0-191809 GCF_049974565.1 Streptomyces sp. WG5 | reverse complement strand
GGAATCTGCGGGAGACGGTGGAGTTCGGGAAGGCGACGGAGACGCTGTTGGGGGAGGGTTTCCGGTTCTTCGTCGAGTGCAGTCCGCATGGGGTGTTGTCGGTTGCGGTGGGGGAGTCGGTGGAGGCCGCGGGGGTGGAGGCCGCGGTGCTGGGGACGTTGCGGCGTGGGGAGGGCGGGCCGGAGCAGGTGCTGCGGGCGGTGGGCCGTGCGTGGGAGCGGGGGCTGGGGGTGGACTGGTCGGGGGCGTTCCCGGGGGCGCGGCGGGTCGAGTTGCCGACGTACGCCTTCCAGCGCAGCCGCTACTGGCCCGAGCCGGCGCCCACCACGGCGGCCGATGTGGGCTCGGCCGGGCTCGACCCCGCCGACCACCCCGTCCTCGGAGCGGCCACCGAGCTGGCCGACACGGGTGAACTGCTGCTCAGCGGCCGGTTGTCGCTGCGTACCCACCCCTGGCTCGCCGACCACGCCGTGGCCGGTACGGTCCTGCTGCCCGGCGCGGCCTTCGCGGAACTCGCCGTACGCGCCGCGGACGAGGCCGGATGCCACACGGTGGAGGAACTGACCCTCCAGTCGCCGCTGTTGGTACCCGCCGACACCGCCGTCCGCCTGCAAGTACGGGTCGGCGCGGCGGACGCGCACGGCAGCCGCTCCCTGGACCTGTTCTCCTGCCGTGAGGACGCGACGACCCCGCACTGGACCGCGCACGCGACCGGCGTACTGACCGCCGACGCCACGACCCGCAAGCCGCCGCCCGCACCGGACGACCCCGGCTCCTGGCCCCCGCCCGGCGCCGTCCCGGTCCCCGTCGACGACCTGTACGAGCGGTTCCACGCTTCCGGCTACGGCTACGGAACCACTTTCCGCGGGCTCACCCGCGCCTGGCGCCGAGGCGACGAGATCTTCACCGAGGTGCACCTGCCCGAGGACCAGCACCGGTCCGCCTCCGCCTTCGGCGTGCACCCCGCCCTCCTGGACGCCGCACTCCAGGGACTGTTCCTCCGCGCCCGGCCGGAAACCGGACCGGGCCCGGACCGGCCGTCCGCCGGACTGCCGTTCTCCTGGAGCGGAGTCAGGCTGCACGCCACCGCGGCCACCGCGCTCAGGGTACGGCTCGGCTTCCGGCCGGACGGATCGGTGGCGATCGACGCGACCGACCCGAACGGCCTCCCGGTCGCGTCGGTCGAGGCGCTCGCCGTCCGCCCGATCGATCTCGACGCCCTCCGCCCGGGCGCCGGCGGCCCGGAATCCCTCTACCGGCTCCAGTGGTCGGCGGCGCCCGACACCGCACCCGTCCGCCCCCTCGGACAGTGGGCCGTCCTCGGCGGCCGGCCATTCTTCCCGGACAGCCATCCGGACCTGGCCGCGCTCGGTGCCGCGCTGGACGCGGGAGCGCCGCGGCCCGCCGCGGTGCTCGCCTGGTGCGACCACACCCCGCGCCTTCTGTCCCCGCCCGACGCCGCCTCCGTGCACACCGCACTGGACGACGCCCTGCGGCTGGTCCAGGACTGGCTGGCCGACCCGCGCTGGGACGACGGCACCCGGCTCGTACTGGTCACCCGGGGCGCGGTCTCCACGGCGGCCGGTGAGGAGGTCACCGACCTCACCGGCGCCGCGGTCCGCGGCCTCGTCCGCTCCGCCCAGTCCGAGCACCCGGACCGCTTCCTGCTGATCGACACCGACGACCCGGCCGCCGTGACCGGCCTGCTGCCCCGGGCACTGGCCGGAACGGAACCCCAACTGGCGATCCGCGCCGGACAACTCCTCGCCGCCCGCCTCACCCGGGCCACCGTCACCACGGACCCGAACCCGGAGGCGAACCCCAGCACGGACCCGAACCCGAGCACGAACGCGCTCGCGGGCCCGGACGCGGCCCCGGCCCCGGACACACCGTCCGGCATCGCCGCACCCGGCGGAACCGTCCTCGTCACCGGGGCCGGCGGCGTGCTCGGCGGCCTGGTGGCCCAGCACCTCGTGACCGCGCACGGCGTGCGGAACCTGCTGCTCGTCGGCAGGCGCGGCGCGGACGCGCCGGGTCTGGCCGACCTCGCCGCCGAACTGCGCGGCCACGGCGCCCGGGTGGACGTGGAGGCGTGCGACGTCGCCGACCGGGACGCGCTCGCCGCCCTGCTCGACGGCATCCCCGCCGGCCGTCCGCTGAGCGCGGTCGTCCACGCGGCCGGCGTCCTGGACGACGGGACGGTCGAGTCGCTGACCCCGGCGCGGATGCGCCACGTACTGCGGCCCAAGGTCGACGCGGCTCTCCACCTGCACGCCCTCACCCGTGATCTGCCCCTGTCGGCCTTCGTCCTGTTCTCCTCCGCGTCCGCCACGGTCGGCAACGCCGGTCAGGGCAACTACGCGGCCGCCAACGCCTTCCTCGACGCGCTCGCCCAGCACCGCCGGGCCCTGAAACTGCCCGCCCAGTCACTCGCCTGGGGCCTGTGGGAACGCCGCAGCAGCATGACCGGGACACTGACCGCCGCTGACCTGCGGCGCATGTCCCGGGGAGGGACTGCGGCCATCGGCAGCGAAGAAGGGCTGGCGCTGTTCGACGCGGCCCTCACCCTGGACGAACCGCTGCTCGTGCCGGTCAGGATCGACCTCGGCCGGCTCCGGGCGGCGGCCCGGACCGCACCCGTCCCGGCCCTGCTCTCCGCCCTGGTCCCCGGCACCGTACGCCGCCCCGCCTCCGGGGCGGACGCCGCCGAAGCCGACTCACTGCGCCGCCGGCTGACCGGCCTCACTCCGGAGGAACGCGTCGCCACCCTGCTCGACCTGGTACGGAGCCGGGGCGCCGACATCCTCGGTCACAGCGGAGCCGGGACCATCGACCCGGACCAGCCGTTCAAGGACCTCGGCTTCGACTCGCTCACCTCCGTCGAACTCCGCAACCGGCTCAGCGCCGCCACCGGCCGCCGGCTGCCCGCGACCCTGGTCTTCGACCACCCCACCCCGGCCGCCCTCGCCGCCTACCTCAGCAGGCGCCTGGTACCCGACGGGCCGGACGGATCCGCCGCCGCAGGGCAGCGCGCCGGAACGCCGGAGCGGTCGGACCGGTCGGACCGCGAGATCAGCTCCCTGCTCGCCACGATCGCCCCCGCCGCTCTGCGCCGGGCCGGTCTCCTCGACGCGCTCCTGGACCTCGCCGACCGGCCGGAGGCACCGGCTGCCGCCGCCGACGGCATCGAGGACATGGCCCTCGACGAGCTCGTCCGGATGGCGCTGGGAGGCGAACGTGACTGACCGACAGCCGCAGAAGGAGAAGCCGAACCCCATGCCCACCGACACGGAACAGGTGGTCGCCGCCCTGCGTGCCTCGCTGCTGGAGAACCAGCGCCTGCGGCAGGAGAACCGACGGCTCCGCGACGACTCCGCCGAGCCCGTCGCCATCGTGGCGATGAGCTGCCGCTACCCCGGCGGTGTGCGCACCCCGGAAGACCTGTGGGAACTGCTGGTCAAGGAACGCGACGCGGTCTCGCCGTTCCCCACCGACCGCGGCTGGGACATCGAGGGCGGCTTCGACGCGGACCCCGACGCCCCGGGCACGTTCTACGTCCGGGAAGGCGGCTTCCTCCACGACGCGACCGGCTTCGACCCCGGCTTCTTCGGTATCTCCCCGCGCGAGGCCCTGGCCATGGACCCGCAGCAGCGGCTGCTGCTCGAAGCGTCCTGGGAGGCGGTGGAACGCGCGGGCATCGATCCGACGACTCTGCGCGGCAGCCGCACCGGCGTCTACACCGGAGTGATCTGCGGCGAGTACGCGTCCCGGCTCGGCCGCGTGCCCGACGAGGTGGAGGGCTTCCTCGGCACCGGCAGCATCCCGAGCGTCGCCTCGGGCCGGATCGCCTACACCCTGGGGCTGGAAGGCCCGGCGGTCACCCTGGACACCGCCTGCTCGTCCTCCCTGGTCGCCGTCCACCTCGCCTGCCAAGGGCTGCGCTCCGGCGACACCACCCTCGCCCTGGCCGGCGGAGTGACCGTGATGTCCACCCCCGGGCTGTACGTCGGATTCAGCCGTCAGCGCGGCCTGGCCCCCGACGGACGCAGCAAGTCCTTCTCCTCCACGGCGGACGGAGCCGGGTTCGGGGAGGGCCTGGGCCTGCTCCTGCTGGAACGGCTCTCGGACGCCCAGCGCGCGGGGCATCCCGTCCTGGCCGTCATCCGGGGCTCGGCCGTCAACCAGGACGGCGCCAGCAACGGGCTGACCGCCCCGAACGGGCCCGCGCAGCAGCGCGTGATCACCCAGGCCCTCGCCCGTGCCGGACTCGCCCCGTCGGAGGTGGACATGGTGGAGGCGCACGGCACCGGCACCGTGCTCGGCGACCCCATCGAGGCCCAGGCGCTGCTGGCCACGTACGGCCAGGACCGGCCCGCCGACCGCCCGCTGCGGCTGGGATCGCTGAAGGCCAACCTGTCCCACACCCAGGCCGCCGCGGGCGTCGGCGGGGTGATCAAGTCGGTGCTGGCGATCCAGCACGGCGCGATGCCGCGCACCCTGCACGTCGACCGCCCCTCGCCCCGCGTCGACTGGACCGAGGGAGCCGTCTCCCTGCTCACCGAGGCCGCCCGCTGGCCGGAGACGGGACGGCCGCGCCGGGCCGGGGTGTCCTCCTTCGGCGCCAGCGGGACCAACGCCCACGTCATCCTCGAACAGGCCCCCGCCGCACCGACCGGGGCGATGACCGCCACCGACAAGCCGGTCGACCGGCCCGCCACGCCGGAACCGCTGCCCGCTGCCGTCCCCTGGATACTGTCGGCGCGCACTCCGGACGCGCTGCGTGCCCAGGCGGCGGCGCTGCACGAGCGGGTGGTGGCGGAACCGGGTCTGAGCGTGGTGGACGTGGGCCATTCCCTCGCGGTGGGGCGTACGCGGTTCGCGGAGCGTGCCGTAGTGGTGGGTGCGGACCGGGGCGAGCTGCTGGCCGGTGTCGCCGCCCTGTCGCGGGGCACCGGCTCGGCGGACGTGGTGGCCGGCGGGGGGCGGCTCCCGGGCCGTTCGGTGCTCGTGTTCCCGGGCCACGGCTCGCAGTGGGTGGGTATGGCGGCGGGGCTGCTGGGTGAGTCGGAGGTCTTCGCGGACCGGATGGCGCGGTGCGGGCGGGCCCTGGCGCCCTACGTCGACTGGTCGTTGGCGAAGGCGCTGGGCTCGGAGCGGCTGCTGGCGCGGGTCGACGTGGTGCAGCCGGTGCTCTGGGCCGTGATGGTGTCGCTGGCGGAGGTGTGGCGCACGTTCGGCGTCGTTCCGGACGCCGTGGTCGGCCACTCCCAGGGCGAGATCGCGGCCGCCTGCGTGGCGGGTGGTCTGAGCCTCGACGACGGGGCCCGCGTGGTCGCGTTGCGCTCCCGTGCGGTGGGGGCGCTGGCGGGCCGTGGCGGCATGGCATCGGTCCCGTTGCCGGTGGACGTGGTGCGGGAGCGCACCGCCCCGTGGACGGGCCGGCTGTCGGTGGCGGCGGTCAACGGCCCGTCGTCGACGGTGGTGTCGGGCGACGCGGACGCGGTCACGGCACTGGTGGAGGAACTCCTGGAGGAAGGGGTGTGGGCGAGCCGTATCGAGGTCGACTACGCCTCGCACTCCTCGCACGTGACGGAGATCCGCGAGCGCCTGCTGTCCGACCTGGACGGCATCACTCCCCTCCCGGGTACGGTGCCGTACTACTCCAGCGTGACCGGCGGCCCGCTGGACACGAAGGCCCTGGACGCCGAGTACTGGTACCGCAACCTCCGGCAGACGGTCGAGTTCGAGCGGGCGACCCGCTCGCTCCTCGCGGCCGGGCACCGCGTCTTCATCGAGTCCAGCCCCCAGCCCGCCCTGATGTACGGGATCGAGGACACGGCCGCCGACGCGGGCGCCCCGGAGACGCTGGTGCTCGACACCCTGCGGCGCGGCGCCGGAGGGCTCCGCCGGCTTCAGATCGCCCTCGCCGAGGCGCACGTCCGGGGCCTGCGCGTCGACTGGGAGCGGCTGTTCGCGGGAACCGGCGCCCAGCGGGTGGACCTGCCCACCTACGCCTTCCAGCGACGCCGCTACTGGCTCGACGCCCTGCCGGCCGACCGGGACCCGGCGGCCACCGGCCAGTGTGCCGTGGACCACCCGCTGCTCGGCGCCGAGGTCGAACTGCCCGACGGCGCGGGCACCCTCTTCACCGGCCGGATCTCTCCGGCCACCCATCCCTGGCTCGCCGACCACGCCGTGGCCGGAGCCGTGATCGTGCCGGGCGCGGCCCTCGTGGAGCTGGCCGCGTACGCGGGCCGCCGCCTCGGCTGCGCCCTCGTCGAGGAACTGACCCTCGCCGCGCCGCTGCTGCTGCCCGGCGACGCCGCCGACGACCACGCCGTACAACTGCGCGTACGGGTGGGCGCCGAGGACGGCACAGGGCTGCGCCCGGTGGAGTTCCACTCCCGGCCCGAGACGGCCCCCGGCGCCGCCGCCCCGCCCTGGACCCGGCACGCGACCGGCACGGTCGGCCCCCAGGACCCCTCGGCCGACAGGAACGACACAGCCGCCGAACCGGCCGGCGCGTGGCCCCCGCCCGACGCCGCCCCCCTGGACGTGGACGAACTGTACGGGCTGCTCGAAGCCCGGGGCGTCGCCTACGGCCCGGCGTTCCGGGGCCTGCGCGCGGCCTGGCGCACCCCGGACGCGATCCACGCCGAAGTGGCCCTGCCCGACGACCTGCCCGGCACCGGGGCGGACGGTTTCGCCGTGCACCCGGCCCTCCTGGACGCAGCCCTCCAGACGGCCGGTCTGCGCGAGAGCGCCGGGACCGAGGAGCCCGCCGACGGCGTCCCCCTGCCGTTCTCCTGGCAGCGCGTCGCGATCCGGACCTCCGACGCGCCGGTCCTGCGCGTCCGGCTGCGCCCCGACGGCCCCGACACCGTCGCCGCGCGGATCACCGACCCCTCGGGGCGTACCGTGGCGACGGTCGGCTCACTCACCCTGCGTACGGCGTCCACCGCCGCACTGCGGGCTTCCTCCGGCTCCGTCTTCCACGTCGGCTGGACGCCGGTCACCGCCGGGCCCGGTCCCCGCCCGGTCATCCGCTGGGCTCTCCTCGGCCTGCGGGACGAGCGGCTGCTGCCGGCGGGCTTTGCCGCCGAACCCCCGTCCGCGACACCCGACGCGATACTGCTGACCTGCCCCCCGTCCACCGGCACCGGGACCGCGCCCGGTGTGGCAGGGGACGCCCCCGCCGGGGAGGCGGACCCCGAGGCGGTGCACACGGTCGTGTCCGGGGTCCTGGACCGCCTCCAGGACCACTTGGCCGACGACAGCACCGCCGGTACGCCCTTGGTGGTCCTCACCCGGGGGGCGACCGGCCCGCTCGGCGCACGGCCCGCGGACCTCGGCGCGGCGGCGGTCTGGGGCATGCTCAGGGCCGCCCAGCTCGAACACCCCGACCGGTTCGTGCTGCTGGACACCGAAGGGCCGGACCCGCGGGGGCTCGGCGACGCGCTCGCCGACCTCCTCGCCACGGGCGAACCACAGGCGGCCCTGCGCGGCGGCGTCCTGTACGCGCCCCGACTCGTTCGGCCGCCGGCCACCACGGTCCCCGCCCCTGCGGAGGCGACCCGGCCGGACGGACCGTTCGGGCCGTCCGAGGGGACCGTACTGCTGAGCGGCGGCGGCGCTCTCGCGGCCGTCCTGGCCCGCCATCTGGTCGCCGCGCACGGGGTACGCCACCTCCTCGTGCTGAGCCGCCGCGGCGCCGACGCCCCGGGCCTGCCCGAGCTGACGGCGGAGCTGGCCGAGACCGGAGCGGAACTGACCGCCGTACGGTGTGACGTGTCCGACCGTCAGGCACTGGCCGCCGCGCTTGCGGCCGTCCCCGAACGTCATCCGCTGTGCGCCGTGGTCCACACCGCCGGCGTGCTCGACGACGGTCTGCTGGACGGGCTGACGGGGGAGCGGACGACCACCGTCCTGCGGCCCAAGCTCGACGCCGCCCACCACCTCGACCGGCTGACGCGCGGGGCGGACCTCTCGGCGTTCGTCGTCTTCTCCTCCGCCGCGGGCGTGCTGGGCAGCCCCGGACAGGCGTCCTACTCGGCCGCCAACGCCGCGCTCGACGCCCTCGTCGCGGAACGCCGACGGCTCGGTCTCCCCGGCCTGTCCCTGGCCTGGGGGCCCTGGGAGCGGGCCGGCGGGATGACGGCGGAACTCGGCGGCGCCGAACGGCGGCGCATCGACCGGCGCGGCGCCCGCGCCCTCGCGGACGAGGAGGCCATGGCCCTGCTGGACACGGTGTGCGCCGTGGACGCCGCCCCGCCGGGAGACGGGAGCCCCGTCGTCCTGGCCCACCTCGACCTCACCGTGCGCGGCGACGGCCCGGTGCACCCGATGCTGCGCTCCCTGGTCCGGCGCGGCCCGACCGCGACGACCGGGGCGAAGGGGACCCCGACCGCCGCCACAGCGCTGCGGCACCGGCTCGACACCGCCGCCGACGCACAGGAACGCGAGCTGGTCCTGCGCGAACTCGTCCTCACCCAGGCCGCGGAAGTCCTCGGCCACACCGACTCCGGGGCGCTGTCCGCGACGGTGCCCTTCCTCTCCGTCGGATTCGACTCGCTGACCGCGGTCGAGCTCCGCAACAGGCTGGCCGCCGTCACCGGACTGCGGTTGCGGCCCTCCGCCGTCTTCGACAGCGCCACCCCCGCCGCGCTCGCGGCACGCCTCGCCACCGAGGCCCTGCCGGAAGACACCCCCCGGCCCGAAACGGCACCCGCACCCGGCGCCGCCGCGTCCAGGACCGATACCGACGCCGATGACCCGGTGAGCGTGCTGTTCCGCCGCGCCTGCGCACTCGGCCGGATCGACGAGGGCATCGCCCTGCTCAAGAACGCCTCCGCACTCCGCCCGGCCTTCCACAGCGGCAGCGACCTCGCGGCCGCCGGCACCGGCCCGCGGCTGCTGCTCCTGAACGAGCGCGCCGACGCCCCCGTACTCGTCTGCTTCGGCTCCGTCGTCGCCCTCGGCGGCGCCCACCAGTACGCCCGCTTCGCCTCCCGCTTCCGGGACCGCTACGCCGTCGCTGCCCTGGACGCCCCCGGGTTCACCCCCGAGGAGGAACTGCCCGCCGACATGGCGGCCCTGCTGGACTTCCAGGCGACGACCCTGCTCCGGGAACTGCCCGGACGGACGCTCGTCCTGGCCGGCTCCTCCTCCGGCGGCACGCTCGCCCACGGAGTGGCCGCCGCGCTGGAACAGCGCGGCGGGGGCCCGGCGGCCGTGGTGCTGCTGGACACCTACCTCTCCGACAACCAGGGCATCACCCAGTTCAACGACGTCCTGCTGGGCGGCATGTTCGCCCGCGAGGACCGGGCGGCCCCGATGGACGGAACCCGGCTGACCGCGATGGGCGGCTACTTCCGTCTGCTCGACGACTGGAACCCACCGGCGGTCCGCGCCCCGCTGCTGCTGGTCCGCGCCTCCACCCCGCTCGGCCGTCCCTCCGCCGAAGCCGGTGACTGGCGCTCGGCCTGGGCCGGTGCCGACACCGTCGTCGACGTTCCCGGAAACCACTTCTCGATCATGGAAGAGCACGTCGCGACCACCGGCGACGCCGTTGCCGACTGGCTCGGCACCACCCTCCGCACCCCCGACCACCCGTGAAGACGAAGGAGAACCCGTTGACCGCGGCCCCGTACGACGACCCGCCCCCGCGCCCCGCCCTCACCGTGCTGGGAGCCGGGGTGATGGGCGTCGGCATCACCGTCCTCGCCCTCGGACACGGACTGCCGGTCCACCTGGTCGACATCGACCGGGAACGGCTCGACCGAGCCGCGGACCTGATCGACGGCGAACTCCGGCTGGCCGAGCTGATGGGCGCCCTGCCCGCCGGAACGCCCCTCGGCGCCCTGGCCACCGGCACCTCGCTCAAAGCCGCCGCCCAAGCCACCGCCGTCATCGAAGCGGTCACCGAGGACGCCGTGATCAAGGCCGCCGTACTGTCCGAGGTCTCCGGACTGGTCCGGCCCGGAACCCTGCTGATCACCAACACCTCGTCCATCCCCGTCGACGAACTGGCCGGGGCCCTGGAACGGCCGGAGGAACTGGTCGGCACCCACTTCATGAACCCGCCCTACCTGATCAAGACCGCCGAAGTGGTCCGCGGTGCCAGGACCGGGGACCCCGCGATGGCCGCCGTGGCGGCCCTGCTCACGGCGGTGCGGCGACGGGCGGTGGTGGTCCGGGACGCACCCGGCTTCGTCACCAGCCGCGTCCTGCACCCGATGATCAACGACGCGGCCCGGGTCGTGGAGGAGGGGACGGCTTCCGCCGAGGACGTCGACGCCCTGATGCAGGGCTGCCTGGGACACCCCACCGGCCCGCTGCGCACCGCGGACCTGATCGGCATCGACAACCTCGTCGACTCCCTCACCGTGCTCCACGAACGCACCGGCGACGACGGCTGCCGTCCCACCGGGCTGCTGCTCCGGCTGGTCCGCGAGGGCCGGCTGGGCCGCAAGTCCGGGCGCGGCTTCTACGACTACACCTGATCACCCCGACGAGGAGACGGCCATGACCGCAGCGAACACGCCCGACACCCACGACCTGGAGAAGGAACTGCTGGAGTTCCTGGAAGAACGCACCAAAACCGCCTGGGACGCCGACACCGACCTGTTCGACGTCGGCGGCCTGTCGTCCCTGTTCGCCATGCAGATGGTGGTGCACCTGGAGAAGACCTACGCCATCGCCGTCCGCGGCGCGGACCTGCGGCTGGACAACTTCCGCACCGTACGGCGGATGGCGGAGCTGGTGGACCGGCTCCGGGTGCCCGCCGCCGGAGGCCGGCATGGGTGAGGACCTGAGCGGTGCCCTCACCTCCGTCACCCTGCGGGTCGGCGACCTGGCGGAGGAGTGGGACCGGACCGGCCTCATCCCGCTGGACCTGCTCCGCGACCTGAGCGCCGAGGGCCGGCTGTGCGCCGAAGTCCCGGAGCAGTACGGCGGCTGGGGGCTCAGCAGCGTGCGCAGCGGCGCCTACACCGCCCACGTGGGCGGCCTGTGCAGCTCGCTGCGGAGCGTGATGACCTCCCAGGGCATGGCGGCGTGGACCATCCAGCGCCTGGGCACCGCCGAGCAGTCGGCCGCCCACCTCCCCCGGCTGACCGGTGGCGCACTGGCGGCGGTCGGCTTCAGCGAGCCCGGTGCCGGCAGCGACCTCGCGGCGATGACGACGACCGTCCGCCGCGACGGCGACACGGTCGTCGTCGACGGACACAAGAAGTGGGTGACCGCCGCCCACTACGCCGACCTGCTGGTCGTCGTCGGCCGCTACGAGGACGGCGCGGTGGCCGTCGTGGTGCCCACCGACACGCCCGGCGTCAGGATCGAGCGGATCGCCGACCCGCTCGGCTGCCGCGCGGCCGGACACGCGGACGTCCACCTCGACGGGGTGCGGCTGCCGGCCGAGAGCGTCCTGGGCGGTCACGGGCTGCCGACCGCCCTGCTGGTGACGACCGCGCTGGCCTACGGGCGGATGTCCGTCGCCTGGGGGTGCGTGGGCATCCTGCGGGCCTGTCTGGCGGCGGCCACCGCGCACGCCGCCGGACGGGAGCAGTTCGGCAGACCACTCGCGGACCACCAGCTCGTCGCCGGGCACATCGCCGACCTCTACACGGCCGAGCAGGTGGCCACGAGGGTCTGCGAGCACGCCGGCCGCTGCTGGGACGAAGGGGCCCCGGACCAGGTGGTGGCGACCGTACTGGCCAAGCACGTCAGCGCGACCCAGGCCGCCCGAGGCGCGGCGACGGCCGTCCAGGTACTGGCCTCGGCCGGGTCCCGGGACGGGCACACGGTGGCCCGGGCGTACCGGGACGCCAAGCTGATGGAGATCATCGAGGGCAGCAACGAACTGTGCCGGCTGATGCTGGCCCAGCACGCCCTCTCCGCTCCGGGGGCACCGTGAGCGGGCCCGCGTCCGACGAGACGAGGAAGGACGAGATGGCCGAGACCGTCAAGTGCCTGGTCTGGGACCTGGACGACACCCTCTGGCAGGGCACCCTCCTGGAGGACGGCGAGGTGCACCTGCCGGACGAGGTGCGCAAGGTGGTGATCGAGCTCGACTCCCGCGGCATCCTCCAGTCCATAGCCAGCCGCAACGACCACGAGCACGCTTGGGCCCGGCTGGAGACGTTCGGCGTGGCCGAGTACTTCGTCCTGCCGGAGATCGGGTGGGGCGCCAAGTCCGAATCGGTGCGCCGGATCGCCGACCGGCTGAACTTCGCACTCACGACCATCGCCTTCGTCGACGACCGGCCCGCCGAACGGGCCGAAGTGGCCTTCCACCTGCCCGACGTACGGTGCTACCCGGCCGAGCAGGTCCTCGCCCTCCCCGACCTCGCCGAGTTCACCCCCGCGATCAGCACCGTCGACTCCCGGCGGCGCCGCCGGATGTACCAGGCGGGCTTCCGCCGCGAGGCCGAGCGGGCGGCCGCCCCCGGCCCCGACGAGGAGTTCCTGCGCTCCCTGGACCTGCGCATGCGTATCGGCCGGGCCACCGGTGAGGAGCTGTCCCGGGTCGAGGAACTCACCCTGCGCACCAGCCAGATGAACGCGACCGGGGTCCACTACCCGGACGCGGTGCTGCGCGGCCTGATCACCGACCCCCGTCACGAGGTCCTGGTGGTCACCCTCACCGACCGGTTCGGCCCGCACGGCGCGGTCGGCGTCCTGCTGCTGGAGCGGCACCCGGGCCTGTGGCACCTCAAACTGCTCGCCACCTCCTGCCGGGTCGTCGCCTACGGCGCCGGCGCGACCCTGCTGAACTGGCTGGCCGACGCCGCCGCCCGGTCCGGAGTCCACCTGGTGGCGGACTTCCGGGCGACCGAACGCAACCGGATGATGGAGATCGCCTACCGGTTCGCCGGCTTCGAGGGCCTGGACGAAGCCCCGTGCCCGTGCGCCGCCGTCCTCGCACCGGCTCGGGAGGACACCGGACTCGAGCGCCTGCACCTGGTCCCCGGCCCGCGCGTGGTGTCCACCGTCATGAGCGTGGACGCACCCGACCTGAGCATGCCGGAAGGGGGCCCGGGAACGTCGTGACCGCCGCGGCGGGCCGGCGCCCCCTGGGCTCCGGCCCACCGCCCTCAGCGCTTGCGGACGAGGGTGATCCCGTCGGCCATCACCAGCAGCGACAGCTCCACCCGGGGGTCCTCGTGCAGCATCCGGTTCAGAGCCCGGACCCCGGTGGTCTCCGGGTCGACGGCGGCCGGGTCGGCGACCCGGCCGAAGAACAGGGTGTTGTCGACCACGATCAGGCCCCCGGCGCGCAGCAGCGCCAGCGATGTCTCGTAGTAGCGGACGTAGTTGGCCTTGTCCGCGTCGATGAACACCAGGTCGAAGCTCTCCGGCCCGCGCTCCGCCAGCAGCGCGTCCAGGGTCGCGGCGGCATCGCCGATCCGCAGGTCGATCCGCGAGTCGACCCCGTCCCGCGCCCAGAAGTCGGCGCCGATGGCCGGCCACCGGTCGTCGATGTCGCAGGACACCAGCAGACCGTCGGCCGGGAGCGCGCGGGCCATGCACAGGGTGCTGTAGCCGGTGAAGGTGCCGATCTCCAGCACCGCCCGCGCCCCCGTCAACCCGACCAGCAGGGCCAGCAGCTGGCCCTCCTCCGCCATCACCTGCAGGGCGGTCCCGCCCGGCAGGTCCGCGGTGGTCTCCCGCAGCTCCCTGAGGAGGTCGTCGTCACGGAGGGAGACCTCCCGGACGTAGGCGAGCAGGTCGTGGGTGGCTGCTGTCTGGTCGGCCATGGCGCGGGCGTCCTCTCGAAGGGGATCAGGTCGAAGGGGATCAGGGCGAAAAGGATCGGAGTGAGGGGGACAGGGCCGCCGGGTGCCCGTCCTGGACCGCCGGGACGGTCACCCGGCGCGCATGAACGGGTGATCGTGCTGCCGTACGGCGACCGTCTGCGCCCGCTCGCGGGCGTACGCCCGGAGCAGCGCGTCCAGCCGGTACAGGCCCCCCGTCGGCGCACCCAGCAGGTTCGCCTCGACCAGGGAGTCCAGGGCCTCCTCGGCCTGCGCCTCGGTGCAGCCGAACATCACCGCGACCTTGCTGCTGGAGACCGACCACGCACCGCCCGCCCCCAGCGCGGCCAACACCTCGGCGGGGTCGATCCCGGCCGGCGACGTCCGCCGGATCCCGGCGACCTCGGCGTCGAGGCAGGGCCGGACACCGACATCGCCCGCGCACAGTTCGTCCAGGGGGCGCGGGGCCTCCGTGAGCCGCCGAGCCAGGTGCCCGATGCTCCAGTGCGGGCGCTCCAGCAGCCGGGTCCCCGCGATCCGGATCGCCAGCGGCAGGCCCGCGCAGACCGTCACCACCGTACGGGCCGCCCGCGGTTCTCCATCGACCCTGGCCGGGCCGACGATGCTGCCCAGCAGCTCCAGCGAACCGGCCTCGTCCAACGGGCCGAGCTGAAGGGTGCGCGCCCCCTCCAGATCGGCCAGCCACCGCCGGCTGGTCACCAGCAGCCTGCTGCCCCCGCTGCCCGGTATCAGCGGCCGCACCTGCGCGGCGCTGGAGGCGTTGTCGAGTACGACCAGGAGACGTCGGCCCGCGGTGAGCGAGCGGTAGAGGCTCTCCCGCTCCGACTCCTCCCCGGGGATCTCGTCCCGGGGCACACCGAGGTCCGCCAGAAACCGCGGCAGCACCGCCCGGGCGGTCAGCGGCCGTTCCGCACCGCCGAGATCCGCATAGAGCTGGCCGTGTACCGAGGAACCGCGCATGGTGTGCGCCGCGTGCAGGGCGAGGGCGCTCTTGCCGACCCCGCCCCGGCCGGTCACCACCGCCGTCGCCACCGTGCCCGCGGGCATCGTGCCGGTCGTGAGGAGGTGCTGCAGCCGCGCCAGCGCGTCGGAGCGGGCCGACAGCGGTCGCGGCACCGAGGGAAGCTGCGCCGGATCGGGCCAGCAGGACCTTTCCCGGGCAGCGGCCGGCGCCGGCGCGACGACTGCCTCCGGGGCCGCCGCGGGCTGCTCCAGCGGGTCGGGCGTACGGGGCCAGTGGTGGGCCGAGAGGATGTGCCGGTGGACCTCGCGCAGAGCGGCGCTCGGCTCGGCCCCGAGCTGTTCGACGAGCAGCACCCGGGTGCGCCGGTAGAGGTCCAGGGCCTCCGACTGCCGTCCCGAGCGGAACAGCGCCAGCATCAGCTTGCCCACCAGGGCCTCCCGTAAGGGATGCTTCCGCACCAGCCGTACCAGCTCCGGCACGATCTCGGCGTGCCGCAGCAGCGCCAGCTCCGCGTCGAACCGCAGCTCCATGGTCTGGAGGCGGAGCTCCTGGAGGTAGCGGCCCTCCACATCACGCAGCGTCCGCGACGGGATGTCCGTCAGCGGCTCCTCGCGCCACAGGGCGAGTGCCTCGGCCAGCTCGGCGGAGGAGCCCTCCAGGTCTCCGCGTTCGGCCAGCTCCGCCGCGCGCCGGCGGTGGGCGGTGAACTGCCCGAGGTCGCTCTCGTGCTCGCCGAGTTCGAGGAGGTAACCGGGTGCCCGGGTGAGGATGCGGGCGGAGGCGTGCTCACCCAGCGACTGCCGCAGGCGCATCACGTAGGTGCGGACGGTCGCGGCGGCACTCGGCGGCGGGGCGCCGTCCCAGACGTACTCGGTGATCCGGTCGACCGAGATCACCCGGTTGGCGTTGAGGAGGAGCGCTGCCATGACCACGCGCTGTCTCGGCGCCGACACGTGCACCTCACGCGCGTTCAACCGGACGGAAAGTGGGCCCAGCAAGAGGAAGTTCAAGGGGGGAGTCCTCTTCATCGTACGACCGGTGGGCAAGACTGCTTCCAGCGTCTTAGGTGACCGAGTAAGGGGTCAACGCGCTCCTGTCGTATTTAGATATATTCCTAGAGCGAGGGCCTTGCGCTCATGCCGGGTTTACGCTGCACGGCACCCTCACGGCGGTCAGGACCAGGCCGTCCACCACGGCCCAGCGGCCGGTGAACCGCTGCTGCCGCACCGCCCTCGGCCTGGTGACCCGGCCGGGGAACGGCTCACGCGGCAGCGGCTCCCCTGCCCACCGCTGCCACGCGCGCGCGGACGTGCCGAGGGACACCTCATCGCAGGCGGCCTCCGCCAGGGCCGGCACCGTCCCGCGTCCGCCACTCCGGGTGGCCGGAAGCCGCAGCCCTACAGGAGGAACAGCGGGGCCACCGTCACAGGTCCGCCCGGCCCCGTCCGGACCGGATACGGGCCCTCGGACGTGATGACGCCCACGCGTCGGCGGAGGTCGCTGACGCCGGACAGCCCTGCCGTGAGGTGCCCGCGCCTCCTCGGCCGCATTCGTGCTGCGCGGTCCGGCCGGACCGTTGCCGCGGAGTCGGAGCCAAGCAAATCCCACAGGATTGATTCTGCACCGCAAGGTTCTCGCCATTTATCGAAGAAACAGGCGGAATTGAACGCGGGGGCGAGTCGCCGGATACGCTGAGATGCGTACTTGCTGACATTCCAAGGGGCGTGGCAGGCTGTCATATGCGGTGCCCGTGACTCGCCGATCACCGTCGCTCGGCGCTCTCCGCATTAGCGCGTACTGGCCGACCCACCGGTGCGGAGGACGTCCCGCGTGATCGCCAAGCGCCGCTCGCCGGCCTCGCGCGGATAATTTCGAGAAAGGAATAAGAGGCCGACATGACCTCGCTCTCTTTAGGCAGCGACCTGTGGTGCCGTCGCTTCCATCCCTCGCCGACGGCCACGCGCCGACTGGTCTGCTTTCCGCACGCCGGCGGCTCGGCGAGTTTCTACTTCCCGGTATCCGCCGCGCTGTGCGGACCGGTCGACGTCCTGGCCGTGCAGTACCCCGGCAGGCAGGACCGCCGGGAGGAACCCGGCGTCCAGGACCTGCACCGCATGGCCGACGAAGTGTCCGAAGCGCTGCGCCGCTGGGACGACCTCCCCCTGACTCTCTTCGGACACAGCATGGGCGCGCTCGTCGCCTTCGAGGTGGCCCGGCGGATCGAGCGCGCGGGCGGCCGGATCGACCACCTCTTCGTCTCCGGCCGCAAGGGTCCGTCCGCGGACCGGCCCGGGCCCTCCCACCCACTCGACGACGAGGGCATCGTGGCAGAGGTCAGGGCCATGAGCGGCACCGACGCCCGGCTCCTGGAGGACGAGGAACTGCTGCGGATGGTGCTGCCCGCGCTGCGCGGCGACTATCGGGCCCTGGGGGCCTACCTGGCCGACCGCGACGCCGCGGTCACCTGCCCGGTCACCGCCGTGGTGGGGGACCAGGACCCCTGGACACCGGTTCCCGAGGCCGCGCACTGGCGCGACCGCACGACGGCCGCGTTCGACCTCAAGGTCTTCCCCGGCGGGCACTTCTACCTCAGCAGCCGGGCGAACGAGGTGACCGGCATGCTCCGTGACCACCTCGCCGGCACGCTGCGCACCTGAGAGACCACGGACGACAGAGAAGGGGGACCGGGGAGTGACACCGTCAGCGACCTCTGAGGAGACCAAGCCCGCGCCGCGGCCGCCGAGGTCCGGGCCCGCCGGCGACGCCCGTCCGCCGGGCGGGGGCCCGTCCGCCCGCAAGGGAGTCCCGCGGCTGACCGCCGTGGACGTCCGCATCCTGGAAGGTGTCGCGGTCGGCACCCCGACCGTTCGGCTGGCGGCATCGCTCTATCTGAGCCGACAGGGCATCGAGTACCGCATCGGGCTGATGATGCGCCATTTCCAGGCCGCGAACCGGGCCGCTCTGATTTCCCGGGCGCACTCTCTCGGTGTGCTGAGCGTCGGGGCATGGCCGCCCCGCGTCCTCCCGGAATTCCTTGAACCCTAGAGGGCGGGGCACTGTTCCCCGATCCCTCTCCGCGGGATTCCTCCCGGATGGAGGGCCGAAAAGGTACCTTCCGAAGGTGGGAAACGAACTCCGCCGGTATGCTGCCGGACATTTTCCCAGAGCTGGACATCGTATCGATATCGCGCCACGCGACAGGTTTTCGACGGTCCGGCCGAACGCCGGGTCATGCGGCATTGTGCTGTCATGCGCATTTCCGCTGTACTGCACCTGGGCCGCACCACAGCCCTCTCCTTTCACATCAACCCACAGGAGCTGTCATGAGTCTGGGATACCTGTTCGGCGGTGGCGTCGGGACCGAACCGCAGGGCCTGGAGATCTACCGCACCTACGAGGTCGTGCAGAGCTGGTACGAACAAGTTTCCGCGTGGACCGGGCTGACGGTCGGACAGATCCTGGAGGAAGACCTCCCGACCGACCAGGAGGAGCGCCAGAGCGTCGGCACTGTCCGCGAAGCCGCTCTGGCGATCGGCATACACGACGTACTCGCCTCGTTCGGCATGCGCCCCGCGGCCATCGGCGGCCTCAGCCTCGGCGCGATGACCGCCAGCTGTCTCGCCGGAGCGCTGGGGCGACGGGAACTGTTCGAGATGCTGGCCGGCTCCCGCGACGTCCCGGAACCGCCCGCCGAAGACCCGCGGCAGGGGATAGCCATCGCCTTCGGCTCCCTCGCCGACGGTGCCCCCTCCCACCCGGGCGAGAACGTCCCCGGCATCTACCTGGCGGGCGACTTCGGCCCCACAGCCGACGGCACCCAGCGCATCATGATGCTCGCCGGCCACACCGAAGCACTCGGCGCGCTCGCCGCCGACGCCCCACCGGGAACGGTCGTGCCGCTCCCCGGACGCACCATCGCCGTCCACACCCCGCTGCGCCGGCCCTACCGCGACTTCATGGCCCCGCGCATCGACGCGATGCCCTTCACCGACCCCGAACTCCCGCTGCTGTCCTGCCTGGAGCCCAAGGTCCTGCGCACCGCGGCCGACGTCAGGGACCTCTTCCAGCGCAACTCCACGAGCCCGATCAGCCTGGTCGACGTCTACGGCGGGATGAAGGAGCAGGGCGTACGGCTCGGGCTGGTGATGGGCCCCTCCATCCCCGAGGGCATCCTCGCGTTCCCCTTCCCGGTGGTGCACGTCGAGCAGCCCGAGCACATCGAGCAGGCCCTGACCACCGCCTACGACCTCGGCATCGACCTCTCCGGCGCCCCGGCCCTGTCGTGACCGCCGCCACCCGCGCCGACCCGGACGCCCAGATCGCGCGATGGCTGGACACCGACCTCGACGAGTGGACCCGCACCGTGGTCCGGCGGCACTTCGACCCGGTGTCCGGGAGCCCCTACTGGCTGGAGCAGGCCCCCCGTCTGGGCTTCGACCCCCGCGACATCACCCGCTACGACCAGCTCGGAGCCTTCGGCCCGTTCCCGCTCGACCGGCTGCGCGACGAGGACCCCGCGGACCTCGTCCCGCTGTCGGTGCCCAGGCCACTGGCTGGACGGGTCTGGGACAGCGGAGGCACCACCGGCACCCCCTGCCGGGCGTTCTACACCCCTGACATGCTGCGGCACCGGGCGATCTGGCGTCGCTGGTCCTTCGTACGGGAAGGATTCGCGCCGAGCCGCACCTGGCTGCAGGCCACCCCCACCGGACCGCACCTGATCGGGAACGGCGTCCGGGAGGTGTCCGAACTCCACGCCGGCCAGGTGTACGCCGTGGACATGGATCCCCGGTGGGTCAAACGCCTCATCCGGGCGGGACGCATGGCCGAGGTCAGCGACTACACCACCCACCTGCTGGAGCAGATCACCGACGTCCTCAGGCAGGGCCGGGTCCACTACCTCAACACCACCCCGGCCCTCCTCCAGGCCCTCTGCCGGCACCGGCCCGAACTGGTCGCGGCCCTGGACGGCGTACGTCTGAGCGGCACCCAGATCAGCGCCGACATGTACCGGACCTTCACCGCCGCCCTGCAGGGCGGGATCTGCGGACTGACCTACGGCAACACCTTCGGCAACGCGGCCTGCCTGGACATCGAGCAGGACGGCGAGCTGATCAGCTACGTCCCGAACTATCCGCAGGTCACCATGGCGGTGGTCGACAAGAGCGACTTCTCGGCCCCGGTCGCCCCGGGCACGGTCGGCCAGGTACGGCTCACCGTCCTCCACGAGGACCTCTTCCTCCCCAACATCCTGGAACGCGACCAGGCCCTCCGCCATCCGACCGACCACTGGCCCACCGACGGCGTCGCCAACATCCGCCCCCTCCAGACCACCAACTCGTCCCCCGAGGGCCTCTACTGAACCGTCGCCCCGAGGCGACGACAGGTTGCCGGGGGGCATCCGACCCGGGCTGTCGCCGGCTGCTGCCCGGGGCGGAGGTCCCCTGCGGACCTCATCCGGCCGTCCCGTCCGGGGGCGCGGGCGCCTGGCGCAGGTAGCGGCCGGTGATGCTGGCGGGGTCGGCCGAGACCTGTGCGGCAGTGCCGGTGGCGACGATCCGGCCGCCTGCCGCTCCTCCGCCGGGGCCGAGGTCGACGAGGTAGTCGGCGTTGGTGATCATGTCGAGGTCGTGTTCGATGATCACGACGGTTGCGCCGTTGTCGATGAGGCGTTGCAGGACCCGCAGGAGGACCTGGACGTCGAGAGGGTGCAGTCCGATGGAGGGTTCGTCGAGGACGAAGAGGCTGTCGTGCTGCTTCCGGTCGATGTCGGAGGCGAGCTTGAGGCGTTGGGCTTCGCCGCCGGACAGGGCCGTGGTGGACTCGCCGAGGGTGAGGTAGCCCAGGCCGAGGTCGGCGAGGAGCTGCAGGCGGATGCGGATCTTCTTCAGGTCGCCGAGGGCGGCGATGGCTTCCTCCACGGTGAGCGCGAGCGCCTGGGGCAGGCTCAGCGCGTCGCCGTCGGTGGTGCCGTCGGCGCGTTCGCGGACGATGCCGTGTGCTTCGGGGGCGTACCGCGATCCCTGGCATTGCGGGCAGAGGACGTCGACGTCGGGCAGGAACTGCACGTCGAGTGAGATCTGGCCGGTTCCGTCGCATTCGGGGCAGCGCAGCTTGCCGGTGTTGTAGGAGAAGTCGCCGGGCTTGTAACCCTGTTCCTTGGCCGCGGGGAGGGCGGCGTAGACGCGTCCCTGCCGCTCGGTCGATGGAGAGGCCGTCGACCAGCGTGGACCGGGCCCGGTCGTTCAGCCGCGTCCCCTTGCACGCCGGGCAGGTCCGTGTGGTGAGGAACCGCTCGAGACGCCCCAGGCCCTTCTCCGTGTCGGCCTTCTTCAGCGATTCCGCCACGGCCCTGCGAGCGTTGCGGTACGTCAGATTGACGTCGAAGACCTTGCCGTTCTTCGAGCGGAACGGGATCAGCCGCTCCTCGGCCGGGCCGTTGTGGACGATGTCGCGCTCTTCGTCGGTCAGCTCGGAGAAGGGCACGTCGCCGCGTACCCCGAGGGCCTCGGCGACCTGGGCGTTCCCCATGAGCCCGAACGAGGCCCAGGAGGCGACCGCGCCGTCCCGGATCGACTTGCTCTCGTCGGGGACGAGGGCGGAGTCGTCGATCTCGCGGACGAATCCGGTCCCCTGGCAGTTGGCGCAGGCGCCGGCGCTGTTGAAGGCGAAGTCCTCGGCCTCGGGCGGATCGAACACGACGCCGCACTCGGGGCAGGTCGGCTGGGCCCCGGTGGCGGCCTTCAGGGTGGGCGTCCGGCGGTGTCCGTCCGGGCACAGGTGCGAGCCGAGCCGCGAATAGACGAGCCGCAGGCCGTTCAGCAGCTCGGTCGAGGTCCCGAACGTCGACCGGACGCCCGCGACCCCCGGCCGCTGGCGCAGTGCCAAGGCGGCGGGCACGTGCTCGACGGCATCCACCGCGGGGCGGGCAGCCCGACTCATCCGACGGCGGGTGTAGCTGGACAGGGCCTCCAGATAGCGGCTGGATCCCTCCGCGTACAGCACACCGAGGGCCAGGGAGGACTTCCCCGATCCGGAGACGCCCGCGATCGACACCAGCTGATTCAGGGGCACCGAGACGTCGATGTTCTTGAGGTTGTGCACACGCGCACCGCGCACCTCGATCGTCTCGGGCGCCGTGGGACGGCTGTGGTTCATGAGGTCGTGTCCTTGTCGGCGGCATCAGTGCAGGCAGGCGAGCCGCGCGGTGATCGGAGCGCCAGGCATGCCGGTTCAGGAAGGGGGCGATGGACCGCCGGTCACGCCTCGTCGTCCGGAGCGGGTCCCTCGAGGCCCACCAGTACGGCCTCGAGCTGCGAGCGGACGACCTGAGCAGTGAGGGGAACCGTCTCCACCCCGTCCTGCAACAGCCACCCGTCGATCAGGGCAACCACGGTCCGAGCGGACTGGGGCGACATGTTCACCGCCAAGGCGGCACGCCACCGGTCGTGCCACTCACTGGCGAGGGCGGCGACATCCGGATGGGTGTGTCCGTAGACGACCATTTCGTAGCTCAGCTGCTGGTAGAACGAGCTGACACGGTTCTCCCCGGCGACGACCGACGTGATCCGGTCGATGAGCTGAGACCTCGTCATCGGCTGGGACAGCTCGGCCAGCGGCACCACTCGCGTCGTCGACAGGTGACGGAACATCTCCACGACCAGCCTCTCCGCCGTGGGGAAGTAGTACGTCACCGAACCCAGTGGCACACCGGCCCTGGCCGCCACGCGCCGATGATTCACCCGGCGCGTCCCCTCCTCCGCGGCCACCTCGAGCGCGGCATCCAAGATCCGCAGGGGCCGCCCGGGATCGTTGGGCACCCGGCGTGTACTCACTGGCACCAGCCTCCTCCACTGCGCACAATTGTACACACTTGGGTGTGCGCGTACGCGGCGAACTCCGTCGGGCGGACCGGTCGCATGTTCGGCGGGGACGGCGCGCGATGCTCTCCGTCAGGGCGCGCGTTCGGGTCGAGGAGTCGCGGCTCACACGTCCGAGAGCTCGGGTTCCGTCGCGTGTACGGGCCGGTGCGCGACGGTCTCGTGGCGCCGCGAACGGCGGTCCAGCCGGCCCGACAGCACCGCGAAGCCCAGACCGACCAGTGCCAGCAGCACGCCGACCCAGCTCGGCGCCACCATCCCGAACCCGGCCGCGATCACCGCGCCGCCGAGGTAGGCGCCCAGCGAGTTGGCGATGTTGAAGGCCGAATGGATGCTCGCCGACCCCATGGCCGGGGCGTCCTCGGCCTGGTCCAGGATGCGCGCCTGGATGCTCGGGATCGCGGTGAACGCGGTCGCGCCGATCAGGAAGACCATGACCGAGGCCATGACCGGGTTCTGCGCGGTCAGCGCGAACACCGCCAGCGACACCGCCAGTGCGGAGATGCCCGCGTACAGCGTCTTCAGCGGCGAGCGGTCGGCCAGCCGGCCGCCGAGCGCGGTTCCCGCGGTCATGCCGACGCCGAAGACGGCCAGCAGCGGGGTGACGGCAGTGGCGCTGAAGCCGGTCACGTCGGTGAGCACGGGCTTGATGTAGCTGAAGAAGGAGAAGATCGCGGCGAAGCCGAACGCGACGACGCCGAAGGACAGCCACACCTGGGGGCGCCGGAAGGCCCCCAGCTCACCGCGCACGCTGACCCCGGTGGGCTTGGGCTGCCGGGGCACCAGGGCCGCCACAGCCGCGAGCGCGATCACGCCGATCACGGCGACCACGGCGAACGCCCAGCGCCAGCCGAAGGCGGCGCCGATCTGGGTGCCGACGGGCACGCCGACGATATTGGCGATGGTCAGGCCCAGGAACACCGTCGCGATGGCTCGCCCGCGGCGCTCGGCGGGGACCAGGCCGGCCGCCACCACCGTGCCCATGCCGTAGAACGCGCCGTGCGGCAGGCCGGTGACGAACCGGGCCGCCAGCAGCGACTCGTGACTCACCGCGAACACGGAGAACAGGTTGCCGACGACGAACAGGGCCAGCAAGGAGAGCAGCGTCGTCTTCCGGCGGGCCCTCAGTCCGAGCAGGGTCAGCACCGGTGCGCCGATGACGACGCCGAGCGCGTACAGCGAGATGTATCCGCCGGCGGCGGGGATCGACACGTGCAGGTCGGCGGCCACTTCGGGCAGCAGACCCATCATCACGAACTCGGCTGTCCCGATTCCGAACGAGGCGATGGCCAGGGCCAACAGGGCGATGGGCACGGAAATCTCCCAGGGGTGGGTCGGTGGTCTTGACTCGCGCGTGCGGCACTGCACGGCGACGGCGGGTCATCACCCCTCTCGCTGGTGCGTCCGAGGGAAACGATCCGGGTCGGCATCCATGGCGATCCGACTACTGCGGACGATTGTACACACTAGTGCGGACATCTGTACGCACTGCCGGGGACGGTGCTACGACCGGAGAACGGATCGCCGACACCGCTGACGCTCCGGCCGTTCGAGCCCGCCAGGTCGCGGCATCCGACAGCGGGCCCATGGCCTGCTCGGCGGTCGCCCCGGTGGCGTTCTCGCCGCCCGGCGCAGACCGAGGGGTGCTTCCGGAGAGCTCCGGAAGCACCCCTCGATCAGCAGGTCACGGAAGCCGGCTCGGCCCGGGGCCGGTCCGGTGGCGTCGCGGACACTGCGGCGTGCCTGGGCGCTCAGACCGGATGCCCGATATATCACTGTCGGGTGTCCTGTCCTTCCGCCGCCCCCGTGCCCTCGCACGGACCCGCATGACCGCACTCGTCCTCTGCCACTTCGTGCTCGCGCTGTTCGCCGCGCCGCTGGTGAGGTGGTGCGGAACCCGTGCCTTCCTCGTGCTGGCCCTGCCGCCCGCGGCGGCGGCCGTCTGGGCGGCCACCCGGTGGAGCTCGACGGCCGCGGGCGGCGCCGACACCTCCGAGTGGGCCTGGCTGCCCGCCTACCACGTGGACTGGGCCCTGCGGCTGGACGCCCTCGCCGAACTCATGGTGCTGCTCGCCGCGGGAGTGGGCACCCTCGTCCTGGTCTACTGCGCCTCGTACTTCGACGACCGGTCGCGGCAGCTGGGCAGGTTCGCCGGGAACCTCCTGGCCTTCGCCGGGGCGATGCTCGGCCTGGTCCTCGCCGACGATCTCATCCTGCTCTACATCTTCTGGGAACTGACGACCGTCTTCTCCTACCTGCTGATCGGCCAGACCAGCGACCACAAGCGGAACCGGCGCAGCGCCCTGCAGGCCCTGACGGTCACCACGCTCGGCGGACTGACCATGCTCGTCGGCTTCCTGATCCTGGGCCACCAGGCGGACACCTACCGGATCTCGGCGATCCTCGCCGACCCGCCGCCCGCGTCGGCGGCACTGTCCACGGCGATCGTGCTGATCCTCGTCGGCGCCCTCTCCAAGTCCGCGATCTGGCCGTTCAGCCTGTGGCTGCCCAACGCCATGGCCGCCCCCACCCCGGTCAGCGCCTACCTGCACGCCGCCGCGATGGTCAAGGCAGGCGTCTACCTCATCGCCCGGCTCGCCCCCGCCTTCGCGGAGGTCACCCCCTGGCGGCCGATGCTGCTCGTCCTGGGCTCCGCGACGATGCTGCTGGGCGGCTGGCGGGCGCTGCGCCTGCACGACCTCAAACTCGTCCTCGCCCACGGCACCGTCAGCCAGCTCGGCTTCCTCACCGTCCTCACCGGCGCGGGCCGCCACGACACCGGCCTCGCCGCCACCGCCATGATCCTCGGCCACGCCCTCTTCAAGGCCCCGCTCTTCCTGGTCACCGGGATCATCGACCACGCCACCGGCACCCGCGACCTGCGCAGACTCTCCGGGCTCGGGCGCCGGCTGCCCGCCGTGTGCGCCGTCGCCGTCGTCGCCGGGCTGTCCATGGCCGCCGTACCGCCGCTGCTCGGCTTCACCGCCAAGGAGGCCGCCTTCCAGGCCCTCCTGGACGGGAACACCGCCGACCGCTGGGCGCTCGCCGCGACCGTCGTCGGCTCGGCCCTGACCACCGCCTACACGCTGCGCTACCTGTGGGGCGCCTTCGCCCGCAAGCCCGGCGCCCCCGACACCGACCCGCACGCCGTCCCGCCGGCCTTCCTCGCGCCGCCCGCCGTGCTCGCCCTGGCCTGCCTCGTCCTCGGCCCCGGCGTGCCCTGGCTCCAAGGGCTCCTCGGCACCTACGCCGAGCAGTTCCCCCTGCCCGCCCACCCGTACCACCTGGCGCTGTGGCACGGGCCGGGCCTCGCCCTCGGCCTGTCCTGCGCGGCCTGGGCGGGCGGTGTCCTGCTGTTCCTCGCCGCGGGCCCCGTCCAGCGGGCCGGACAGGCCCTCGCCTGGCGCTCCGCCGACCGGGTCTTCGGACGGCTGCTGCTCGCGCTGGAGCGCACCGCCCTGCAGTGCACCGGTTTCGTGCAGCGCGGCTCGCTGTCGGTGTACCTCGTGACGACCATGAGCGTGGTCCTCGCCGGGCAGATCGCCGTCCTCGTCGCGGACGAACCCTGGACCGCGGTCCCCGCCCCGCGGTTGTGGGACCACCCGGCCCAGGCCGGTGTCGCGCTGCTGACCTGCGCGGCCGCCCTGCTGTGCCTGGGAGTGCGGCGCCGGATGAAGGCCGTCGTGTTCGCCGGTCTCACCGGATACGGCACCGCGCTGCTCTTCGTCGCACAGGGCGCGCCCGACCTCGCGCTGACCCAGTTCGGCGTGGAGACCGTCTCGATGATCGTCTTCGTGCTCGTGCTGCGCAGGATGCCGGTGTACTTCGAGGAGAACTACAGCCGGTGGCGGCGCGCACTGCGGATGCCGGTCGCGCTCGCGGGCGGCGCCGCCGTCGCCGTCGTCGTCTGGATCATGGCGGGGCACCGCCGGGCCGACAGCGCCGGAGCGGCGATGGTCGAGGAGACCGCGCACCACGGCCTGAAGGACGTCGTCGCGACGATCCTCGTCGACCTGCGGGCCTGGGACACCATGGGGGAGTCCGCGGTGCTCGCCGCCGCCGCGATCGGCGTCACCAGCCTCATCTACCTGCACCGCCGCACCGACGACGCCGAGCAGCCCGTCCTGCCGCTGCCCGGGGACCACCCGCACGCCGGCCTGCGCACCGCCTGGCGGGCGACCCCGTACGAACTCGCGGGCCTGCCCAGCGGCGACGAGGGCGCGCCGGAGCGGACCTGGCTCGCGGCCAGCTCCACCCTCGCACCCGAGCGCCGCTCCCTCGTCCTGGAAGTGGTCGCCCGCCTCATCTTCCATCCGATCCTCGTCCTCTCCGTCTACCTGCTCATGTGCGCGGAGAACCTGCCGGGCGGCGGCTTCGTCGCGGGCCTGACCGCCGGCGTCGCCTTCATCGCCCGCTATCTCGCGGGCGGGCGGCACGAGCTCGCCGACGCCGTGCCCTTCAAGGCGGGCCTGTTCACCGGCCTGGGGCTGTTCCTGTCCACCGGGGTCGCGCTGGGCGGCCTCGCCGAGGGCACCGTGCTGCACGGCTGGACCTGGCACGGCCACCTGCCCGTGTGGGGAGACGCCCACCTGTCCACCGCCGTCCTCTTCGACTGCGGGGTCTACCTCCTCGTGCTCGGCGTGGTCCTGGACATCGTGCGGGCCCTCGGCGCCCGCGTCGACCGGCAGATCGAACGGGCCGCCGGCCGGCGCGGCCCGCGCGCGGAGGCGGGCCCCGCATGACCGTGAGCCTCTCCCTCCTGGTGGCGGCCGCCGTCCTCAGCGCCGTCGGCGGCAGCCTGTTGCTGACCCGGTCGCTGACCCGGATCCTGCTCGGCGCGGTCGTCCTCGGCAACGGCGTCAACCTGCTGGTCCTCGCCTCGACGGGCAGCGCGGGCAACGCGCCGCTGCTCTACCCGCACGTCATCCGCAACCGGGTCACCGACCCGCTGCCCCAGGCCATCGCCCTCACCGCGATCGTCATCACCCTCGCCACCACCGCGTTCCTGCTCGCCATGGCCTACCGCAGCCACCAGGTCACCGGCTCCGACGAGATCAGCGACGACACCGAGGACCGGCTGGTCGCCCTGCGCGCCGAGTTCCTCGACCGGCGCGGCGAACTGCGGGACCGCTACCGCGAAGCCCGCGCCGAGCACGGCACCGACCCCGAACTGGGCGCCCGCTACCGCGCCGCACGCAAACGGCTGCGCCGGAGGGTCCGCGAGGAACGGGCCTACCAGGCCCGCGCCAACGACGTCTCCGGGAACCTGTGGAACGACATCCTCGGCGCCGACCCCGAGGACTACCGGGAAGGGCGGGAACTGGGCTCCACCGACGCGGCGGGCCGGCCCGGACCGGCGCCGGCCCGTGTCGCCGGGCCCTCCAACGACCCCGAGGAGTCCGGCCGCGAGCCCGACTCCCACCCCGGCGAGGACTCCGGCCACCCGCCGCCCGACCAGCCCGACGACCCCGAGGGCGCCGGCACGGAAGGAACCAGGTGAACGCGCTCGTCCCCCTCCCCGTCCTGCTGCCCCTGTGCGTCACGGGCCTGAAGCTGGCCATCGGCCCCCGGCTCCAGCGGTTCCAGCGCTTCATCACCCTCGCCGTGCTCGGCGCGGTCCTCGTGCTCTCCGTGCTCCTCATGGTGGCCGCCGACCGCCACGGCCCGCTCAGCGTGCACCTCGGCGACTTCGCGCCGCCGATCGGCATCACCCTCGTCGCCGACCGGCTCGCGGGCCTGATGCTCACCGTGTCCAGCGCCGTCACCCTGCTCGTCAACCTGTACTCGCTGGGCCAGGGCATGGCCGACCGCGACGACCAGACACCGGTCGGCGTCTTCCACCCCGCCTACCTCATCCTCGTGGCCGGCGTGTCCTGCACCTTCCTCGCCGGCGACCTCGTCAACCTCTACGTCGGCTTCGAGATCATGCTCGTCGCGAGCTTCGTCCTGCTCACCATCGGCGGCACCGCGACCCGCATCCGGGCCGGGTCGACGTACGTGATCATCTCGTTGTTCTCCTCGGTGCTGTTCCTCGTCGCGATCGCCATGACGTACTCGGTCGCGGGGACCGTGAACTTCGCCCAGCTCGCGGGGCGGCTGCAGGACGTCCCGGTCGGGGTGCGCACCCTGCTGGAGGCGATGCTGCTGACGGTCTTCGCGATCAAGGCGGCGGTGTTCCCGCTCGCGGCCTGGCTGCCCGACTCCTACCCGACCGCGCCCGCGCCGGTCACCGCGGTCTTCGCCGGCCTGCTGACCAAGGTCGGCGTGTACTCGATGCTGCGCACCCAGACCCTGCTCTTCCCCGGCCACCGCCTCGGTGACCTGCTGATGCTCGCCGCGCTCGCCTCCATGGTCATCGGCATCCTCGGCGCGGTCGCCCAGACCGACCTGAAGCGGGTGCTCTCCTTCACCCTCATCAGCCACATCGGCTACATGGTCTTCGGCATCGCGCTCGCCGGGCGCGGTGCGATCGCCGGTGCGATCGTGTACGTGGCCCACCACATCACCGTGCAGACCACCCTCTTCCTCGTCGCCGGGCTCGTCGAGCGGCGGGGCGGCACCACGGAACTCACCCGCCTCGGCGGCCTCGCGAGGACGGCGCCGCTGCTCGCCGTGCTGTTCTTCGTGCCCGCCATGAACCTCGCCGGCATCCCGCCGCTGTCCGGGTTCATCGGCAAGCTCGGCCTGATGCGGGCGGGCGTCGACAACGGCGGCGGCTGGGCCTGGGCGCTGGTCGCCGGGTCCGCCGCCACCAGCCTGCTCACCCTCTACGTCATGGCCAAGGTCTGGAACCTCGCGTTCTGGCGCGACGCCCCGCCGGGTGCCGGGGGCGAGGGCGTGGTCCTGGAGTCCGCCGGGGACGAGCCGGGCGACGAGTCCGGCGACGACGAGGACGGGGAGGCGACCGGCTCCGGGAGCGGCCTGCCGGTACCGGCGGGCGCCGTGGTCTCCGCGGGCTTCCTGGGGCAGTCCATCACCACCACCAGGCGGCTGCCCTGGCCGATGCTGGTGGCGACCGGCGCCGCCGTCGCCCTCGGTCTGCTCTACACCGTGCTCGGCGGCCCCCTCACCACCTTCACCGACGCCGCCGCCGCCGAACTCCTCGCCCGCACCCCCTACATCGAGGCGGTGCTCGGCCGGTGAGCAACCTCTACCGCGACCGGTCCCCCTACAGCTGGTCGTTCCGTATCGGCGGCGGCAGACGCGTTCTCGACCTGCCGCTCATCGCCTGGCTCACGGTCATCTGGATCCTGCTGTGGGGCACCCCGTCCTGGGCCAACCTCGTCAACGGCGTCATCGTCGCGGTGTGCCTGTGCCTCGCCTTCCCGCTGCCCGCCGTCGACCTCGGCCTGCGGCTGCGCCCGCTGGGCATCCTGCGCCTCGCGGCCTACCTGCTGTACGACATGTTCTCCTCCAGTGTCGAGGTCACCCGGCAGATCTTCGCCCAGGGCCCCTACCACGCCGCCGTCGTCGCCGTCCCGCTGCGGGTGCGCAGCGACCTCATGCTCACGGCCACCGCCGTCGCCGTCTCCAACGTCCCCGGCGGCTCGGTGATCGAGGTGCGCCGGTCGACGGCCACCGTGTTCCTGCACGTCCTCGACGCCGACGACCCCGGCGAGATCGAGAGCGCCCAGCGGTCGGTGTGGCGCATGGAGGAACTCGTCGCCCGCGCCTTCGGCACCGCCGAGGACATCGCCCGCGCCGCCCGGCCCGTACCGGAAGGGGACACCTCCCCGTGACCACCCTGCACGCCGTCGAACAGGCCATGCTGGCCGCCTCGCTGGTGATGATCCTCGTCGCCGGCGCCCTGCTGCTGTACCGCATCTGGTACGGGCCCTCGATGCTGGACCGCGCGGTCGCCCTGGATGTGGCGGCGGCGCTCATCATCGCCGGCATCGCCGTCAAGGCCGCCCACGACGGCGACTCCTTCTACTTCCCCGTGATGCTGGTGCTCGCCTTCCTCGGCTTCACGGGCTCGGTGGGCATCGCCCGGTTCATCGCCGTACGCGACCGGCCCTCGGTGCGGGCGGACGGCAGGGAGGACCACCGGTGAGCGTCTGGGCCGAGGCCGCCGACCTGACCGGGGCGGCCCTGTTGTTCCTCGGCTGCCTGCAGTGCCTGCTCGGTGTGATCGGGATGCTCCGCTTCCCCGACGTGCTCTCCCGCAGCCACGCCGCCACCAAGCCGCAGACCCTCGGGACGCTCCTCGTCCTCGCCGGGGTGGCGCTGCATCTGCGCCACGGCATCGACCTGGGCACCCTCGCGCTCATCGTCTTCTTCCAGTTCCTCACCGGCCCGGTCGCCTCCCACCTGGTGGCCCGCTCCGCCTACCGCACCGGCCAGACGGGGTCCCGGGGGCTGCTCCGGGACGACCTGGACCCGCAGTTGAGCGACGGGGAGCGGCCCGAGGAGTAGCCCCGCGGGCCCCCGCCGGCCGGTCGGCGGTGCGGCGCCACCGGGGTCCGGCCGGCCAGCGAGCCCTCAGTCCACGCAGCCCACATGCGCCAGCGCCTGCTTGAGCAGCACCCCGTGCCCGCCCGGCATCTCGCTCTGCACCGCCGGTGACAGGGCCTCCTGCGGGCTGAACCAGACGAGGTCCAGCGCGTCCTGACGGGGCCGGCAGTCGCCGGCCACCGGGACGACGTAGGCGAGGGAGACCGCGTGCTGCCGGGGGTCGTGGTAGGGCGTGACGCCGTGCGTGGGGAAGTACTCGGCCACGGTGAACGGCTGGAGCGAGGACGGGACCCGGGGCAGCGCCACCGGGCCGAGGTCCTTCTCCAGGTGGCGCAGCAGGGCGTCCCGGACCCGCTCGTGGTGCAGCACCCGGCCGGAGACCAGCGTCCGGCTGACCGTTCCGTCGGGCCCGATGCGCAGGAGCAGGCCGACGCTGGTGACCTCGCCACTGTCGTCGACGCGCACGGGCACCGCCTCGACGTACAGGATCGGCATGCGGGCGCGTGCCATCTCGAGGTCGTCGGTCGACAGCCAGCCCGGTGTGGTTTCGGTCGTGTCAGACATCGCTGGATCATACTTTCAGCCGCTGCTGCTTCCCGGGCGGTGCTCCGGGACTGTGACCCGTCCCACGCCGCTCAGCCGTCGTCCGCCGGCCCGTCTCAGTCCGGGTTGGTGGGCTGCGGGGACGGGGTTCCGCCGTCCAGGACGGTTTTCAGGCGCTCGGTGCCCTGTCGCACTCCCTGTTCCACGTACGGGAGCTCGCCGCCGTCCAGGCCGCCGCCCGTGAGGGTGAGGGCGGAGGTGCCGACGCGTACGGCCGCGATCTCCAGGGTGAGTGTGGCCGGGTTGTCGGCGGCGGTGCCCTGGACGGTCACGTGCAGGCCCTCGCGCGCGTCGCCCACGTCGGGCACGGACGACTCGGTCACCTGGACCGTGCGCTTCTCGCCGGAGTCGTCGGTCGCGGTGAACTGGTCGCACGTGTCCGGCAGGGAGTCCAGCCACTTCAGGCGGTCGTCGAGCCCGGCGCGGTCGTAGCCGGCGACCTGTTCCAGCAGGCGGGAGTCGCCCTGCTCGAAACCGGTGAGCGCCGACGGACCCGACGGCTCGCCCAGCAGGTCGTCCCGGTAGAGCGAGTCCAGCAGTTTCTGGCAGTCGGCGGCGTCGGTCCTGGCCGTGAGGAAGTCGGACACGTCGACCTCGCCGACGAGCAGCCGGTCGCGCCACTTGTCCGCGTCCTGGACCTGGTTCCAGTCGCCCTCCAGGTCGGCCTCGGTGAGCAGGGCGGCCCTGGCGCCGGATTCGGTGAGGGCCGGGGCGGCGGACGGGGAGGCCGTCGAGGAGCCGGTCGGGGACCCCGTGGGGGAACCGGTCGGGGACGCGGTGGGAGCCTGTTCCGCCGCGGCCCGGGCGGACTGTCCGGCGGCGGTGTCGGGGGCGGCGCCCGAAGCGCCGTCGTCCGAGCAGGCCGCCGTGGCCAGCAGCGTGCCGGCCGCGAGCGCGGAGGCGAGGAGACGGACGGGGTGGGGCGGACGACGGCTCATCGCGGATGCCTCCTGAGGGACGTGGCAGTGTCCCAAGGGCATCACCGCGTCCTCCGGGCCACCAGTGCGCGGGGCCGACCGGGTGACGGCGCGACCACCGGTCGCGGTGCCCGGCCCGGTCACGGGAAGGGCCCTGTCCCCATCGCCGGAAGGGTGGCGGGGACAGGGCCCTTGCCCTGGGCTGTGCGCGGGCGGCGCTACATGTAGTAGCCGAACAGGTCGGCGATCACGTGCACGCTGCCGGCGTTCGGACGGAAGTCGATCTTTCCGTTGACGACCGGCACGGTCACCAGGTTGGCCACGGTCTGCCCCTTGACCCAGTTGACGCTGGAGGCGTTGGGCAGCGCGGTCCCGTCGGGCCAGACCGTCAGGAAGCCGCTGGACGTCGGGGCGGTGACGGTGACGTTGAGGACCACGGCCTTGGCCTTCGCCAGGGTGTGGCCGTCGTCGACGTTCAGCACCAGCGTGGCGCCGCCGGGCACCGGGGTGTTGCGGGCGGTGCCGAGGGCGTAGCGGGTGTCGAGCAGTCTGCTCGGGCCCGCGGTGTGGAAGGACGAGCCCGTCGTGTCGGCCGTGAAGTAGCCGGCGACGTCCGCGACGAAGTGGACGGTGCCGTAACCGGCGTTGAACAGGTTGACCTTGCCGTCGGTGCCGATGGGCAGCACGACCATGTTCGGACGGGTCTGCCCCTTGAGCCAGTTGATGTTCGACGACTCCGTGCGGGTCGCGCCGTTCGGGTAGGCGATCAGGTGGCCGGTGGAGGCGGGTGCGGTGGCGGTGATGTTGAGGACCACGGCGGTCGCCCCCGCGGCCGGCACGCCGCCGGCGCCCGCGACCTTCAGGGAGACGGTGCCCCTGCCCGCGACGGGCGTCCTGGTGGACACGCCGATGGCGTTACGGGTGTCGAGGACGCGGGACGGGCTCTTGGGCAGGTAGGTGCCGCCGCCGGCTTCGGTGGAGTAGTAGCCGGCGACGTCCGCGACGAAGTGGACGGTGCCGCTGGAGGCGTTGAACAGGCTGACCGAGCCGTCCTTGCCGACGGGGACGGTCACCAGGTTCGGGATGATCTCGCCCTTGAGCCAGTTCATGTTCGACGACTGGGGGCGGGTCGCGCCGTTCGGGTAGGCGATGAGGTGGCCGGTCGCGGTGGGCGAGGCGGCGGTGACGTTGACGACGACCGCGGTGACACCGGTGGCCGGGACGCCGCCGGCGCCGGTCACCTTCAGCTTGACCGTGCCGTTCCCGGCGACCGGGGAGGTGCCGGCGCGGCCGAGGCCGTAGCGGGTGTCCAGGACGCGGGTCGGGGTCAGCGCGTTGAACGTACTGGCCGCGGAGCGCGGGACGGCGGCGCACAGACCCTTGACGATCTCGCGGCCGTTGGGCGTGCCGAGCCCGGTGGCGAGGTCGTAGCCGGTGCCGGCCAGGTACTGGCCGCTGCGGTTGCCGGACTCGGTCAGGTTGTTGTTGCCGGTGGTGACGTCCCGGAACGCGGTGGCCGGCAGCCGGTACAGCGCGTGGTGTGCGTGGCCGACGGTGCCGTTGGCCTGGCAGGCGAGGTCCTGGTCGGCCTGCGCCATCAGCGCGGCCCACACCGGAGCGGCGCCGCTGGTGCCGCCGATGATGTGCCAGTACTGCCCGCCGGTGCTGGTGCGGCCGAAGGCGACCGGGTAGCCGGTGGCCGGGTCGCCGACCGCGGACACGTCGGGGACCTGACGGCAGGTCTCGCCCGAGCCGGCGGCGCAGACGTTGGCGTAGCCGGTACCGGTGCGGTTCTGGAAGCTGCCGGAGGCGAGCCTGGCGCGCTGGGAGACGCCGCCGCCCGAGCCGTTCCAGGTGGTCTGGCCGGTGACGGCGCCGCGCATGGTGGTGCCGCCGACCCCGAGGACGTACGGCGAGCTCGACGGCCAGTCGGTGACCAGCCGGTCGGCGTTGGGCGCGTCGTAGTACGGGTTGTAGCAGCCCGTGGAGCCGCTGTCGCCGGAGGCGGCGACGACGGTCTGGCCCTGCGCGGCGGCCTGCTGGTAGAGCAGGTTCTCGGCGTCCATTACCTCGGCGGGCGTGTTCGCCTCGCACAGGCCCCAGCTGATCGAGACGACCTTGGCGCGGTTGTCGGTGACGATCCGGCGCAGCACGGCCGTGGCGTCGTCCCAGGTGTTCTCGCCCTGGTAGACGAGGACCTTGGCCTGCGGAGCGAGACCGATGACGGTCTGCACGTCCAGCGCGGTCTCCATGCCGACACCGGTGTCGATGCCGGACGGCTCGGAGGGACCGCCGTTGACCCGCACGGAGCTGACCGAGGCCTTGGTGCCGTGGCAGGCCTGGTAACTGCTGATGTCGCGCAGGTCGTAGTTCTCCAGCGAGTAGACGGCGACGGTGGTGCCCGTCTGTACGTTGGGCTGGTCCGCCATGTTGTACGCGGCCGCCAGCGACCGGGCGCTCCAGTAGTCCTGCTTGTCGTACGCGGCCGGGTAGCCGTCCGAGGCGGTCCCGTACAGGTTCTTGATGTCGGCGCACATCGTGCCGGTGGTGCCGGTCAGCCGGGGCTGACGAGCGCCGTCCGGGGCCGTCTGCAGCCGGGCCGGGCCCTTGGTGCCGGAGTTGCGCGGTACGTAGCGCGCGAGCGTGCTCAGGCCGACCACCGCCCGGACGTCATCGGCGATCTCGCCGGCGAACCGCGGGGCGCGGGTGTTGGTGAACCCGGTCCCGCCGTCCTCGAGCCGGTAGCCGTCGAAGTCGGTCGCGAAGGCCTCGGCGGCCTTGCCGACCGTCGCGTGCACGGGCATTGTGAGCCCGTCGGGCTCCAGCGTGCCGACCTCGAGCCCCCGGGCCGCGAGCTCCGCGCGGACCTGCGCGACAGTCTGCGGCGACGCGCCGAAGCGGCCCGCGAACTCGCCCGTGCCGAGGTACTTGCGGTAATTCGGGGACCCAGGGTCGGAGACCTCGGCGAGGAACCGGTTCAGCGCCGCCGGGTCGCGCGGCTCCAGGACCACGCTGAGATCGAGCGCCTGCCCGGCCGCCGGGTCCGCCGCGCGCACCGCTCCCTGCGGGATCTTCGGAGCGCCGCCGACCCGCTGCGGGGGCGGCTCGTCCGCCACGCCGGCGTACGACATCGGTGCCATGGTGACGGCCATGGCCAGGGCGGCCGCGGTCGCCGTCCCCCATCTGAACGCCTTCTCGCGGGCGGTTCTGCCCATGCACACTCCCTCTTCGTCGGTTCCCCGCCGCCCGTGTGCGAGAGGCAGGTGAAACCGCGGAAGGGCGCGCCGGTGCGTACACGGGTGGAAGTGTGAAGAGTCGCGTGCGAAAAGGTCCGGCATGACCGGACCTCGAAAAATGCCCCCCGGCGATGTCACCGCTCCCACACGGTGGACGACGGCCAGACCCGAATCTCTATCAGGCTCAAGATCGGCCCGCCAAGACGGGGGACTGGCGTGATCGTATCGTGACCATGACAAGTTGGGCTGTTTGTGATCAAAGCTGCCGTGCCGTCGGGGCGGAGGCGGTGCCGGTCATGTGGAGCGTGCTCGTGCAGGTGCCCGGGGGTGCGGCGCTGTTTCCGCCGACGGGTGCCGGCGCCCGGGGGTGCGTCGCGGCAGTCGGGCGGGCCCTGCGGCGGGTGTGTTCAGCCGGCGCGGTCGAGGGTGTCCCGGCCGACCTCCTTGTCCACCGCCGCGCGCACCAGCGCGGCCGCGAGGACGGCGGGCTCCGTCGTCTCGGCCAGGGAGACGAGCCGGTCCGGGTCCGCGGGCAGGCCGAGGCGTTCCGCGCCTTGGAGGGCCTTGCGGTCCAGATAGGGGGCGGCCTCCGGCCAGACGCCCTGGACCTCGCGCAGGAAGATGTCCGCGCCCGTCGGGCCCACTCCGGGGAACTCCTGGAGCAGACGGCGCACTTCGGGCACCTCGCCGTCCGCCTCCCTGCGGAGTCGCCGCAGGTCACCGCCCCATCGCTCGGTCAGCAGTTCGGCGGCCTCGCCGAGTTGGGTGGCCGTGCGCTCGTCGTAGCGCCGGTAGCCGCCCCGGCCCAGCGCGTCCACCCGCTCCTGCCAGTCGGCGTCGGCCATGCGGCGCGGGTCGCGCAGCCCCGCCTCGCTCAGGGCGCGGGCGGAGGCCACGGCGACCGAGCCGCGGATGCGGGCGCTCAGCAGATGGGCGAGGACCAGCAGCCGGTACAGCGGCTGCGGGGTGTCCTTCAGCCGGATGCCCGCCTCCTCGGCGTACGTCTGCCCGTGGGCGCCGACGAGTTCCCGTACGACGCTCCGCTGGTCACGGCTCACGGCTGCGGTTTCAGCGGGTCGTGGCCGACCGTCATCAGCCGGTGCCGGAGCCGGGTGTCCTCGGCCTGGGGCTCGTTCTCCAGGTCGGTCTGCGACGTCACGAGGTCCACGACCTTGCGCATCGCCCGGAGGTCGTCCTCCGTCAGGTCCGTGCGCCGCTTCTGCAGGATCGCGAGGACGTGCTGACCGAGCGGCGAGCCGGCGTCGTCCGGTACCGGCTCGGTCAGTTCGCCGGAGTCGCGTACCCGGAGCCAGTCCGAGAGTTCCGCGGAGGTCATGTTCACGACGCGGTGGAAGTCCTCCCACAGCGCGTCGAGTTCGAGGGCGTCGGCCATGAGGTGCCCCTCTTTTCGTGGTGCGTATGTGCGTATGTGCGTATGTGCGTTTGTGCGTATCGCGCGGTCGTGCGGAGCGGAGCGACGCGCTCGTCCGCGCCCGCGTCCTTCCGGACGTCCGACGTCTGCTCCGGTCGCCCGGTGCCGGGGCGGGCCCCCGGCCCCGGGCGCGCGCCGGGCACACGGGCGCGGACCGCTCGGTGGCCTCGGACTCCCGCCGGGCCGGTCCTGCCGTGCCCGCCGTGAGGAACGGTTCGGGTTCCGCGTCCACACGGGCGGCGCGGCGCAACCACTCCATGGGGCCGCGGGTGCCCCCGGGGCACCGGGGGCAAACGCTCCGGCCGGGCGCCGGGGTGAACGCCCCGCCCGGTCAGCGGGCGAGCACGCCGTCCAGGAAGCGCGTGACGTCGGCGAACACCTGCGCGCGGTTCGTCTCGTTGAAGATCTCGTGCCGGGCTCCCGGATAGATCCGCTCGGTCAGGTCTCCGCCGCTGAGCCGCTCGACGCCGACGCGGCTGCCGGGCAGCGGCACCAGTCGGTCGTCGTCGCCGTGCGCCCACAGCAGCGGGAGCCGGCCGACGTCGCCGCCCTTGGCCACGGTGTCCAGGGTCCGTACGAACGCCTCCGCCGTCGGCCGTTTCATGGGGCCGTGCCACACCAGGGGGTCCGCGGCGTACGCCGCCCCGACCGCCGGGTCCCGGGAGAGCGAGGCCGGGCTGATGGGGGTGTCGGGGATCTCGTCCAGGGCGAGGAGCCGGCGCGGCAGCTCCCAGTCGCCGATGACCGGTCCGGACAGCACCAGCGCGGTCAGCGCGCCGGGGTGGCGCTGGGCGTAGCGGGCGGCGATCAGGCCGCCCATGGAGTGCCCGACCATGACCGCGGGGAGGCCCGGGTGGGCCGCGCGGGCCCGCTCGGCCACGGTGTGCACGTCGGTGACCACGTCCTCGAAGTCCTCGATCAGCACCCGTTCGCCGTCCGACCGCCCGTGCCCGGTGTGGTCCGCGCCGTACACGGCCGCACCGTGCTCCGTCAGGACGCCGGCCACCTCTTCGTAGCGGCCGATGTGCTCGCCGTAGCCGTGTACCAGCAGCGCCACGTAGGCGGGCCGCTCGGCGGGCCACTCGCGGGTGGTGAGCCGTCCCCGGGTTCCGGTCAGGACGTGTGCGCGGGGCTCGGTCATCTCTCCTCCAGCTGCGTCGGTGAAGGTCACCGGGGGGATCTTCCCAGGGAGCCGCCCGGAGGTCTATAGTCCGAAACTAGCAGTGCTAATTAAGTGTTCGCTCGCCGCCCGGCGACCGAGTGACGGTCAGGAGTCCCCCGTGCGTCCCGTCCACTTCGCGGCCGCCCGCCGCACCCCGATCGGCAAGCTCCGCGGCGCCCTGTCCACCGTGCGGCCCGACGACCTCGCCGCCGTCGTGATCCGGGGCCTGGTCGCCGACGTGCCCGCACTCGACCCCGCACGCGTCGACGACGTCTACTGGGGCGCCGCCAACCAGGCGGGCGAGGACAACCGCAACGTCGCGCGCATGGCCGCCCTGCTCGCCGGCCTGCCCGCGTCCGTGCCCGGCGCCACGGTGAACCGGCTGTGCGCCTCCGGCCTGGAGGCCGTGACCACCGCGGCCCGCGCCATCGCCGCCGGCGAGGCCGACATCGTGCTCGCGGGCGGCTCGGAGTCGATGAGCCGCGCGCCCTTCGTGCTGCCCCGCCCCGACGAGGCCCTGCCGCACCGCATCGAGACCGCCGACACCAGACTCGGCTGGCGCCTGGTCAACCCGGCGATGAAGGACCTGCACGGACTGCTGGCCATGGGCGAGACCGCCGAGGAGGTCGCCGGACGGTACGGCGTGCCGCGCGAACGCCAGGACGCGTTCGCCCTGCGCAGCCACCGGCTGGCCGCCGAAGCCCGTACACGCGGACACTTCGACGCGGAGCTGCTCCCCGTCGAGCGTCCCGACGGCGTGGTCGTCGACACCGACGAGTGCGTCCGCGAGGACACGTCCCTGGAGAAGCTGGGCCGCCTGAAGCCCGTCTTCCGCCCCGGCGGCACGGTCACCGCGGGCAACGCCTCCCCGATGAACGACGGCGCCGCCGGCCTCCTCCTGGTCAGCGAGGAGGCCCTCGACGACCTGGGCCTGGAGTCCCTCGGACGCTACGTCGTCGGCGGCTCGGCGGGCGTCCACCCGGACGTCATGGGCATCGGCCCCGTCCCCGCCACCCGCAAGGTCCTCGCCCGGGCCGGCTGGAGCGTCGACGACGTCGCGGAGGCCGAGTTCAACGAGGCGTTCGCCGCCCAGGCCCTCGCCTGCGTGCACCAGCTGGGCATCGACCCGGACCTGGTCAACCCCAGCGGAGGTGCCATCGCGCTCGGCCACCCGCTCGGCTGCTCCGGCGCCCGCATCCTGACCACCCTGCTCCACCGCATGCGCCGCACGGGAGCGGCCCGCGGGCTCGCCACGATGTGCGTCGGCGTGGGGCAGGGCAGCGCGGTCCTCGTCGAACGGCACTAGGGACTGTCGAACGGCACGGGGAACCGGCCCGCCGCGAACCACCCACCCTCTGCAGAGCCGCAGCAAGGAAACGGAGCAACACCCCATGGCAACCCTCTCCGTCGCCGCCATCCTCGCCGAGAACGCCCGGCGCCGTCCCGACAAGGAGGCACTGGTCGAGGGCGACCTGCGGCTCACCTTCGCCGAGGTGTGGCAGCGGGCCCGGGCCCGGGCCGGCGCCCTCACCGGCCTGGGCGTCCGGCCGGGGGACCGGGTCGCGCTGATGGCGCCGAACACCGCCGACTTCCCCGTGGCCTACTACGCGATCGCCGCGACCGGTGGCGTCGTCGTACCGGTTCACCTGCTGCTGTCACCGGCCGAGGTCGAGCACGTCCTGCGCGACAGCGGCGCCACGCTGCTGCTGTGCCACCCGGCGCAGGCGGAGACCGGGGCGGCCGCCGCGCGGGAGGCGGGCGTACGGGTGATCACCCTCGGCGACGAGCTCGACAAGCTCGCGGCCGACGCCGAGCCGCTGCTCTCGTACGTCACCCGCGACGCCGACGACCCGGCCGTCGTCTTCTACACCAGCGGCACCACGGGCGTCCCCAAGGGAGCCGTGCTCAGCCACTTCAACCTGGTGATGAACGCGACCGTCAACGCCTTCGACGCCAACGACATCCGGCCCGACGACGTCGCGCTCGGCGCGCTCCCGCTGTTCCACGCCTTCGGCCAGACCGTCTCCCTGAACTCCACCTGGCGGGCGGGCGCCACCCTCGTCCTGCTGCCGCGCTTCGACGCGGCGCGCGCGATCGAACTGATGGTGAAGGAGGGGGTCAACACCTTCCACGGGGTGCCGACCATGTTCGTCGCACTCGCCGCCGCGGCGGCCGGGGCCGACGCCCTGCCCGGCCTGCGGGTGTGCGTCTCCGGCGGCGCCTCGCTGCCGGTCGCCGTGCTGGAGCGGTTCGAGGAGGCCTTCGGGGCCGCGGTCTACGAGGGGTACGGGCTGTCGGAGACCTCCCCGGCGGCGGCCGTGAACCAGCCGGTGTTCGGCGCCAAACCCGGCACGATCGGCCACCCCCTGTGGGGCGTGGACGTCGAGATCGCCCGCGCGGAGGCCGAGGACGGCATCGAGCTGCTGCCGCCCGGTGAGCTGGGCGAGGTCGTCGTGCGCGGCCACAACGTCTTCTCCGGCTACCTGGGCCGGCCCGAGGCCACCGCCGAGGCGCTCGTCGACGGCTGGTTCCGCACCGGCGACCTCGGCACCAAGGACGACGAGGGGTTCCTCAGGATCGTCGACCGGAAGAAGGACATCATCATCCGCGGCGGTTACAACGTGTATCCGCGCGAGGTCGAGGAGGTGCTGATGCGCCACCCCGGCGTCGCGCAGGTCGCCGTCATCGGCCTCCCGGACGAGCTGCACGGTGAGGAGGTGTGCGCCGTCGTCGTCCCCGCCCCCGGCGCGACGCCGGACGCCGCCGAGGTCACCGAGTGGTCCAAGCAGTACCTCGGCAGGTACAAGTACCCGCGCCGCGTGGAGTTCGCGGACGCGCTGCCGCTGGGCCCGAGCATGAAGGTGCTGAAGCGGGAGCTGCGGGTGCGGTACGCGGTCGACTGAGGGGCCACGTGGCGAGACGGCGCTTACGGCGTCGGTCGGGTGCGCATAGCATCAGTGCCCGCAATGGACATCATGACGCACTGGCACCTCACCGGCTGGGAGTTCGCCGCCCTCGCCTTCGCCGCCTTCCTCGTCGGCTTCTCCAAGACCGCCGTGAGCGGGGCCAACACGGTCAGCCTGGCGATCTTCGCGGCGATCCTGCCCGCCCGTGCCTCCACCGGCATCCTGCTGCCGGTCCTGATCGCGGGTGACGTCCTGGCCGTCCTCACGTACCGGCGCCACGCGCACTGGCCCACGCTGTGGCGGCTGTTCCCGGCCGTGGGGGCCGGCGTGGCCGTGGGCACCGTGTTCCTGGTGTGGGCGAACGACGCGCTCGTACGGACCTCGATCGGTGTGATCCTGCTGCTCATGGCCGCGGTGACGGTGTGGCGCCGACGGCAGGCCGACGCGGCCGGGCAGCCGGCCGAACAGCCGGACGGGACGACCTCGCGGGCCGGTCGCGTGAAGGCCCGCTCGTACGGCGTCCTCGGCGGTTTCACCACGATGGTCGCCAACGCGGGCGGTCCGGTGATGTCGATGTACCTGCTCTCCGCGGGCTTCCGGAAGCTGGGATTCCTGGGTACGTCGGCCTTCTTCTTCCTGATCGTCAACGTCTCCAAGCTCCCCTTCAGCGCCGGCCTCGGCCTGATCGACGGCCACTCGCTGGTCCTGGACGCCGCACTCGTGGTGTTCGTGGTGCCCGGTGCGTTCATCGGCACATGGGCTGTGAACCGGATCAACCAGCGCCTGTTCGAGCGGTTGGTGATCGCGGCGACGGTGGTGGGGGGCCTCCAGCTCCTGGTGCACTGACGGGCCCGTAGTCTCGACGCATGCCCTGCCCGGTCCCGTCGTCCAGCCCGCTGCCGTCCCCGTCCCGCCCCTCCCCGCACGTGCTGGTCCTCGGCGGCACCACCGAGGCCCGTCGGCTGGCCGCCGGCCTGACCGCGTGTCCCGGTGTCCGCGTCACCACCTCCCTCGCGGGACGCGTGACCCGGCCCGGCCCCCTCGCCGGTGCGGTACGGACCGGCGGCTTCGGCGGACCGGAAGGACTGGCCGCCTGGCTGCGCGCGCAGCACGTGGACGCCCTCGTCGACGCGACCCACCCCTTCGCCGGGACGATCACGGCGAACGCGGTCCGCGCCGCGGCGGCCACCGGCATCCCCGCGGTGATCCTGCGCCGCCCCGGCTGGCAGGCCGGTCCCGGTGACCACTGGCATCCGGTCGACTCCCTCGCCGAGGCGGCCGACCGGCTCCCGAGCCTCGGCCGCCGCGTGTTCCTGACCACCGGCCGCCTGGGCCTGGCCGCCTTCGCGCACCTGACCGGCCTCCACTTCGTCGTCCGCTCGGTGGAGCCCCCCGAGCCGCCCCTCCCGCCCGACACCCGTGTCGTCCTGGCCCGCGGCCCGTTCGCGGTGGCCGACGAGACGGCCCTCCTGCGCGATCACCGCATCGACGTCCTGGTGACCAAGGACAGCGGGGGAGCGGCCACCGCGGCCAAGCTCACGGCTGCCCGGGATCTGGCGCTGCCGGTGGTGATGGTGCGCAGGCCTCCGCTGCCGGAGGGCGTGCGGGTGGTGCCCGACGTGCCGGCGGTACTGGAGCGTCTGGGCCTCGGCGGACCGTGACCGCTCGGGACGGCGGAGGGCGACCGGTCCGGGCCACAGTGCGCACGAGCGCCGCGGGCGGGCGGCCGGCCCGGTCTCAGCGGACCGTGACCGGCTGCCGCACGCGGCCCGGCAGGCCGTTGCCCAGGTCCTCGACCAGCAGGCGCTTCGCGATGGAGTCGAGCGCGGCGCGCACTTCCGCGTCCGAGGGGCGGCCGACGTCCTGTTCCACCCGGTCCTCCAGCCAGGCGGTCCACGCCCGTCCGATGACCAGCGCCTCGCGGGCGCCCGCGTCGGTGTGGGAGAGCAGGGAGCCGTGACGGGTCAGGAAGCCCTCCTCGACCATGCGGTCGAAGACCGGCAGCAGGACCTCCGGCGGCATCCGGCGGCGGGCCGCGATCATGCCGAGGCCGGCGTGCCCGACCAGCCGGGTGAACAGCTCGACCTGCATGACGGCCCAGGCGCCGGCGATGTCGAGCCGGGTGTCGCTGTCCGCGATGATCCGGCGGGCGGTGTCCAGCTCCGTACTGCCGATGATCCTGCCGACGGCGGCCTCCAGTGCCCGCCTGCTGCTGGCGTCGTGCGGTGAGGCGAAGCCCTCGCCCATGTCGGTGGAGCCCATGCGGGCGCTGTCCCGCAGCTGAACCTGCTTGAGGAACAGGGCTACGAGGAAGCCGAGCGCCGCGACCGGCACCGTCCACAGGAACACGGTCTGGATGGTGTCCGCGTACGCGCCGATGACCGGCGCCGACGCGTCCGGCGGCAGCCGGTGCACGCCCTCCGGGCTGGTCGCCGCCCCGCCGATCACGTCCGGGTCGGCGGCACCGGTCTCCGCGGCGGCCATGACGCCGTCCCGCAGGTTGGGGCCGAGCGCGTTGGCGTAGATCGTGCCGAAGACCGCGGTGCCGAAGGCGCTGCCCAGCGTGCGGAAGAAGGTGACGCCGGAGGTCGCGGTGCCGAGGTCGGCGTAGTCGACGGTGTTCTGCACGGCGATGGTCAGCACCTGCATGGACAGGCCGATGCCCGTGCCGAGCACGAACATGTACAGCGACTCCAGCCAGGCACCCGTGGACGGGTCCATGAGCGACATCAGATACAGGCCGACGCCCATCACCAGGGTGCCCACGATCGGGAACAGCCGGTACCGCCCCGTTCTGCTGACCACGCTGCCGCTGAAGACCGACGCGATCAGCAGTCCGGCCACCATCGGCAGTGTCCGGACGCCCGAGACGGTGGCCGAGTCGCCGTCGACGTACTGCAGGTAGGTCGGCAGATACGTCAGCGCGCCGAGCATCGCGAAGCCGACGATGAAGCTGAGGACCGAGCAGACCGTGAACACCGGGTCGCGGAACAGCCGCATCGGCAGCATCGGTTCGTCCGCCCGGGTCTCCACCCAGCAGAACAGCCCGAGCGCGATCAGCCCTCCGGCGAACAGGCCGATGATCACCGCCGAGCCCCACGCGTACTCGTTGCCGCCCCAGCTCGTCGCCAGGATCAGCGCGCTCGCGCCGACCGCGACCAGGGCGATGCCCAGATAGTCGACGACGGGCCGGGCGGCCGACTTCACCACCGGGATGGTGCGGGCGGCGGCGATGACGACGACGATCGCGATGGGCACGTTGACGTAGAACGCCCAGCGCCAGGACAGGTGGTCGGTGAACAGCCCGCCCAGCAACGGCCCGATGACGGTCGCCACCCCGAACACCGCGCCGATGGCGCCCTGGTACTTGCCGCGCTCCCGCAGGGGGATGACGTCCGCGATCAGTGCCATCGAGGTGACCATCAGCCCGCCCGCGCCGATGCCCTGCATCGCCCGCCAGATGATCAGCAGCGGCATGGTCGTGGCCAGCCCGCACAGAAAGGAGCCCGTGATGAACACGATCGCCGAGACCTGGAAGACGACCTTGCGGCCGAACATGTCGCCGAACTTGCCGACCAGCACCGTCGCCACGGTCTCCGCGAGCAGGTAGGAGGTCACCACCCACGACATGTGCTCGCCGCCGCCCAGGTCCGACACGATCGTCGGCAGCGCGGTGCCGACGATGGTCTGGTCCAGGGCCGCCAGCAGCATGCCCAGCATGATCGTGACGAAGACGACGTTGCGGCGGCGCCTGTCCAGCACGGGCGGCTGGGCGGCGGCGGTCCGTGGCGTTTCCTCGGCGACTGTCACACGGTCACGATCACACCGGTGCACGGGCCACGCATGCGGGGGCGGTCCGCCCGTGTGCAGCCGCCGGACCGGCTGGGCAGCCCGCCCCGTCAGCCGTCGCCGGGGTTGCGCCGCAGCAGATACGTGTCCATGATCCAGCCCTTGCGCTCCCGCGCCTGTGCGCGCAGACGCTCGATGCGGGGCGCGGCCTCGGCGATCGGACCGGAGGCGAGGATCTCGTCCGGGGTGCCCAGGTAGGCGCCCCAGTAGATGTCGATGTCCTGATCCGCGTACTGCCGGAAGGCCTGATGGGCGTCGAGCATCACCACGACATCGTCCACGCCCTCCGGGAAGCCCTCCGAGAGCCGTCGCCCGGTGGTGATCTGCACCGGGCGCGCCACCCGGTTCAGCCCGGTGCGGTGCCGGGCGACGAGCGAGGAGACGCTGCTGACACCCGGCACGACGTCGTACTCGAACGCCACCGCGCCGCGCTCCGTGATCTCCTCCAGGATGCCCAGCGTGCTGTCGTACAGCGCGGGGTCGCCCCACACCAGGAACGCGCCGCTCTGGTCCTCGCCGAGTTCCTCGGCGATCAGCCGCTCGTAGATGCCGGCACGGGCGCTGCGCCAGTCCTCGACGGCGGGGGAGTACGCCGTGCCGCCCGCGCTCCGGTCCCGCTCGGGGTCGCGCGCCTCGACGATCCGGTACGTCCCCTCCGGTATGTGCGTCTCCAGCATGTCGAGGCGCAGCCGCACCAGGTCGGCCTTCACCTCGCCCTTGTCCAGGACGAAGAACACGTCCGTGCTCCGCAGCGCCCGGACCGCCTGCAGGGTCAGCTGGTCGGGGTCGCCCGCGCCGATACCGATCACATGAATCTTCCGCACCCCACGAGTCTGCCGTACGCCACCGACAGCGCCCCGGCCGGGCTCTCCTCAGCCCTGGCCGGGCTCTCCGCGGCCGGGCTCCCCCGATCCCGCGGTCGGCGGATCTCAACCCCGCAGCCGAGGCGCCCGCACTCCCGCGTCCACGGGCGCGCCGCCCTCCACGTCCCGCGCCAGCTCCCGGGCCCACCCGGCGAGCCGCCCCAGGTCCATCCCGTGGGGGCGGCCCCGCCCGGACGCCGAAGCCGCCCACTCCGTCACCGCCCCGGCCCCGCGCCGCAGCAGCCTCGCCCCGCCGGTGACGTTGCCGCGGGCCGCGTGCGTGAGCCCCACGGCCAGCTGGGCCATCCCCCGCCACAGCTCCCGTTCCTCCTCGGGGCCCGACTTCCAGGCGTCCTCGAAGACCTCGTGCGCGTGGAACGGCCGCCCCGCGTCCAGCAGCCGCTGGGCCTCGGCGACCGTCTCCCCGGGGGTCCGCACGACGCCTTCCGGCTGGCGGGGGACGCCGTCCGCGCCGTACGGCAGGGGGCGTCCGAGCCCGTCCCGCGGCCGGGCGTTGCGAGCGCGCCCCTCGCCGTCGCGGTCGCGCGCGTCCACCGGGCGGAGCGGGTCTGCGCTGTGTCGGGGGCTGTCGGCAGGGCTGTCCATGGGCCGATTGTCCCTCGACCGTGCCCGCGTAGGAGTGGCCCGGTGGGTGGGGTAAAGTTCTCTACGCGTGATCGCGCGGTTCGCCGCGTGTGAGTACGCCGGGACGTGGCGCAGCTTGGTAGCGCACTTGACTGGGGGTCAAGGGGTCGCAGGTTCAAATCCTGTCGTCCCGACTGGAGACAGTCGCAGGTCAGGGCCGATTTCGGAAGCATCCGAAATCGGCCCTTGATCGTTCTTGGGACCAGTGGGGACCGGCGTGCTCGACCCCGACCGGAGTCGGCGGGTCACGACGATCGGGCTCGGCGGCGAGCGTGGTGTGCGCACCACGCTGGAGCGGGCGGAGAACGCGGCGCCGGCGTCGTGCGGCGCACGCGGCCACACACGCATGTCCGCCCGGACGGGGAGGCAGATCCATTTGCCGCCCTCCCCGGTCGGAGGGACGATGAAAGTGCACTGCGGCGACCCACGGCCGGGACTGCACCCTCGGTCGTGCCCGCGGCCCGCACGCCTCACGTCCCGGCCCGTGACACAGCATCCGCGTTCCTGCGACGCCCACCGGGGGGTCCGGATGGCGAGAGTTCCGCGTGGCGTGGTCGATGCGCGCGGCCGGCAGGCCGTCGTGCACGACCACGAAGGTGCGCTGACGGCGCTGGACCTGGAGAACGGCGCACTGCTGTGGCGCCACGGGCCCAGCCTGCGACCGTGCGCGCTGCTCGCCGGTTCGGTCGTGACCCTGCGGATCAGCCCGACGCCGACGCTCGTGGTCGTGGTGCTCGACGCCGCGACCGGCGAGGACCGCTGGACTTCGGAGCCCGTCGACCTGCCGCCGTGGGCGCGTTGCACCCTCGACGACACCCGCGCCTTCACCCTGCGGACCGACGTGGCCGACGACGCCGTGGTGCTCCGTTGGACCGCCCGGACCTGGTACCGCGGGGGCGCCGCACCGAGCGCGCGCGTCCTGGAGGAGTCCCGGCGCGCGGCGCACGGAGCCGTGAGGGCCACTCTGGCGGACCCCCCTTCGCTGGACGTGCTCTCCGAGGCGGAAGCGGGGGCCGAGGCGCTCCCGGAGACGGCCGACGCCGATGTGCCACCCCCCGCCCCTCCGGTGGCTTCCTCCGGCCGGCAGTCCGCCGTAGTGGACCAGAGCCTGGTCGGCGACAGACGCATGGAACTCCTCCTTCGCCCCGGCTCCGGCGCCGTCGTCCTCACAGCCGTTGATTCCCGCACCGGCACGCTCGTTTGGGAGGTGGAACTGGACCCCGCGACCCCGAGGCGGGCCCCCAGGCTCCGGCCCTAGACGCCCCTTCGTCCCCACCGCACCATCCCACCCCGATCGGGGGTGCCATCATGGCCATCTCAACCGAAGAAGTCGCCCAGTCGAAGAACATCAGTGTCGCGCAGGTGCAGTCGCTGTGCCGTTCCCGAGGTACGACGAACGAGACGCTCGCGGCCCTGCCCGAGGCCGCGGTACGGCGGGCCCTGCTGCGCCTCGACTTCCCCGACCTGCCCACCGCCCGCGGGCTCTTCCGGGTCAAGCAGGAGCGCAGTGACGACGGAAACGTCCGGCCGCACGGTCTGGGCGAGGCCTACGTGCAGGTGGAGAGCCTGCTGAGTCGCGAGGCACCGTCCATGACCGCCGGTGTGCCGACCGGTCTGAACGGCCGGACCCGCCGGGCCGGACCGGCCCCGACGGCCGGCATGCAACTGTCCGACTGGGTGTGGCTCGGCCCTGGGAACATCGGCGGACGGACCCGCGGCATCGTGCTCGACCCGGCCGACCCGGACAGCATCTGGGCCGTGAGCGCCGGCGGCGGGGTGTGGCACACCGAGGACGGCGGTGCCCAATGGGCACCGGTCGACGACTTCCTGGAGAACCTCTCCTGCGGCTGCATCGCCGTGGACCCGTCCGACGCGTCCACGATGTACGTGGGGACGGGCGAGGCCTTCCACAACATCGACGCGATCCGGGGCAACGGCATCTTCCGCACCACCGACGCGGTCGCCTGGGCCCCGATCACGGCCACCCAGACCCCGGACTTCCAGTTCGTGAGCCGGATCGCGGTGTCGCGGGACGGGACGGTCGTCCTCGCCGCCACCTCCACCGGCCTCTTCCGCAGTGCCGACCCCGCGCGGGCCACCTGGACCAGGGTGCTCGGCCACCCGCTCGGTGACGTCCGATTCGATCCGCTGGACAGCGACAAGGCGGTCGCCGGGGCGCTGGGCGCCGGCGCGGCCTGGTTCAGCCGGGACGGGGGCCTCACGTGGGACCTCGCGACCGGCGGCCCGTGGAGCGGCCGGGTCGAGCTCGCGTACGCGGCGAAGGACCCGGACATCGTCTACGCGTCGGTCCAGATGTCCACCGGTCAGATCTGGCGGTCGCAGGACGGCGGAGCGTCCTACACGCGGAGGAAGACGCTGACCCCGGACGGTCTGCCGTCGGACTACCTCGGCGGTCAGGGCTGGTACGACAACGCCATCTGGGCCGGGGACCCGACCGACGCCGACCTGGTCGTCGTCGGCGGCATCGACCTGTACCGCAGCACCGACGGCGGCGACCATCTGGCCGAGATCAGCACCTGGTGGGAGCCCACCTCGGTCCACGCCGACCAGCACGCGATCGTCGCGCACCCCTCGTACGACGGGGTCACCAACCGCACGGTGTTCTTCGGCAACGACGGCGGTGTGTTCAGGGCGGACGACCTGGCGACGGTCGGCACCGAGCCGGAGCCCCCGTTCGTGAACGGGTGGACCGAGCTGGTGAACGACTACGGCGTGACGCAGTTCTACGCAGGGGCGGGCCACTCCGGCAGTGGGAAGATCATCGGCGGCGCGCAGGACAACGGTTCGCTCGTCTTCGACCCCGCCCTCGGCACCCAGGACTGGCGCGAGTTCTTCGGCGGTGACGGCGGCTGGTGCGCCTCCGACCCCACCGACCCCGACGTGTTCTACGGCGAGTACGTCTTCCTCAACATCCACCGCAACACCGACGGCGCCACCACCGAGGACACGCAGGGCGACCGCTACATCAGCGGCCAGTTCTTCGACTTCGCGACGCGCGACTGGGCCTGGAAGCAGGTGCCCTTCCGCATCCCGGACGCGAAGAACGAGAACGCGCTCTTCATCGCACCGTTCGTGCTCGATCCGAACGACGAGAACCGGATCCTGGCAGGTGGCCTGTCGCTGTGGCGGACCGACAACGCCAAGCAGCCCAACACTCCTGTCGACGGACCGGCCTGGCGGGCGATCAAGCCCGGCGCCGGCGCGTTGATCAGCGCGATCGCGGTGGCGCGCGGCAACTCGGACGTGGTGTGGGTGGGCCATGAGAACGGCATGGTCTTCCGCACCGCCAACGGCACCGCGGCGACGCCGGCCTGGGCACGCGTGGGCGCGACGGGACCGAGCGCGCTGGAGCCACGGCGCTTCTGCACCGGCATCACCGTGCACCCGACGGACCCGGACACCGCCTACGTCACCTTCGGCGGATACGAGCGTGGCAACCTGTGGGTGACCACGGACGCCGGTGCGGCCTGGACCGACCTCGCCACCGCTCTGCCGCGCGCGCCGATCCGGGCCCTGGCGGTGCACCCGCGGCGGACGGACCTGCTCTACTGCGGCACCGAGGTGGGGCTGTTCGCCAGCGAGGACGCCGGGGCGAGCTGGTCGCCGACGAACGAGGGCCCGACCAACTGCTCGGTCGACGACCTGTTCTGGATGGACGAGGTGCTCGTCTGCGTGACCCACGGTCGAGGGATGTTCCAGATCGACCTGTCGACGATCCCGTAAGGCGAGCACGCGATGGAGCCGTTTCTGATTCCGGTCGTGTTCCTCGCGGTGGCGGCCGCGTTCCTGCTGTCCGCCTCGGCCGGGTTCGGGGGCAGTCTGATCCTCGTTCCCACGCTGGCGCTGGTTCTCGGCACCAAGTCCGGGGTGGCACTGGCGGCCCTCCTGCTGGCCGCCAACAACCTGGTGAAGGTCTTCGCCTACCGGGCGACACTTCCCTTCCGCAAGGCCGCGGTCGTGATCCTGCTGGTCGCCGTGGGGGTCTTCCTGGGGGCCAAGTTGCTCGTCTCCGCCCCGGAACGGGCCGTGACGCTCGCGGTCATCGCGAGCTTCGCCGCCGCGTTCCTGGCGGAGACGTTCGATCTGACCCGCTGGCGGCGGGCCGGCTCCCCGCTGCTGGCCTTCGCCTCCGGTGCGACGTCCGGATTCAGCGGTACGTCCGGTCCCCTGAAGGGGCTCGCGGTCCGCGGACTGGATCTGGACCGCCTCCACCTCGTCGGCGCGCTCTCCCTGGTCTCGCTCGTCGGGGACGTCACGAAGACCGCCGTCTGGACGGATGCCGCACTGCTGACGGGCCGGGACTACCTCGTCGCCCTGGTGTGCGTGCCGCTGATGTTCGTCGCGACGTTCCTCGGCAGACGTTTCAACACCAGCATCGGTGAGCGGGGCTTTACGGGTCTGTTCTGGACCGTGATGGTCGGCTACACCGGGCGCCTGCTGGCCGGCCTGTGACCCTGACCGTCACCGCCCGAGTCCGCGGGAGGTGACGGCCGGTCCGGCCGGCGCGACGAACACCCCGAGGGTGAGGTACGCGAAGGCCGCGGCGGCGGAGGAGGCGGTCCGGCCGCGGCCGCTGTACCGGGATTCCGGTACGGCCTCTCGGTCAGTCTGGGACTGGTGCGAGTCGCAATGGCTTGCGGGAACTTTCAGAAAGGTCCTTGCCGCCCGGGCGGGCGGCTGCTTGACTCACCACCTCCGAGTGAGAGGAACGAGCCGACCCCCATGAGCATGGAGACTGACGTCCTCGTCCTGGGCGGCGCGGGTGTGGACACCGTCGTCCACGTCCCGGAACTGCCGCTCCCCTACGCCGACAGCTACATGATCCAGCCGGGCATCGTGACCCGGGCGGGCCAGAGCGGGGACTTCGTCGCGCTCGGCGTGAGCGCCCTGGGGCTGCGCACCCACCACATCGACGTCGTCGGCGCCGACCCCGAGGGTGACCTGGTGCGCGCGATGCACCGTGACCGGGGGATCCCCTTCACCGAGGTGCACTCCGCGGCGGGCACCAAGCGCGCGGTCAACCTGGTCGGTCCGGACGGCCGGCGGCTGTCCCTGTACGACAACACGCGCAGCCGGCAGACCGACCGGCTGCCCGAGGCCACCGTGCGCGCCCTCGCCGCCGCGAGCCGGCACGCCCACGTGGTGATCACGCACCCGTGCGCGTACGCCCTGCCGACGCTGCGCGAGTCCGGGGTCACCGTCTCGACGGACCTGCACGACTGGGACGGCGTCAATCCGTACCACGAGCCGTTCGCGCTCGCCGCGGACCTGGTCTTCCTGTCCACCACCGCCCTGGCCGACCCGGAGCACACCATGCGGGACATCGCCGCGCGCGGCCGGGCCCGGATCGTCGTGGCCACCGCCGGAGCCGAGGGCGCGTACCTGCTCGTCGACGGCGACCTCAGCCACGTACCCGCCGTCGCTCCTCCCGCTCCGGTGGTGGACTCCAACGGGGCGGGCGACGCCTTCGCCTCCGGCTTCCTGCTCGGCTGGCTGGAGGGCGAGGACCCGCTGCGCTGCGCGCGCTACGGATCCATCGCCGGCGCGCACGCCTGCACGGTGCCGTCGACCCGTGCCGACGCCCTCGCGCGTGACGCGCTCCTCGCCCGCGCGGCCGAGCCGGACGCCGTCGAAGAGGGTGCCGGGGTGCACGGTTGAGCAGGGCGCACGGTTGAGCGAGACCGAGGCCACCGTCGCCGGGCCCGGCCACGGACCGGACCGGTGGCTCCGGCAGAGGGCGACGGCCGCCCCGGGCGAGGAGGTTTCCGCAGGAGCCGCGCGAGTACCGGACGCCGGAGCGGAGCAGGGAAGCCGAGCGGAACGGCAGTGAGGTCCGCCGTGCCCGGCGGGTCTGACGGACCTCACGGATCTGACGGACCTGACTGAGGCGCCTCAGCGGGGGCCGCGCGCCCCCGCGGCGATCAGCAGGTCGGCCGTCTCGGGATGCGGTCCGTTCATCGCCCACTCCAGCGGGGACCAGCCGGTGCCGTGGTCCTCCCGGAGGTTCGGGTCGGCGCCGTGTTCGAGGAGGGCGCGTACCGCCTCGGTGTGACCCCAGCAGGACGCCCCGCACAGGGGCGTGCCCTCCGAGCCGATCCCGCTCTCGGTGTCGGGGGAGGCGCCGGCCGCCAGCAGCAGGCGGACGATGTCGGCGGCTCCGCTCACGGAGGCCAGGTAGAGCGGCGTGGTGCCCGCGGTGTCGGCCGTCTCGGCCGGCGCTCCGGCCCGCAGCGCCGCTCTCACCTCCGCGATGTCGCCGACCAGCGCGGCGTCGACGAGACGGCGGGACAGCTTCTTGTGCCGTCGTCTGTTCACGGGGCCTCCACGACCGGTGGCTCGCCGCGCGGCAGGCTCAGGGCGGTGCGCAGTGCCGCGGCCCGCGCGGCACCGATGCGGTCGGCCAGGACGTTCTCGATGACGTCGAGGGTGGCCTGGGCACGCTGGTGGACACGGGTGCCCTCCGCGGTGATGCGGATCAGGCGGTTGCGTGCCGAGGTGGGGTCCGGTACCTGTTCCAGCAGACCCAGCCCCACCATGCCGTGCACGGCCTGGTGGGCGGTCTGACGGGTGACGCCGAGGCGGCGGGCGAGCTCGGCGACCGTGGTGCCCTCCGCGTCCAGGAGGGCGAGGACCTGGCCCTGGGCGCTGCTCAGCGGCTGCTCGCCGGCTGCCCGCATGCTCGCCATCAGCGCGTCGTCGAACCAGCGCTTGGCCCCGGCCAGCAGCAGGGGCATGTTCTGTGCGGTTTCCGTCATGTCTCCTCGGGTTCCTCCGCTCCGAGCATACGGGCAGCTCCGCCCGGCGTTTCCTCCTTTTCCCGGGCAGCAGCTTGTCGCCACCCTGTGATGTCAGGTAGCCTGACGGTCACGTGAACGTCAGGTAGCCTGACGTTCTTGTCGACCGGAGGCTCCCATGACCATCGAATTCGCCAGGCGCTCCCACTCGCTCATCCCCGCCGAACCCGGCAAGCCGTACTTCATCGAGAAGGGCATGGGTGACCGCGCCCACCTCTTCGGCGACCTGTTCACGATCTACGCGGGCGGACCGCAGACCGAGCACACCTTCAACTTCTTCACCTGCGACGGTCCCAAGGGCGACATCATCCCGGCCCACTCCCACCCCGACACCTACGAGGTCTTCTTCGTCACCCAGGGCGCCGTCCGGCTCTTCGTCGAGGACCTCGAGGGTGAGCAGCAGGAGAAGCTGCTCACCGTCGGCGACTTCGGCTTCGTACCGAAGAACTGCCCGCACGCCTACCGCATCGAGCGCCACCACAGCCAGATAGTCGGCGTCGCGGCCGGTCCCGGCGGCACCTTCGAGCGGTTCTTCGAGACCCTCGGCACCGAGACCGACGAACTCGGCCTGCCCAAGCGCCCGTTCGTGCCGGAGCCGCACAGGTTCGGCACCGTGCCGCAGCAGTACGACGTGACCTTCCTGCCCGACCACCAGTGGCGAACGGAAAGCTGAGAACACGATGGCGTACGCATGGGCGCTGCTGGCCGGCGTTCTCGTGGGCGCGCTCTACGCCGCCCTGAAGGTGAGGTCCCCGGCGCCTCCGCCGGTCGCCCTGTTCGGCCTGCTGGGCATGCTCGCGGGCCAGGCCCTGCTGGGGGCGCTGTGAGGTCCGTACTCGCTCGTGCGCGCGGCCCTGCCGTGAGCCTGCTGGCCGGGCTGCTGATGGGGGCCGTCTACTGGGCCCTCGGCCTCACCTCACCCGCCCCGCCCCTGATCGGCCTGACCGGACTGCTCGGCATCGTGCTGGGCGAGCGCGCCGTCACCCGGCTGCGCGACCGTACGGCCGCGTCGAGGAACCACACCCGGAAGGAAGAGCCCCATGACGGTCCCCACTGAAGGCCCCGGCCTCGTCGACGTCCACGCCCACTTCGTCACCGAGTCCTACGTGCGCCGGGCGAAGGCCGCCGGCCACGAACTGCCCGACGGCGTGCCCGCCTGGCCCTCCTGGTCCGCCGAAGCGCACCTGGAGCTGATGGACAGAAACGGCATCCGCACCTCGGTCCTCTCCGTCTCGTCGCCCGGCGTGCACTTCGGCGACGACACCGCCGCCCGCGGCCTCGCCCGCGAGGTCAACGAGGACGCCGCCCGCACCGCCGCCGAACACCCCGGCCGCTTCGGCTTCTTCGCCTCCCTGCCGCTGCCGGACGTGGACGGCGCCCTCGCGGAGATCGCGTACGCCTTCGACGAACTCGGCGCCGACGGAGTGGTGCTGGAGACCAACACCCACGGGGTGTACCTGGGCGACGCGCGGCTGGAGCCCGTCCTCGCCGAACTCGGCCGCCGCCGCGCGGTCGTCTTCCTGCACCCGACCTCCCCGGTGTGCTGGGAGAGGTCGGCGCTCGGACGGCCGCGCCCCATGGTCGAGTTCGTCTTCGACACCGCGCGTACCGTCACCGACCTGCTCATGGCCGGCACCCTGGAACGCCACCCCGGCCTCGAGGTGATCGTCCCGCACTGCGGTGGCGCGCTGCCCGCCCTCGCCGACCGCATCAACGGCTTCATGAAGCTCTTCCTGCCGTCCGGTGCGGACGGCGCCCCCGACGCGGTGCGGCAACTGCGCCGCCTGCACTACGACATGGCCGGCCCCGCCTTCCCGCGCCAGGTCCCCGCGCTGCTCGGGCTCGTCGAACCGGACCGGCTCCTGTACGGCAGCGACTACTGCTGGACCCCGGCGCACGGTGTGGACGCCCACATAGCCTCCGTCGAAGCGGCCCCGGTGCCGTCGGGCGCGGCCGGCTGGCGGGACCTGACGACGGCCAACGCGCACCGACTGCTGCCCCGCCTCGCCGTCCGCCCGCCCCGCACCCCCGGGAAGTGACCTCGTGCACCCCGCACTCGCCCCGTTCCTCGCCCCGCCCGACCCCGCGGCGCTGCCCCTGCCGACCGCGGCGCACCCCGCGGACGGCGTACGGCTCCTGCGCGCCGTCCCGTACGCCGTCCGCGACGGCAGCCGCCCCCTGGAACTCGACCTGTGGCTCCCCGAGGAGCCGGCCGCCGGCCCGCCGCCCGTGATCCTCTTCGTCCACGGCGGCGCGTGGCGCACCGGACTGCGCGACGACCTCGGCCCACGCTTCCGCGACCGGCGGCCCGGCCCCTTCGCCCGCCTCGTGCGAGCCGGGTTCGCCGTCGCCTGCCCCGACTACCGGCTCAGCGGCGAAGCCGCCTTCCCGGCCCCGTTGGACGACCTGTCGGCGGCGCTGGTCTGGCTGCGCACCCGCGCCGCGGAACTCGGCGTCGACGCCGACCGCGTCGTCGCCTGGGGCGAGTCCGCGGGCGGCCACCTCGCCGCGCTCCTCGCCCTGACGGCCGCCCCGGCCGCCGTGCGCGGCTGCGTCGTCTGGTACGGCCCCACCGACCTCACCGCCGCGCCCCCGCACACGCCCGAGGCGGCACTCCTCGGCGCCCCCGCCGCCGACGCCCCGGACCGGGCCCGCTCTGCCAGCCCGCTCGCCCGGGTCGCACCCGGCGCCCCGCCGTTCCTCATCCTCCACGGAGCCGAGGACACGGTCGTCCCCGTCGCCCAGGGGGAGGCACTCGCCGCGGCACTGCGCGCGGTGGGCACGGAGGCCGGCTTCCGGGCCGTCCCCGGCGCCGACCACCTGTGGGCCGGAGCGGCCGAACAGGACGTCGAGGACTGCTTCACCGCCTCCCTCGACTTCGTACGCGACCGGACCAGGTGATAGAAGCGGGCATGACCAACTTGCCCCACACCGCGCCCCCGAAGGGCCCCCGGCCGGACGGCCGCCGATGACCGCCGGCATCGACACCCCGGACCGCCGGGGCCGCACCGGACTCGACCGGGCGGGCCGGGACCTGACCGGCAACCCCCGGGTCAAGGTCCGGGACGTACGGCTCCTCTCCAGCCACTGGTACGTCGAACGCACCACGACCTTCGACATCCAGCGGGCCGACGGCACCTGGAGCACCCAGGAGCGCGAGACCCACGACCGCGGCAACGGCGCCACCGTGCTGCTCCACGACGCGGAACGCGGAACCGTGCTGCTCACCCGCCAGTTCCGCCTCCCCGTCTACGTCAACGGGCACCCCGACGGCATGCTGATCGAGACACCCGGCGGGCTGCTCGACGACGAGGACGAGCACCCCGAGGTCGCCGTGCGGCGCGAGGTCGTCGAGGAGACCGGGCACACCGTCGGCGAGGTCCGGCACGTGTTCGACGTCTACATGAGCCCCGGTTCGGTCACCGAACGCGTCAGTTTCTACGCCGCCGCCTACGGCCCCGCCACCCGCACCCACGAGGGCGGCGGCCTCGACGAGGAGGGCGAGGACATCGAGACCCTCGAACTGCCCTTCGGCCGGGCCCTGGAGATGATCCGCACCGGCGAGATCGCCGACGCGAAGACCATCATGCTGCTCCAGTGGGCCGCGCTGGAGGGTCCCTTCTCCCGGCCCCTTCGGGAAGACACCCGGCAAGACACCCGGAACGTCATCCGCGAAGACACGCGAGACGCTTGACGTGAAGTGCGCTTCAAACTGAAGACTCCCCTTCGTGCCCGGACGACCGGGCACGAAGGGGAGGACCACCATGAAGTACCGCACCATCGGCACCGATCCGGCCCACCGCCGTGAGGTGAGCGTGCTCGCGCTCGGCGCGATGCTGTTCGGCTCGCTGACCGACGAGAAGACCTCCTTCGCCGTCCTCGACCGCTACGTCGAGGCCGGCGGGAACTTCATCGACACGTCCGACAACTACGCCTTCTGGACCGATGGCGGCCAGGGCGGCCAGAGCGAGGAACTCCTCGGCCGCTGGCGGCGCAGCCGCGGCATCGGCGACGAGATCGTCATCGCCACCAAGCTCGGCGCCCGCCCGCTCGCCCCCGGCACCAGCTACACCGACAACGCGGAGGGCCTGTCGGCCAAGGTGATCCGCGAGGCCGCCGAGCGCAGCCGGGAACGGCTCGGCGTCGACAAGCTCGACCTGCTGTACGCGCACATCGACGACCACACCGTGCCGCAGCGCGAGACCGTCGAGGGGTTCGGGGAGCTGGTCGCGGAGGGCACGGTCGGACTGCTCGGCGTCAGCAACCAGGCGATGTGGCGCGTGGAGCGGGCCCGCGCGCTCGCCGCCGCGGCCGGCCTGCCCGGCTACGAGGTGCTCCAGTACCAGCACAGCCACCTGCGGCCCCGCTTCGACGTGCCCGGCGACCTCTTCCCGGACGGCAGCCTCGGCCACGCCGGCCCGGAACTCCTCGGCTACCTGCGGGCCGAGCCCGCCCTGACCCTGGTCGCCTACTCGCCGCTGCTCGCAGGGGCGTACGTCCGCGAGGACAAGCCCCTGCCCCCGGACTACGACCACCCGGGCACCCCGGTCCGGCTCGCGGTGCTCCGCGACATCGCCCGGGAGACCGGCGCGAGCGTCAACCAGGTCGTCCTCGCCTGGCAGATCGGCGCCGAACTGCCGATCGTCCCGCTGGCCGGGGCGTCGTCGGTGGCGCAGCTGGAGGAGAACCTGGCCGCCGTGGACCTGGACCTCACCCCGGAGCAGCGGGCCCGGCTGGACCGGGCCCACTGACCGGCGTCACGGCCTGACCAGCAGCTGGAAGTCGAACGCGTACCGGGACGCGCGGTATATGTGCGTCCCGTACTCGACCGGCCGCCCGGTGTCGTCGTACGCCGTGCGCGTCATGGTCAGCAGTGCGGCACCCTCCTCCTCGTCCAGGCGGCCCGCCTCCTCGCGGGTGGCCGAGCGGGCGCCCACGGTCTGGCGGGCGCTGTGCAGGGTGATGCCGCAGGCGCGCATCATCCGGTACAGGCCGGTCGACTCCAGCCGGGCGTCGTCGAGCTCCAGCAGCGTCACCGGCAGGTAGTTGCACAGCAGTGCCACCGGCCGGCCGTGGGTGAGGCGCAGCCGCTCCAGGACGGTGACCTCGCCGCCCTCCGCGATGCCGAGGGCCGCCGCCACGTCGGCGGAGGCGGGCACGCCCTCGTTGCGCACCACCCGCGTGCTGGGTCCCTGCCCGGCCGCCTCCAGGTCGTCGTAGAGACTGCTCAGCTCCAGGGGGCGCCTGACCTGGCTGTGCACCACCTGCGTGCCGACCCCGCGCCGCCGGACCAGGAGGCCCTTGTCGACCAGGGACTGGATGGCCTGGCGGACGGTCGGCCGGGACAGGCCCAGGCGGACGGAGAGGTCGACCTCGTTGCCCAGCAGATTGCCCGGGGCGAGGACGCCGTGCTCGATCGCCGCCTCCAACTGCTGGGCGAGCTGGTAGTACAGCGGCACCGGACTGGCCCGGTCCAGGGCGAACTCCAGGGTGCTGAGCGCGGGGGCGGTCACGGCACGTGCGGGGTCGCCGGTCCTCGCCATGGACGTACCTCCTTGCGTGGGTGCCGACGTGTCAGAGGTGGCGGCGGCGGTCGGCGACGGCGCGTTCGTACGCGGCGCGGGCGCCGGTGACGGCCTCGCGGGCGGACACCTCGGCGACCGGCACGTCCCACCAGGCCTCGGCCAAGGGAGCGGCCGGTGCAGGGCCGGTCTCCACGTACACGCACGTCGGACGGTCCGACGCGCGGGCCGTCCGCAGGGCCTCGCGCAGTTCCCGCACCGTCTTGGCGCGCAGTACGTCCATGCCGAGGCTGGCCGCGTTGGCGGCGAGATCGACGGGGAGCGGGGCGCCGGTGAAGGCGCCGTCGGCCACCCGGTGGCGGTACGCGGTGCCGAAGCGCTCGGCGCCCACCGACTCGGAGAGGCCGCCGATGGACGCGTAGCCGTGGTTCTGCACCAGGACCAGCTTGACCGGCAGGTCCTCCTGGACGGCGGTGACGATCTCCGTCGGGTTCATCAGATAGGTGCCGTCGCCGACCAGGGCCCACACCGGCGTGCCGGGCGCGGCCTGCTGGACGCCGAGCGCGGCCGGGATCTCGTAGCCCATGCAGGAGTAGCCGTACTCCACGTGGTACTGGCGCGGGGAGCGGGCCCGCCACAGCTTGTGCAGGTCGCCGGGGAGCGAACCCGCCGCGTTGATCACCACGTCCTCGTCGCCGACGACGGCGTCCAGCGCGCCCAGCACCTGCGTCTGGGTCGGCACGGCACCGTCGTCGTCGGCGCGGAACGCCGCCGCCACCGCCTCCTCCCAGCGGGTCCTGCCGGCGCGGTACTCGGTCTCGTACGACGCGTCCACCCGGTGGCCGGACAGCGCGTCCGCCAGCGCCGTGAGCCCCGCCCGCGCGTCGCAGACCAGGGTGCGGGCGGCGAGCTTGTGGGCGTCGAAGGCGGTGATGTTGAGGTTCAGGAAGCGGACGTCCGGGTGCTGGAAGAGGGTGCCGGAGGCCGTGGTGAAGTCCGTGTAGCGGGTGCCGACCCCGATCACCAGGTCCGCGGTGCGGGCGATGTCGTCGCCGACGGCGGTGCCGGTGTGGCCGACGGCGCCCAGGTCGGCGGGATGGTCGTGGCGCAGCGCGCCCTTGCCGGCCTGGGTGGAGGCGACGGGGATGCCGGTGGCGTCCACCAGCGCCTTCAGCACGCCCTCGGCCTCGCTGTGGTGGACGCCGCCGCCCGCCACGATCAGCGGCCGCTCGGCGGCGCGGACCGCCCGCACGGCCTCGGCCAGCTCCTGCGGGTCGGGCGCGGGGCGCCGTACGCGCCAGACCCGGTCGGCGAAGAACTCCTCGGGCCAGTCGTACGCCTCCGCCTGGACGTCCTGGGGGAGGGCGAGGGTGACGGCGCCGGTCTCGGCCGGGTCGGTGAGCACGCGCATCGCCTGGAGCGCGGAGGCGAGGAGCGCCTCGGGGCGGGTGACGCGGTCGAAGTACCGGGAGACGGGGCGCAGGGTGTCGTTGACGGACACGTCCGCCTCGACAGGGTGCTCCAGCTGCTGGAGCAGCGGGTCGGCGGCGTGCGAGGCGAAGTAGTCGCCGGGGAGGAGGAGGACCGGCAGGCGGTTGATCGTGGCGAGTGCGGCGCCGGTGACCAGGTTGGTGGCGCCGGGGCCGATGGACGTCGTCACCGCCTGTGCGGACAGCCGGTTCAGGTGGCGGGCGTGGCCCACGGCCGCGTGCACCATGGCCTGTTCGTTGCGGCCCTGGTGGTACGGCATGAGGTCGCCGTACTCGACGAGTGCCTGGCCGAGCCCGGCCACGTTGCCGTGGCCGAAGATGCCCCAGGTGCCGGCGATCAGCCGGCGCCGTACGCCGTCGCGTTCGGTGTACTGGGCGGCCAGGAAGCGCACCAGGGCCTGGGCGGTGGTCAGTCGGCGGGTGGCGGCGGCGCTCATGCGGACCTCTCCGGTGCGGTGTAGAGGGGGAGCCTCGGGTCGACGGGCCGGCCCGCCCAGGTGTTGCGGACCCAGGCGTGGTCGGGGTGGTCGCAGATCAGCCAGGCCCGTTCGGCCTCCGGGCCGGCCATGACGTTGAGGTAGTACATGTGGTGGCCTGGGACCGCCATGGACGGTCCGTGCCAGCCGTCGGGGATGAGGACCACGTCGCCGTCGCGCACCTCGGCCAGCACGTCCGTGCCCTGTCCCTGCCCGGACGGGGAGACGCGCTGGTAGCCGAGGCCGGGCGTGCCGTCGTGGTCCGCGAACTCGAAGTAGTAGATCTCCTCCAGCACCGACTCCGCGCCGGGGCGGTGCTCGTCGTGCTTGTGCGGTGGGAAGGAGGACCAGTTGCCGCCCGGGGTGATGACCTCGACCGCGATGAGGTTGTCGCACTCCAGGACCCCGGCGGCTGCGAAGTTGTTGACCTGGCGGGAGCAGTTCCCCGTGCCGCGCAGCTCCACCGGCACCGACGACGCCGGGCCGTAGCGGGCGGGCAGCCGGCGGGTGCAGCGGGCGCCGGTGAGGGCGAACCGGCCGCCGCCGGTGGACGTCACGGTCGTACGGGCGTCGCGCGGTACGTACGCGAAGTCGCTGACGCCGCTGAACACGCTGTCGCGGCCGGTGAGCCGGAAGGTGTCCTGGCCGCAGTCGTCGGCCGTGGCGACGGTGCAGCCGCCGCTGAGCGGGAGGACGATCCACTCGCTGTCGCCGCTGTCGAAGGTGTGGCTGCCGCCGGGGGGCAGGTGGAGCACGCGCAGGCTGGAGTGGCCCCAGCCGGCCTTCTCGGGCGTCACGTCGACGGCCAGAGCGCCGCCGCCCGCGGTCGTGCCCGCCGGCAGGTGGTACGTCATCTCCTCGTCCCTCTCCTCGTAGTCGCCCCGTGTGTCGCGTCGTGGGTCACAGCAGTCCGACGGCCGTGTCCACCGCCTGTTCCACGCTGCCCTCGGCCGGGTAGAGCAGTGAGCGGCCGACGACCATGCCCTGCACGGTGGGCAGCCGGAGCGCCTTGCGCCAGCGTTCGTAGGCGGCGGCCTGGTCCGCGGGGGAGCCCCCTATGTCACCGCCGAGCAGGACGGCGGGCAGTGTGGAGGTCTCCAGGACCTCGCCCATGTCGTCCGGGTCGTGGGTGACGGGCAGTTTCAGCCAGGTGTAGGCGGAGGTGCCGCCCAGGCCCGAGGCGATGGCCACGGACCGGGTGACGGCCTCGGCGGACAGGTCGTTGCGGACCCGGCCCTCGACGCGGCGCGAGATGAACGGCTCGACGAAGACGGGAAGTTCCCGCGCGGCCATGGCGTCGACCGCGCGGGCGGTGGACTCCATGGTCGCCAGCGAGCCGGGGTCGTCGTAGTCGATGCGCAGCAGCAGCTTGCCCGCGTCGAAGCGGAGGCGGGCGATGTCCTCGGCGCGGTGGCCGGTGAATCGGTCGTCCATCTCGAAGGCGGCGCCCGCGAGGCCGCCGCGGTTCATCGAGCCCATGACGACCTTGTTCTCCAGTACCCCGAGAAGCAGCAGGTCCTCCAGCACGTCGGCGGTGGCGAGTACCCCGTCGACGCCGGGCCGGGACAGCGCGGTGCACAGGCGTTCCAGCAGGTCGGCCCGGTTGGCCATGGCGAGCCGGCGGTCGCCGACGCCGAGCGCCCCGCGCGCGGGATGGTCGGCGGCGACGATCATCAGGCGGCCGGAGCCGCCGATCAGCGGGCGGCGTACCCGGCGGGCGGCCGCCTCGGCGATCGCCTCCGGGTGCCGGGCTCTGACCGCGGTGAGGTCGGGGATGCTGAGGGACAAGGCGTTGCTCCGTTCAGGGAGTGGCTCGCGCGAGGAGGTCGTCGACCTCCGCCTCGGTGGGCATCGCGGAGGAGCAGGCGAGACGGGAGGCGACGAGGGCGCCGGCCGCGTTGGCGTACCGCATGGTCCGCTCCAGCGTCCAGCCGGAGAGCAGGCCGTGGCAGAGCGAGCCGCCGAACGCGTCGCCCGCGCCGAGGCCGTTGACCACCTCGACGGGCACCGGTTCCACCTCGGCGGTCCGGCCGTCGCGGTGCACCGCGAGGACGCCCTTCGGGCCCTGTTTGACGACGGCCAGCTCCACCCCGGCCGCGAGCAGCGCCTCGGCGCAGGCGCGCGGCTCGCGCAGGCCCGTGGCGATCTCGCACTCGTCGACGTTGCCGACCGCGACGGTCGCGTGCCGCAGCGCCTCGGCGTAGAGGGGGCGGGCCCGGTCGGGGTCGGTCCAGAACATGGGGCGCCAGTCCAGGTCGAAGACCGTGGTACCGGACTTGGCGCGGTGGGCGAGGGCGGCCAGGGTCGCCGTACGGCTCGGCTCCTCGCTCAGACCCGTGCCGGTGATCCAGAAGACGGAGGCGGCGCGGATCGCGTCGAGGTCCAGCTCCTCCGGGTGGATCTCCAGGTCGGGGGCCTTGGGGCGCCGGTAGAAGTACAGCGGGAAGTCGTCCGGCGGGAAGAGCTCGCAGAAGGTGACGGGAGTCGGGTGGGCGGAGACCGGGGTCACCCAGCGGTCGTCGACGCCGAACTCCTTGAGCGCCTGGTGCAGATAGCCGCCGAACGGGTCGTCGCCCGTGCGGGTGACGACGGCCGTGGCGCGGCCGAGGCGGGCGGCGGCGACCGCCACGTTCGCGGCCGATCCGCCGAGGAATTTCCCGAAGGACTCGACCTCCGCCAGGGACACACCCGTCTGCAGGGGATAGAGATCGACCCCGATGCGGCCCATCGTGATCAGATCGAAACGCGGGACTGACTCGGCCATGTGCGACGCTCCTCGGGCTGGGCGGGGGCCTGCCGCCTCCCAGGTGTAGGACTCCGGAGCGACCCTGTCAATACTTTGTACTTACATTCGGACTAGCTCGTGAAATGATGTCTTAACAAAGTATTGACAGCGGGCGTCCCAAGGACTTGTATCCGGTCCCAGCGCAACAGCCGTTCTTCTCTGGTCTGGCACACGGCTTCCCCGTCGCACAGTCGCACAGTGAGGTGCAGGAAAGATGGACCGCTCTTCGCACGCCCGCTCCCGCGGATTCGCCCCCGCCGTGGCCCTCGCCGCCGCTGCGGCCCTTGCCCTGGCCGGCTGCTCCAGCAGTTCCGGGGGGAAGAAGGCCGACGAGGAGGGGGACTCGGGCGGCTCGGCGGGCAAGGCGAACACCCCCCGGATGACCGTCGCCCTGGTCACCCACCAGGCACCCGGCGACACGTTCTGGGACATCGTCCGCAAGGGGGCGGAGGCGGCCGCGGCCAAGGACAACATCAAGCTCGTCTACTCCGCCGACCCGAACGCGGGCAACCAGGCCAACCTGGTGCAGAACGCGATCGACCAGAAGGTCGACGGCATCGCCGTCACCCTCGCCAAGCCGGACGCCCTGCGCAGCGTCATCGAGAAGGCCGAGAAGGCCGGCATACCCGTCGTCGGGCTCAACTCCGGTCTCGCGGACTGGAAGAAGCTCGGCCTGATGGAGTTCTTCGGCCAGGACGAGACCGTGGCCGGCGAGGCGCTCGGCAAACGGCTCAACGAGGACGGCGCCAAGAACGCCGTCTGCGTCATCCACGAGCAGGGCAACATCGGCCTCACCCAGCGCTGCGACGGCGTGAAGAAGACCTTCGAGGGCTCGATCGAGAACCTCTACGTCAACGGCACCGACATGCCCTCGGTGAAGTCGACCATCACCGCCAAGCTCAAGCAGGACGGCGACATCGACCACCTGGTCACCCTGGGCGCCCCGTTCGCCATGACCGCGGTGCAGTCGGTGGACGAGGGCGGCAGCAAGGCCAAGGTGGCCACCTTCGACCTCAACAAGGAACTGACCGGCGCCATCGAGAAGGGCGACATCGAGTTCGCCGTCGACCAGCAGCCCTACCTCCAGGGCTACCTCGCCGTCGACGGCCTGTGGCTCTACGAGAACAACGGCAACTACAGCGGCGGCGGTGAGCAGCCGGTGCTGACCGGCCCGGCCTTCGTCGACAAGTCCAACGTGAAGGCCGTCGCCGAGTTCGCCGCGAAGGGCACCCGGTGATGAGCGCGACCCGACAGGCCGGGCCGGCGGTCACCACACCGCCGGCCCCCGGCCCCGGCCGGTCCGACGGGCGGACCCGGCAGCGCTCCCTGGCGCTGCGGCTGCTCGCCCGGCCCGAGGTCGGGGTCTTCCTCGGCGCCGTCGCCGTGTTCGTCTTCTTCCTGATCGCCGCGCCCTCGGTGCGCGACGGCAGCTCCATGGCGACGGTGCTGTACCAGTCGTCCACCATCGGCATCATGGCCCTGCCGGTCGCCCTGCTGATGATCGGCGGCGAGTTCGACCTGTCGGCCGGTGTCGCCGTGGTCACCTCCGCGCTCACCGCGAGCATGCTCAGCTACCAGCTGACCATGAACGTCTGGATGGGCGTGATCGTCGCCCTCGTGGTCTCCCTCGCGGTCGGCGCCTTCAACGGCTGGGTGCTGGTCAAGACCGGCCTGCCCAGCTTCCTGGTGACGCTCGGCACCTTCCTGATCCTCCAGGGCGTCAACCTGGCGGTCACCAAGCTGGTCACCGGCAACGTCGCCACCGACGACATCAGCGACATGGACGGCTTCGACCAGGCCAAGGCCCTGTTCGCCTCCTCCTTCGACGTCGGCGGCGTCCAGGTGAAGATCACGGTCGTGTGGTGGCTGGCCTTCGCGGCGCTGGCCACCTGGGTGCTGCTGCGCACCAAGTACGGCAACTGGGTCTTCGCGGTCGGCGGCAGCAAGGAGTCCGCCCGCGCGGTCGGCGTCCCTGTCACCTTCACCAAGATCACGCTGTTCATGCTGGTCGGCTTCGGCGCCTGGTTCGTCGGCATGCACCAGCTCTTCTCCTTCAACACCGTGCAGTCCGGCGAGGGCGTCGGCCAGGAGCTGATCTACATCGCCGCGGCGGTGATCGGCGGCTGTCTGCTCACCGGCGGCTACGGCTCCGCCATCGGCCCGGTCTTCGGCGCCTTCATGTTCGGCATGGTGAACCAGGGCATCGTCTACGCCGGCTGGAACCCCGACTGGTTCAAGGCCTTCCTCGGCGTGATGCTGCTGGGAGCCGTCCTCATCAACCTGTACGTCCGCCGCGCGGCGACCCGGAGGTGACAGCGATGACCAGCAAGACCCCCGGCACCCACGGCGCCGTCCTCGCGGATCCCGCACCCGACAAGGACGGCCGGCCGATCGTCGAACTGCGCGGCGCCGGCAAGGCCTACGGCACCATCCGCGCCCTGCACGGCGTCGACCTCGCCGTCCACCCCGGCCGGGTCACCTGCGTACTCGGTGACAACGGCGCCGGCAAGTCCACCCTCATCAAGATCATCTCCGGTCTGCACCAGCACACCGAGGGCGACTTCCTCGTCGACGGCGAACCCGTGCGCTTCGGCACGCCGCGCGACGCCCTCGCCCGCGGCATCGCCACCGTCTACCAGGACCTCGCCACCGTCCCGCTGATGCCGGTGTGGCGCAACTTCTTCCTGGGCGCCGAGCTGACCAAGGGGCCCTGGCCCGTCCGCCGCCTCGACATCGCCCGCATGAAGCGGACCGCCGACGAGGAACTGCGCAACATGGGCATCGTCCTGGACGACCTGGAACAGCCCATCGGCACCCTCTCCGGCGGCCAGCGCCAGTGCGTCGCCATCGCCCGCGCCGTCCACTTCGGCGCCCGCGTCCTCATCCTCGACGAGCCCACCGCCGCCCTCGGCGTCAAGCAGTCCGGCGTCGTCCTCAAGTACGTCGCCGCCGCCCGCGAACGCGGCCTCGGCGTCATCTTCATCACCCACAACCCCCACCACGCCTACCTGGTCGGCGACCACTTCAGCGTGCTGCGCCTGGGCACCCTCGAACTCAGCGCCGCCCGCGCCGACATCACCCTCGAGGAACTCACCAACCACATGGCCGGCGGCGCCGAACTCGCCGCCCTCAGGCACGAACTGGCACAGGTCGGCGGGGTGGACGTGGCGGCCCTCCCGGAGCAGCCGGAGGCTCCCGCGGACGGTGGCCCGGCCGCGACCGACGACACCGACGTGTCCGACACCGCCGCATCCGCCGAAGGGAAGGCCTGACATGCCCGCTGCCCTGGACCGCATCCGCGTCGGCTCGGCCCCCGACTCCTGGGGCGTCTGGTTCCCCGACGACCCGAAGCAGGTGCCCTGGGAACGCTTCCTGGACGAGGTCGCCGAGGCCGGCTACGAGTGGATCGAACTCGGCCCCTACGGCTACCTCCCCACCGACCCGGCCCGCCTCACCGACGAGGTGGCCCGGCGGGGGCTCAGGGTCTCGGCCGGCACCATCTTCTGCGGGCTGCACCGCGGCCCCTCCGCATGGGACAGCACCTGGGAACAGGTCAGCCGCGTCGCCGCCCTCACGCAGGCGATGGACGCGAAGCACCTCGTCGTCATCCCGTCCTTCTGGCGCGACGACAAGACCGCCGAGATCCTGGAGCCGCCGGAGCTGACCGGCGAGCAGTGGGCGCACCTGACCAAGGGCATGGAACGCCTCGGCCACGAGGTGAAGGAGCGCTACGGCCTGGACATCGTCGTCCACCCGCACGCCGACACCCACATCGACACCGAGGAACACGTCGAGCGCTTCCTCGACGCCACCGACTCCGACCTGGTGAGCCTCTGCCTGGACACCGGCCACTACGCCTACTGCGACGGCGACAGCGTCAAGCTGATCGAGACCTACGGCGAGCGCATCGGCTACCTGCACCTCAAGCAGGTCGACCCGGAGATCCTCGCCGACGTGCGCGCGGGCGGCGTCCCGTTCGGGCCGGCCGTGCGGCGCGGGGTGATGTGCGAGCCGCCCGCCGGAGTACCCGACCTGGGCCCGGTGCTCACCGCGGCCCAGAATCTCGACGTCGACCTCTTCGCCATCGTCGAGCAGGACATGTACCCCTGCGAGCCCGACAAGCCGCTGCCCATCGCCGTCCGCACCCGCAGGTTCCTGCGCTCCTGCGGCGCCTGACGGCGCACACGCGGCCACCCGGCCCGGCCCTTCCGCCACGCACCGGGAGGACCGGGCCGGCCGCGTGCGCCCCCGCTCGGCGAGCCGTTGTCAGTGCCGCGCGCTAGCGTGCATGGCACAGACCGTTCATCCCGTTCCGGGAGGTTGACATGGCCTCGCGCCTCAACCCGTACCTCAGTTTCGACGGCGACGCCCGCCAGGCGATGGAGTTCTACGAGCAGGTCTTCGGCGGGACCCTCGCGCTCAACACCTTCGGCGCGTTCGGCGACGCCGACGCCCCGGAGGCCGACAAGATCATGCACGGCATGCTGGAGACGCCGGGCGGCTTCACCCTGATGGCCTCGGACACCCCGCCCGGCATGGAGTACACCCCGGGCACCAACTTCTCGGTGAGCCTCAGCGGTGACGACGAGACCGAGCTGCGCGGCTACTGGGAGAAGCTGTCCGCCGGCGGCACCGTCGCCGTCCCGCTGGAGAAGCAGATGTGGGGGGACGTCTTCGGCATGTGCACGGACCGGTTCGGCGTCCCCTGGATGGTGAACATCAGCGAGCCGGCGGGCTGACCACTCGACCCGCAGGTCCTCCGGCCCGCCGGACGTCCCGGTCGGCTTCAGCCCCGCCGCACCTCCGCGACCGTCACGGGACGGTGTTCCCGCAGCGACAGCGTGCACGCCTCGGCGATCCAGCCCGCCTCCAGCGCGTCCTCGATCGTGCAGGGAGAGGGGCGGGCCCCTGCGACGACCTCGGTGAACGCGGTCAGCTCGGCGCGGTAGGCGGCGGCGAAGCGGTCCATGAAGAAGTCGTGCGGGGTGCCCGCCGGGAAGGTGGCGCCGGGCTCGACCGAGCGCAGCGGCAGCTTGTCCTCCAGGCCGACCGCGATGGAGTCCGCGAAGCCGTGGATCTCCATACGGACGTCGTAACCGCGCGCGTTGTGACGGCTGTTGGAGACCACGGCGATCGTGCCGTCGTCCAGGGTGAGGACCGCGCCGGTGGTGTCCGCGTCGCCCGCCTCCTGGATGAAGTCGGCTCCCCGGTTGCCGCCGACGGCGTACACCTCGGTGACCTCGCGGCCCGTCACCCAGCGGATGACGTCGAAGTCGTGCACCGAGCAGTCGCGGAAGATGCCGCCGGACGCGGCGATGTACGCGGCAGGCGGCGGCGCCGGGTCCAGCGTGGTCGACCGCACGGTGTGCAGCTTGCCCAGCTCACCGGCCCGGACGGCCGCCCGTGCGGCGACGAAGGCGGCGTCGAAGCGGCGGTTGTAGCCGATCTGCACGGGCACGTCGTGACCCGCGACCGCCTTGAGCACCTCCACGCCCTCCGTCATGGTGCGGGCGACGGGCTTCTCGCAGAAGACGGGGACCCCGGCCTCCACGGCGGTGCGGATCAGGACCGGGTGGGCGTCGGTCGCCGCCGCGACCACCACGCCGTCCACCCCGGCGGCCAGCACCGCCTCGGGGGAGTCCGCGATCTCGGCGCCGAACCGCTCGGCGGCCGCTGTCGCGGCGTCCGGGAACGGGTCGGCGACGACGAGAGAGTCGACGGCGTCCAGTGCGGCGAGGGTCTCGGCGTGGAAGGCGCCGATGCGGCCGAGGCCGAGGATTCCGATGCGCATGGTTCTCGTTGCTCCTTGTGCGTGGTTGCCGGGCCGGGCCGGCGGTGCGTGGTGGAGGTGCCGGGCACGCCGTGCGTGGTTGCCGTGCCGGGCCGGCGGTGCGTGGTTGCCGTGCTGCCGGGCCGCGTACTCAGTCCAGGCCGCCCAGGACGTTCTGGTCCCAGTCGATCACCGAGCCCGTGACCACCCCGGACCGGTCCGACAGCAGCAGGACCACGAAGTCGGCGATCTCGTCCGGCTGCCCGAGCTTCCCCATCGGCAGCCGAGCGGCGGCCTGCTCGCGCCAGTCGTCCCCGGCGCCGTGGAAGGCACGCTGGGTCGCGTCCTCGCCCTCGGTCGCCGTCCAGCCGATGTTCAGGCCGTTGATCCGCACCCGGTCGAAACGGTGCGCGTGGGCGGCGTTCCTGGTCAGGCCCACCAGGCCGGCCTTGGCGGCGACGTACGGCGCCAGGAAGGGCTGACCGCCGTGCGCCGACGACGTGATGATGTTGACGACGGTGCCGGGTGCGCCCCGGCCCACCATGTCCGCCACCGCCGCCTGCATCGCGAAGAACGGTGCCCTGAGGTTGATCGCGATGTGCTGGTCGAACAGCTCGGGTGTGGTGTCCAGCAGCGTCCCCCGCGAGGTCAGCCCCGCCGAGTTGACGAGGCAGTCGACACGGCCGTACGCCTCCACCGTATGGGCCACGGAGGCCTTCGCCTGCCCGGCGTCCGCCAGGTCGGCCCGTACGAACAGTGCCTTGCCGCCGGCCGCCGCCAGTTCGGCCACCAGGGCCTCGCCGGGTTCCGGCCGCCGCCCGGTGACCGCCACGACCGCACCCTCACGGACGGCGGCCCGGGCGATCGCGGCGCCGACGCCCTGGCTTCCGCCGTTGACCAGGACGACCTTGTCTTCGAGCAGTGTCATCGCGTCCCCCGGCTCGCCCGGCGCGCGGAGCCGGCCCGCAACCGAGCGCCGAGCGCCTGCGGCGTCCACTCCTCACGCAGTGCCCGCCGCACCACGTCCGCCTGGGACAGAGGGGCCAGACCGTCCACGGGCGGATCGCTGTCGAGGTCGGTGGGGAAGGGGTAGCCCTCTGCGCTCGCGGCGACCACGTTCTCCAGCCACCGCTCGCCCACGCCCACGGCCTTGCGCTCGAGCAGCACCGGATAGACCGCGTCGACCACCGCCTCCCGGTCCACGGCCTCCATCGCCCGGCCGAACGCGGAGGAGATCTGCAACAGGTTGGCCATGCGGCGGATGTCCGACGAGCGGTTGGTGCCTGCCGCGTGGAACAGCGCGGGGTTGAAGAACACCGCGTCGCCCTTGGCGAGGGGCAGCTGCACGTGGTGCGCCTCGAAGTAGGCCCGGAAGTCGGGGAGCCGCCAGGCCAGGTAGCCCGGCTCGTACTTCTGGGAGTGCGGCAGATACATCGTGGGGCCCGACTCCACCGGCATGTCGCAGTGCGCGACCGCGCCCTGGAGCGTGAGGACGGGGGAGAGGCGGTGCACGTGCGCCGGGTAGGCCGCCGCGGCCTCGTCCGAGAGGAAACCGAGGTGGTAGTCGCGGTGCGCCGTCTGCGCGGCGCCGCCCGGGTTGACCACGTTGATCTGCGAGGTGACCTGGTAGCCGGGGCCGAGCCAGGCCCGGGAGACGAGGGCGAGCGTGTGGTTGGCGTAGTAGTCGGCGAACGTGTCGGGGTCGTGCAGGGCGGCCTTCTCCAGCGCGTTCCAGACCCGGTCGTTGGCCCCCGGTGCGGCGAAGTGGTCACCGGCGGTGGCACCCGAGGCACGCTGCCCGGCGATCAGCGCGTCGAACACGGCGGTGGCCCGGTCGACGACCGCCGTGTCCGGGAAGGCGCCCTTGAGGACGATGATGCCGGGGCCGTCGGCGAGGGCGTGGACGAGCTCGGCCGCCGTCTCCGGGTCGCCGCGCAGCCGGCCCGCGTCGTACACGGGGACGTTCTGCTCCACGGCGGTGGCCCGCGGGTGTGCGGCGGGGTCGGTCGGCTGCTCGACGAGCCTGCGGAAGGTGTCGAGGTCGCAGTCCTGCGGGGACAGCCAGGCGCGGGGGGAGGGGGCGGGATCGGCGGGCATCGGCGTCACCTTCGGTGAGGGAGCGGTGCGGGAAGGAGGAAGAGGGGGCGTTCCATGCGGGGCGGGGTGCGTCGCCGGCGGTCCCGTCTCACACCTGCGGGCACACCTCGACCCAGGCGCCCCGCTCCGCCGACCGCGCCATCGCGTCCAGTACCTCCGCACTGCGCACGGCGTCCGGCAGGGTGGCGCCGTACGGGGTTCCCTCCGCGATGGAGCGCAGGAAACGGTGGGCCTCCACCACCTTGAGGTCGTCGTAGCCCATGGCGTTCGCGGCCCCCGGCTGGAAGGCGGCGAACTCGCCGTGCGCCGGGCCGACGTAGACCGTGCTGACGGGCTGGTCCTGGTAGGCCGTGCCGCGGCTGACGCCCAGCTCGTTCATACGGCGGAAGTCCCAGAACACCGCGCCCGTGGTGCCGTGCACCTCGAAACCGTAGTTGTTCTGCTCGCCGACCGAGACCCGGCAGGCCTCCAGGACACCGCGGGCGCCGGAGGCGAAGCGCAGCAGACAACTGACGTAGTCCTCGTTCTCGACCGGGCCCGACGCGCCGCCCGAGGCCCGCGCGTGGCCGGCGGTCGCGGCGGTCGGGCGGGCCCGCTCCGGCAGGAAGACCGCCGTGTCCGCGGTCAGGGACGCGATGTCGCCGAGCAGGAACCGGGCCAGGTCCGCGCCGTGCGACGCCAGGTCGCCGAGCACCCCGCTGCCACCGCGCTCCCGCTCGTAACGCCACGTCAACGCCCCCTCAGGATGAGCGGCGTAGTCGCTGAAGAGGCGGATGCGGACATGGGTGACGGCGCCGATCTCCCCGGCGGCGATCAGGTCGCGGGCGGCCTCCACGGCGGGCGCGTTGCGGTAGTTGAAGCCGACCGCGCCCTGGACCTGGGCCTTGGTGACCGCGTCCGCCACCGCCCGGGCGTCCTCGGCGGTCAGGCCGACCGGCTTCTCGATCCAGATGTGCTTGCCGGCCTCGGCCATCGCGACGGCGATCTCGCGGTGCAGGAAGTTGGGGGCGGTGATGCTGACCGCCCCCACCCGCGGATCGTCGGCCACGTCGCGCCAGTCCCGGGTCGTCGACGCGAACCCGAACTGCGCGGCGGCCTCCTCCGCACGCCCCGGCACTTCCTCGGCGACCGTGACCAGCTCCGGACGCAGGGCGAGTCGCGGGTAGTGGTGCCGGACACGGGCGTACGCCTGGGTGTGCACCCGGCCCATCCAGCCGAAACCGACGACGGCGACACCGAGCGCATCCACCATGAGAGCCCCTCTTCGGACCGGTCCCTGCTCTGTCCCGCCCACCCTCGGTCGGGCATCGGCATCATGTCAACCTTTTGACAGGACAAATGCCCGACGGGAGCGAGCACCCCGGCCCTCGCTCCCGGCCCATGCCCCCGGCCCTCGAACCCGCTGGAGACCGGCGACATGATCCCTGCCCCCGCCCGGACGACCCGGACCGGCCTTCCCCTAGACCTTCCGGTAGGAGTACGCCTCCTCCGCCGCCGCCTCCACGGCCGCGAGGCCGGCGCCCGTCGACGCGGTGACCACCGCGGCCACCGCGCCCTCGACGAAGGGAGCGTCCACAAGACGGGTGCCGTCCGGGAGTTCGTCGCCCTCGGCGAGCAGCGCCTTGACGGTGAGCACCGCGCTGCCGAGGTCGGTGAGGACGGCGACGCCCGCGCCCCGGTCCACGGACGCGGCAGCGGCGGAGACCAGCTCGGAGCTGGTACCGAACCCGCCGGAGGCGGTCCCGCCCGCCGCGGCGACGGGCACGGCCGCGCCACCACCCGCCAGGCCCTTCGCCAACTCGGCCACGGACGCGGCGACCTCGGCGCTGTGCGACACCAGCACGATCCCGACCAGCTTCTCGTCACTCACCGGCCGCCTCCTCCAGCGCGGCGACGAGCAGTGCCGCCGAGGTCGCCCCGGGGTCCTGGTGCCCGATGCTGCGCTCACCGAGATAGCTCGCCCTGCCCTTGCGGGCCTGCAGGGGCACGGTGGCCTCGGCCCCCTCGTCGGCCGCGGCGCGGGCCGCGGCGAACGAGTCGCCGAGGGCGTCCACGGCGGGCACCAGGGCGTCGATCATGGTCTTGTCCCCCGGCGCGGCACCCCCGAGCGTCCGGACGGCGTCCACCCCTGTCCGCAGCGCCTCGGCCAGCTGCTCCGGACTCACCTCGGCGGCGTCCCCGAGCGCCTTGCCGGTACGGCGCAGCAGCGTCCCGTACAGCGGCCCGGAGGCGCCGCCGACCGTGGAGATCAGCTGCCGCCCGGCGAGGGTCAGTACGGCGCCGGGCGTGCCGGGTGCCTCCTTGTCCAGCGTGGCCGTCACGGCCGTGAACCCGCGCTGGAGGTTGCTGCCGTGGTCGGCGTCACCGATCGGCGAGTCGAGGGCGGTGAGCCGTTCCGCCTCGCGGTCGACCAACGCGGCGGTCGCCGTCATCCAACGGCGGAAGAAGTCGGCGTCGAGCACATGATCTCCTTGCCTGGTAGGTACGTTGCGATCCCTTCCCCGTTCGCCGTCACATGCCCCACCTCAGTCCCGGTGTCTTCACCGGCGCGTCCCACAGTCCCAGCAACTCCTCGTCGATCTCGCACAGGGTGACCGAGGCCCCCGCCATGTCCAGCGAGGTGACGTAGTTGCCGACGAGGGTGCGGGCGACGGCGACACCGCGCTCGCCCAGTACGCGCTGCACCTCGGCATTGAAGCCGTACAGCTCCAGCAGCGGCGTCGCGCCCATGCCGTTGACCAGGACGAGGACGGGGTTGCGCGGGTCGAGGTCGGTCAGGACCGCGTCCACGGCGGCCTCCGCGATCTCACCCGAGGTCATCATCGGACGCCGCTCCCGGCCGGGCTCGCCGTGGATCCCGATGCCGAGTTCCAGTTCCCCGGCCGGCAGGTCGAAGGTCGGGCTGCCCTTGGCCGGTGTGGTGCAGGCACCGAGCGCGACACCGAAACTGCGGGAGCTGTCGTTCACCTGGCGGGCGATCGCCTCCACCCGTTCCAACGGCCGGCCCTCGTCCGCCGCGGCCCCGGCGATCTTCTCCACGAACAGCGTCGCTCCCGTACCCCGGCGCCCGGCCGTGTAGAGGCTGTCCGTCACCGCCACGTCGTCGTTGACCAGTACCTTGGCGACCTGGATGCCCTCGTCCTCGGCCAGCTCGGCGGCCATGTCGAAGTTGAGCACGTCACCGGTGTAGTTCTTGACGACGAACAGCACCCCGGCCCCGCTGTCCACGGCGGCCGCCGCCCGCACCATCTGGTCCGGCACCGGTGAGGTGAACACCTCACCCGGGCAGGCCGCCGACAGCATCCCGGGACCCACGAACCCGCCGTGCAGCGGCTCGTGCCCGGAGCCACCCCCCGACATCAGGGCGACCTTGCCGGTCACGGGAGCGTCCCGCCGCACGATCACCCTGTTCTCGACATCCACGGTCAACTCGGGATGGGCCGCGGCCATCCCGCGCAGCGCGTCCGCGACCACGGTCTCCGGGACGTTGATGAGCATCCTCATGGGTACCTCCTGGGAAGGTTGGCAGACGAGTCCTTGACCCGTGTTTCCGCCGGTCAACGCTAATCAAGGGAAAGTCGGGCTGTTCGTGATCTCGGCATTCCGTGGCGGTGCGAAGCGGGCTCTGGCGGTACTGATGCTGACGCGACGGCGCTGTGGTGACGACGCGTCAGGCCGGTCGGACTGTCGGTCGGACGGTCTCGGCAGGCGTGTTGCTGTCGGCAGTATCGACCTTGCGGCAGCGAAGGTCACGCGCGAGAACGCCCTGGGCGCGCCCCGACCCAGAACCAGGACGTGTGCGTCGGCTCCCGCGCGGGCGTGGCGGAGCAGGAGTCGGCGGGGCGGCAGCAGACAGCCCGCCGGCGCCGCGGTCCGCCCACCCGGGCGGAGGGTCCCGGGCTTCGGAACGGCGGTGGGTGCCGCGGGGGACTCTTCTTCGCCCGGTCGGGGGTGCCCCTTCGGTACGATACCCAAGGGGGTATCTCGAAGGAGTGTGGGTCGTGGAACTGGCGATGGCGGCTGAGGAACTGAAGACGGTGGTCAACCGGCTGCGCCGGGCGCAGGGGCAGATCGCCGGCGTGATCAAGATGATTGAGGAGGGGCGGGACTGCGAGGACGTCGTCACGCAGCTCGCGGCGGCGTCCCGGGCTCTGGACAAGGCGGGTTTTGCGATCATCGCCACCGGTCTGCAGCACTGCCTGACCGATGCGGACATGGCTGCCTCCGGTGACCGGGAGCAGATGCGCACCCGGCTGGAGAAGCTGTTCCTTTCTCTGGCCTGAGTGTGGCGTCCGGTCACCCGCCCGGCTGGTCGGGTGGCGATCAGCACGAAGGCGGCCACGGCCCGCAGCGCCATGGCGGGGAGTCCGCTGGGCCGACCGGCAGGCTGGTGCTGACGGCGGCCTGCATTCCGGACGCCGGCACGGTGGCCAGGGGCATGACGAGCACGTCTCCGCCCGTCTGGGCAAGGGACACGGACCAGCGCGTGCGCCCTGTGGTGGCCGTGTCTTCGAGCAGACGCGGGAACGGTGATGAAGCGAGCAGCGGCGCACAGGCCGGCACAGCGGTGCCATGCGGCACGAAGGTGACCGCCGCCGGCCGCGCTGCTGGTGCTCGCGGCAGGCGAGAAGGCGGGATCCGGAGTCGTCGCCGGACGAGGAGCCGTCTGTGCTGGGGCAGCGGGCCTTTGGCCGCTTGCCCGGTGTGCGAAAGGGGGAGGGATCCGACTCCGGGTCCCTCCCTCTCCCCTTTTTTCGTGTGGTTCAGCGGTTGCGCAGTGCGGCCAGTGTGTGGGCGAGGTCGGCGGCGCGGGGCCGGTTGTGGGGCAGCTTGGCGAGCATGGCGGCCATGCCGCAGGTGTTGGTGAGGGCGGAGAAGACCAGACCACCCGCGATGCCGGCGGAGACGAGCTGGAAGGCGGGGTGGACGACGTATCCGAGCAGCAGGCCGAGCAGCACGATCACTCCCGCGGTGAGCCTCACCTGCCGTTCCATGCCCCAGGTGGCCCTCGAGGCGCCCTGGGGGCGGTGCAGCTCGTGGCCGTCGGCCGCCCAGGCGCCGGTGCCTCCTGACAGGGTGGCGGCGGTGACGCCGTGCTCCGCGAGGATCCTGCAGGCGTTCTCGGAGCGGGCGCCCGAGGCGCAGACGATCAGGAGGTCACCGCGGTCGGCGGCGTGTTGGAGGCCGGGCAGCGCGCGCTGGAGCTGGTCGAGGGGGATGTTGAGCGCACCGGGGAGATGGCCGCCGGCGTATTCACCCGGGGTGCGCACGTCGATGACGGTCAGTTCGTGCAGGCGGGTGCGCGCCTCGTCGATGGCGAGGGCCGGGGGTGTGGTCATGGCAGATGTCCTTGCGTGTCGGAGTGGTGGTGCTTGACCCGATGGGGCCGGAACGGAGGGCGGCCCGGCATCGGCTGCGCCGCGCGCGGGGCGCAGCCGGGGCGATCGAGGAGGTGCGGGACTGCCGGGAGGCGGTCACCACCTGGCCGCCGCCTCGTGGTCACTGGACAGGGCGGGTTTCGTGATCATCGCGACCGGACCGCAGCAGTGCCTGACCGGCTTCGGGGACGGTCGTATGTCGGTGAGGACCGTGACCAGACGTGCAGCCCACTGGAGAAGCTCTCCCAAGCCCTGGCCCGAGCCGTTGCGGTCCCCGGATTCAGACGATCGCATCACCGAGCATGAAGGCCGCCACCGCCAGCAGTACGCCGGCGAAGGTCTTCTGAAGGGTGACGCCGGAGATCTTCGTCGCGAGCCGTCTGCCGTCCCAGGCGCCGAGGATCGCAGTTCCGGTGAAGGGGCCGATGACCTCCCAGTGGAGCCCGCCATCGGTGCCGGTGCGAGCGGCGAGCGCGGCCAGCGAGTTCACCGTGATGACCAGCAGGCTGGTGCCCACCGCCCGCCGCATGGCCAGTCCCAGGACGCTCACCAGGGCGGGCACGGCGAGGAATCCCCCGCCGACCCCCAGAAAGCCCGTCACGGCGCCGAGTCCGGCACCGGCGCCGGCCGCCTTGCCGGGACGGATCCGGTCCGGCGGCTTGGACGTGGACGGACGCAGCATACGCAGGGCCGCCAGCGCGGCGACGACGGCGAACGCCGCCGTCAGCACCTCTTCGGGCAGGCGCCCGGCGACGGCCCCGGCGAGGAAGGCGGGGACGATGCCCGCCGCGGCGAACAGCGCCCCTGTCCTCCATGCCACGTTCCCGTCGCGGGTGTGGGCGTACAGGGCGGTGGCGGAGGTGGCGGTGACGATGATCAGGCCGGCCGTGGTGGCGGCGGCCGGCGTGAAGCCGAGCAGGTAGACCAGCGCCGGTACGGCAAGGACGCTGCCACCGCCGCCGAGGGCTCCGAGGGCGAGACCGGTGACGGCCCCGGCGATGAGGGCGAGAACGAGTACGGTCACGCTGTTCGGCCGCTGTTCCCGCGTTCGTCGACGACCGGGTGCCCGGCGGCGGCCCACGCGTGGATGCCGCCCTCGACGTCCACCGCCCGCACTCCGCGCCCGGAGAGGAGCTCCGCCGCCTGCTCGGAGCGGTGACCGCTGCGGCAGATCACCGCCGGCGGACGTCCCCGCGCCCCGGTCGGCAGGGTGCCACCGGCGACGAGTTCCGTCAGCGGTAGGCGGACGGCGCCCGCGGCGTGGCCGGCGGTCCGTTCGGGCTCCTCACGGATGCCCGGCAGGACGGCGTCGGGCCGATCGCCGCTGGTACGGCTGCGTGCCTCGTCGACCGTGACGCGGGGCCCGCTGCGGCGAAAGAGGAACATCACATGCTTCCTTCCTTGCGGGGGAACGGCCGGGAATCAGCCGGAAGTCAGGGACAGCCCGGCATCCGCCGCAGCCTCGAAGCCGTCGTCGACGGCGACCACGTCACGGCCGGCCCCATCCAGCAGGGAGGCGGCGATCGCCGCGCGCATCCCGCCCGCGCAGTGCACCCACACCGTCCCGGACGGTACTTCGCCGATGCGGCCATGGAGCTCGTGGACCGGGATGTGGACCGAGCCGTCGAGGTAGCCGCCCGCACGCTCGGAGTCCCGGCGTACGTCCAGGACGACCACGTCGTCGCCGCGCTCACGGACATCGGCGAGGTCGGCGAAGCGGGCGCGGGGGAAGGAGGCGAGCCGTTCACCCTTGCGGACCCAGTCGGCCGGGTCTCCGGTGGCGGCGGCGGCCGGGCGGTCGATGCCCACCCGCGCGAGCTCCCGCTGCGCGTCAGTGATCTGCTCCGGGGTGTCGGCGAGCAGGGTGACGGGCTTGCCCCACGGGATCAGCCAGGCCAGGTAGGTGGCGAGGTTGCCCTCGCCCTCGAAGTTGAACGCCCCGGCCACGTGTCCCTCGGCGAAGGCCGTACGGCTGCGCAGGTCCACCACCCACTCACCCGCGGCCAGCCGGGAGGCGATCTCCTCGGCGTCCGCACGCCCCGGCGGGGTGAGGTCGACCGGCGCGGGGCCCGCGGCGTTGGCCGGGCCCATGTGCGCGTAGTAGGCGGGCACGTCCTCCAGCCCGGCGAGCATCTGGGCGACGAAGGTGTCCACGTCCAGGTTCAGCGCGTCGTTGGTCTCGCGCTCCTTGCCGATCGTGCTCGCGCCGCCCCCGGCCCGGGAGGAGGAGCAGAAGCTGCCGAACCCGTGAGTGGGCAGCACCGGCACCTCGTCGTCCAGCGTGTCGGCCAGCCGGTGGGCGGAGGCGTGCTGGGCACGCGCCAGCCGCTCGGTCAGCCGCGGCTCCACCAGGTCCGGGCGGCCCACGGTGCCGATCAGCAGCGACCCGCCGGTGAACGCCGCCACGCCGCGCCCGTCCTCCTCCAGGACGTAGGAGGTGTGGTGGGGGGTGTGCCCGGGGGTGGTGAGCGCGCGCAGCACCAGGCCCTCGTCCACCGTCACCGTGTCGCCGTCGGCCACCGGGGTGCGGGCGAAGGACACGTGTGCCCCGGCCGGCACCAGGTACCGGGCGCCGGTGACGCGGGCCAGCTCCAGGCCGCCGGTGACGTAGTCGTTGTGCACATGGGTCTCGGCCACGGAAGCGATCCGCACACCGCGGCGGGCCGCCGCGGCGATGACCTGGTCGATGTCGCGCGGCGGGTCGACGACCACCGCGGCGTCGGGCCCGCCGGCCAGGTAGCTGCGGTTGCCCAGGCCCTCGAACTCCAGGGTGTCAACGAAGAACACGACTCACGACTCCATCTCCGAGCGATGTACCCAGGGGGGTATCTGACACCCACCCTAACAGCTATACCCAGGGGGGTATTCCGGAGGGTGAAAGGTGCCCTGTTCGAGGCGTCTCCTGACGCCTTGCGGATGCCCGGCGGGGCATGGAGGGGGGCAGATCGCCTTCGAGCGGCTGCTGACCCGCCTGCCCGATCTGTGCCTGCCCCGTACCGGAGTCGGAAGCCCCGTTCCGCACCGCTCGGGTCCGAACGGCTCATGCCGCCGGGGTCCGGGCGGGTCATCCGATGTTCCTGCGTGCGGCCTCGACGCGGCCCTCGCGCGGTGTCGAGGCCGCCCCGTGCGGTGTCGTGGAGGGGCGCGCCGGCGCGGCACCCGGGGCGGGAATCCCGCGCCGGCGTGACAGACGGCGCGGATCATCCCCGCTTCGGGGCGGAACCGGTGGCCAGGAGCGCGCCCGCTGGGACCTGCGGCTCCTCCACGACACGGTCGGGACGTGTAATGGTGTAGCGCAGCTGCACCGCGACCTCCTGGCCGATCTGGGGCGGCGCACCGTCCCCGGGCACCAGCAGGACGGATTCCTGCAGGTGGGGAGGGGTCGCGAACCTGCACCGCCTGCCGTCCCAGAGGAAGGGCGACAGGTGGCGGTTGAGGCAGGCGTGACCGATGCCCGCGACATGGCGGGCACGGTCCCGCAGACCGCTCAGCCTCCTGGGTGCCCTCAGCCCCACCCCGTGCGAGGTGCCGCCCGCCACGACCACGAGATGCGGGCCGGAGACCGGCTGCCGTCGTCCGGCACCGGAACGCCTCCCCCGCTCCGGGCGTACGAGGTCGATTATCCGGCTGTGGTACCGGGTGGCCTCCGGGGCTCCGAGCCACAGCTTCGTTCCCGTGCGCAGCCGGAAACGGGTCCGCGGGAACTCGTCGTGCAGCCTGGCCGTCTCCTCGGCCGACAGGTGGCTCACGAAGACCTGATGGAGCGGCATCCTCTCCGCGCGCAGTCGCCGTACCCAGCAGGCGACCTCTTCGGCCCCGCCGGCGCCGCCCACCCGGTTCAGCGGGAGGTGGATGGAGAAACCCTCGAACTCCCACCCGCTCATCACCGGGCGCAGGGCGGGCAGGTCGGCCTCCGTGATGCCGTGCCGCCTCATGGAGGACATGAGCTCCACCACGACCCGGCGTCCCGCCAGGCCGTCGCAGTGCCCGGGGGAGGAGACGACGCGAATGGTCCGGTCGGACAGTGCCGGGGACGCCTCCCCGTTGCGGTACGGGGTCAGCACCAGGAGGTCTCCGGGAAAGGAGTCCTGCACGAGGGCCGCTTCCTGGACGGTGCCGACGGCGGCGAGTCCTGTGCCGAGCCGAGTCGCCTCCCGTATCAGCCGGTGGTGGCCGAACCCGTAGCCGTTTCCCTTGCAGACCGGTACGAGCCCGGGGAACCGGTCGAGGACGCTGCGGTGGTGTTCCTGCCAGCGCGCGGTGTCGATGGTGAGGGTGAGGGTCATGGTGTGTCTCCTCGAAGAAGCCGCTCGCCGGGGCCGTTTCCGCCGGCGAGCGGCCAGGACGCCGGCCCCGCTCCCGCTCGCGGCGGTGGGCCGTGCAGGGGTCGTCTGACGGAGGTGCAGGAGGTCGGGTGGCTCCGTAGTGGTCCTTTCGCGGCATGGCCTCGTCCAGAGGGGCCCGTGAGACGAGCTCGCCCGTCCGCGAGGCGTGGATCACCTCGTCGTCCCCGCAGCAGAGGCCGACATGGTAGACGCGCGTGCCGTGGTGCCGGAAAACCGGATCGCCCGGCCAGTACGCGTAGCGCACCAGGGCGGAGCGGTGGAACCCCGGGGTGCCGGCGGCGCGGTGCCCACGGCGCCGTGCGGCCACCGCCCGGGGCCACCGCCCGGGGCCACCGCCCGGATGCAGTGCGGCATGAGGAGATGCCCGAGGTCGTGACGCGGAAGCGACCGGGGGCAACCGGGCCCGCGCGCAGCCCCGCGACCGGGTTCGTGCTCCGCCTCCGCGGATTCTGTTGGAGGACCGGCCGGCGGGCATCGGCCGATCGCGCCATGTCGCTGGTCTGCCTGCGTCGAACGGGGAACGGCGTGAACAGCGGTTGCGGGCCGGGCCCAAGGGGTGCAAGACCGCACCGTCGCTGCCTCCGTCGGACATGGGCCGGATTTAGTCGGCAGTGAGTCGAAGTGGACAGAATATGGTCAGAAAATGACCTGTTGCCTGCTCGTGTGACACACGAGAATGAAGGTCGGCCCGGAACGGGCCCGCGGTCCCCCACGGTGACAGCACAGCTCGCCCTCTCCCGGAATGTGACTTCCAGTCACCTTCCCCCTGTACAAGGAGCACGACAGAATGCCGGAACTGCCCAAACGGGACATAGGCCAAGGCCGACGCGTGGGCTCACCGCCGGACAGGCATTCCGGTATCAACGATGCGGCGAAGCTGGCAGCAGCCCGTGCCGCTCTCGCCCGTGCGGCCACGGCCCACCGGGCCGACACCGGGGGCGACAAGGAAGCCGCACCACCACAGCCGCCCCTCCGTGCCACCGGCCCTGACGAAGCCCCCACTGCCCCGGCGGCACCGGATGACAGTCCCCGGACCGGCCCGCGCCGCCCACCAGTGAAGTGGATCGTCATCGCCGCCGTCGTGGCCGTCGCGGTGACAGCCGCCGGAGTGGCTGTCATGCGCGGCGGGTCCCAGGAGGAGGCCGATCGGCAGTCCCACGCCGCGGGCGGGCCGCGCCAGTCCGACGCGACCGCACTTCAAAGCCCCGGCACGGAGCGGTCGCCGGACGCGTCAGCGAGCGCGGACGCGTCGTCCCGACCCGCTTCCAGCGGTTCCGCCACGCCCTCCGGCCAGGCCTCCGGCCAGGAGACCCAACCGGGCACGGACAAGGCGGCGGGGACCGACGCGAAGCCCACCGCGAGCAGGGCGCCGGACAAGGGCAAAACCGACGGAGGAGGCGACTCGGCCCCCGCCCCCGGGAAGGCGCTCGCGGTCGAAGCCTCCGGCGGCTGCCTCACAGGCGCCGGCCCGGGTTCCGAACTGGCGGTTGCGGCCTGCACCGGCGCGGCCTCCCAGTCGTGGAACATCGGATCCGGCACGGCACTCCAGCAAGGTGGCCTCTGCGCGACCGTCACCGGCACCGCGGACCGCACACCGGTGGTCCTCGCACCGTGCGACCGGTCGGCAGCGCAACGGTTCGGCCTGTCCGGACAATCGCTGCTGTCCGCGTCGAGCGGTAAGTGCCTGGACCTCTTCGGCGGAGCGTCCGGCACCCAGGTGGTGCTCTGGGAGTGCAACGGCCGTGACAACCAGCGGTGGAGCAGTACCTGACCCCGGATCACCTGGGCCGGCAGCCTGCCCGCCGGCCCGGGTGAGCGGGATGCCGGGGCCGGTGCGGCCGGCCTCGGCGACGGTGGCCAGGGCCTCGTTCCCGGACCCCGCGACCGCGAGTACCCGCGGATCCCCTCTTGAGCCCACGAGCCGTGGTCGCACCGAGAGGCGCGGTTGCGGATCCGTCGCTCCGGCGGAGAAGCCGGCCAGCCACCGCGGGAACGCCGAGGCGGCACTCCGAGGACTGACACTGACCCCGTGCGCGGTCCGGGCGCCGGACCGCGCCTGCTTCACCGGTATCCACCTGGTTCCGTCCGAGTACCTGCCCGATATTCTCCCGGAATGACGCAGCAACGCACGTCCGACGAGCGGCGGCCCGCCAGCGGTGGCCAGAAGGCCGCCGCCCGCAACCGGGCCGCCCTCATCGCCGCTGCCCGGGAGATCTACGCGGAGCACGGGCTGGACGCTCCGCTGTCCGCGATCGCGCGCCGGGCAGGCGTCGGTCAGGGCGTGCTCTACCGGCACTTCCCGGACCGGTCCGCCCTGGCCATGGCGGTGCTGGAGGAGAACGTCCGGCAGATCGAGCGGGCGGCCGCGTCGGACGGTGCGGACCTCGCCCAGGTGCTCGGTGTGGTGACCTGGCACCAGACGGAGTCGACCGCGTTCGTCGGAGTCCTGCACGCCGACGGCGCGGCCAGTCACTCCGGCACCCCCGCCTACGCGGTGGAGCTGTCCCAGCGGGTCGAACGCGCTCTGCGCCGGCTCCTGCCCGCCGGCCATCCGCTCGCCTCGCGGCAGGACGACCTGATGATCGCCGTCGGCATGGTCTCCGGAGCCGTCACCGGCCCCACCCGCGAGCACCGGGAACGCCGGGCACGGGCGGCGTGGCGATTGCTCGGTGTCGAGGTGGGGCCGGTGCGCCCCTACGAGGAGTGAGGCGCGTCCCCACGGGGAGCGAATCCCGGCGCGTCCCCACGGGGAGCGAATCCCGGCGCGTCCCTGCGGGTGCGAGCGCGGGCGGCGGCATCAGCCGCCGTTGGACTGCCGGACTCCATCCGCCAGCGCGTCGAAGGTGTACACGTAGCCTCCGTCCGGCCCGCTGACGGTCATGTAGGCCTTCCTCCCGCCGGGGACGATGGCGACGTTGGTCGCCGATTCGAGTCCTTCGGCGGCGCGCGCGGGCACCTCGACGGTCGCCAGGCGGTCGCCGTTCTTGCTGTAGACCGCCATCGCGGGCCGGCCGTGCAGCCCCTGGTAGAGATTGCCGTCCGCGTCCACCGCGATCGAGTCGGTCTGGGCGACCCCGCCGTCGACCCGGACGGCGGTGTGGCGCGACGCCACTGCGCCCTCGCCGTCGAGGAGCAGGTAGGAGATGCGGTTCTGCGTCAGTTCGCTGAACCACAGCCCGCGGTAGTCCGCGTCGAAGGAGATGCCGTTCGGGGAGGCCAGGCCGTCGGCGAGGACGGTGGCCTTCTTCCCCGAGCGGTCGATCCGCACCACGCGGCCCTTCGCCTCCCCCTCGGACAGGCCGCGGGAGTCGCTGACGTACAGGTTGCCCTCCCGGTCGAAGGCGAGGTCGTCGGGGTTCATCCGCGCGCCGTCGACCTCGCCGGAGAAGAACGTCCGCGGATCGCCGCCGTCGGGGGCCAGGCTCACGATGTCGCCGTGGGAGAAGTCGGTCAGGTAGATCCGTCCGTCGTACGGGCTGAACTGGGCCGAGGTGTAGGCGCCGCGGTCGTCGGTGTGCACCTGCTCGGAGGTCTTTTTCCGGACGTCGACGCGCAGCACCTTCGGCTCGCCGGCCGGCGCGGTGACGTCGACGACGAGCAGCCTGCCGTCCTCGTCGAAGACCGGACCCTCCAGCAGGGTCATCCCGGTCTGCTGGTGCACCTGCGTCAGCCGCATGACCTGCTGCGCGCGGATGGTCCGGTCCGCACGGGCGCCACCCGGGTCCGTCGTGGACCCGCTCGTCTGCGTACCGCAGCCCGCGAGGGCCAGCAGGCCGATCGCGGTGAGCACGGTGAGAGGCCGGATCGGGAGTCGTCGCATGCGAATCACTCTTCCTGTCCGAAAGTATGCGGAAGCAACCACGAGGCAACCGGACAGTAGTGTCCGGTTGTTGTTACGGTAGTGCATGGCTGCTCAAGTCCTGCGACTCCGTGCCGCGTTCATGGACGAGGTGCTTCCCCGGCAGCGAACCGGAAGGAACGAGGTCCCCCACATGGAACATTCACAGGCGCTCTCCGACGAGGCACTCGCCGAACTGCGGGAGCGTTACCGGATCGAACGGGAGCGCCGTGTGCGACCCGACGGCGTACGGCAGTACCTCGGCGCCGACGCCGAGTTCGGTTACTACGCCGCCGACCCGTACGCAGGAGAGGCCACCGAGCGCGAACCGGTGCGGGACCGGGTGGACGTCGTGGTCGTCGGCGGCGGATTCGGCGGCATCCTGGCGGGGGCGCGGCTGCGTCAGCGGGGTGTCGAGCGGGTCCGCGTCATGGAGAAGGGCGGTGACTTCGGCGGGACCTGGTACTGGAACCGGTACCCGGGGATCCACTGCGACATCGAGTCGCACGTGTACCTGCCGCTGCTCGACGAGACCGGGTACGTACCGGAGTGGAAGTACGCCCCGGGCGAGGAGATCCGCCGGCACGCGGTGCGGATCGCCGAGAAGTTCGACCTCTACGCCGACGCGCTGTTCTCCACGGCGGTCACCTCACTGACCTGGGACGAGACCACCGAGACGTGGATCGTCGCGACGGACCGGGGCGACAGGTTCCGGGCCACCTACGTCGTCACGGCCACCGGCACCCTCTCCGAGCTGAAGCTGCCCGGCATCCCCGGCATCGAGACGTACCGGGGCCACACCTTCCACACGTCACGCTGGGACTACGGCTACACCGGCGGTACCCCGGACGGCGGCCTGACCGGCCTCGCGGACAAGCGCGTGGGCGTGGTGGGCACCGGCGCCACCGGCGTCCAGGTCGTCCCGAAGCTCGCCGAGGACGCCGGGCACCTCTACGTCTTCCAGCGCACCCCCTCCACGGTGGACGTGCGCGACAACCGCCGCACCACCGCTCGGGACGTGGGCGCCGGCCGCCCGGGCTGGGCGGGCGCACGCCGTGACAACTTCCTGGGCCTCGTCTCGGGCGAACCGGTCGACGAGGACCTGGTGGGGGACGGCTGGACCTCGTCGGCGGGCCTGCTGGAGAAGCTCCTGCCGAGCTTCCGCCGCCAGGGCGACCGGGAGGCGTTCGAAGCGGCCTACGAGGCCATGGACGCCGCCAAGATGAACGAGATCCGCCACCGCGTCGACCAGGTCGTCACCGACCCGGACACGGCGGAGAAGCTCAAGCCCTGGTACCGGTACGCCTGCAAGCGCCCGACCTTCTCCGACCTGTACCTCCAGGCGTTCAACCGGGACAACGTCACCCTCGTCGACACCGCCGACACCCACGGCATCGAGCGGATGACCGAGCGCGGCGTCGTGGTCGGCGACACCGAGTACGCACTCGACTGCCTGATCTTCGCCACCGGGTTCTCGGTCGGCGTCTCCGGCGTCCACTCGGGCAGGCTGCCCGTCCGCGGCAGGGACGGCGTCCACCTCCAGGACGCGTGGCGGCAGCGGGGCCCGCGCACGCTGCACGGTTTCACCAGCAACGGTTTCCCGAACCTCATCCAGCTGGGCGGGGCACAGAGCGCCAGCAGCGTCAACTACACCCATGTCCTGGACGAACACGCCGTCCACGCCGCGGCGCTCGTCGCCGGTGCGGAAGCCGAGGGCGCGGTCATCGAACCGTCCCGCGAGGCCGAGGACGCCTGGACCGCCGTATGCGCCCAGGACGCCCCCGACCACGAGTGGTTCCACGCGGAGTGCACCCCCGGCTACTACAACGCCGAAGGGCGCGGCCGGCCCAACGGCCCGACCTCCTACCCGCACGGCGCTGCCGACTTCCACGAGCTGCTGAAGCGCTGGCGGGACGAGTCCCTGGGCGAGGCCCTCCGCGCCAGGACCGCCGCTCGCGACTGAGGGGGCGGCCCGGAAGGCCGACGGGTGTCGCTCGCCTTCCGGGGCATGCGACTCCCGCTCCCCGCGCCGGGGCCGGCCTCCGGGCGGGGCATCGACGCCTTCGGTGATGCCTGCGCGCGCCGCGAAGCGGCGCGGCGCTCGGGAGGCGGCTCAGCCGCTCCGTTCCGCTCCGTGCGCGCGTGGCCAGGGCATTCCGTGGAGGCGCTCGATGTCGGAGTTGAAACGGCGGAGGTAGTCGGCGAAGGCCGCGATGTCCTCCTCCGGCCAGTCGGCCATGATGCGGTCGAGGCTGGCGACAATGCCGGTGCGTTCCTCGTCGAGGCGCCGTTCACCTTCCTCGGTGATGCGGAACTTGCGGGCCATGCCGCCCTCGGGGTCGGGGATGCGCTCGACGAGACCGGCGCGCATGGCTGCCGCGGTCTGCCGGTTGAGGGTGGACGCGTCCAGCCCGAAGGCGTCACCCAGCTGTCCGATCGACATCGGGCCCTGTGTGCGGATGCGGCTGAGCAGGATGTAGGCGCTACGGTCCAGGACGCTGCCGGAGCGACGCCCCTTGCCCTTGTGCAGATGCATGTACCGGCCCAGCAGCATCTGCTCGAACTCGACCTGATCCGTGGCCCTGTCCGCCGTGTTCACGTGCCCTCTTCTCTGCGGTGCGACTCCTTCGAGCTCACTCGGTCCATCATATGCAGCCCGCATGGCATGTGCTAGATACACAAGGTATGTATGATGCATGAGGCGCCTGTTCGAGGCGCCGGTTCTCATTGACTCTCGTAGAGGAGCACCACCATGGACGGCCCCCAGCCGACCACTCGCCCAGGCGCTGTCGTCGCCACGCTCGCGCTGGCGGGCACCGTGGCCGCGATCATGCAGACCCTGGTCACCCCGCTCATCGCGGAGCTGCCGCAGATCCTGGACACCACGCCCTCGAACGCGGCCTGGGTGGTCACGGTCACGCTGCTCGTGGCAGGCGTCTGCGTCCCTGTCTCGGGACGCCTCGGCGACCTGCTGGGCAAGCGGCGGATGCTGCTCGTCTGCGCCGTCCCGCTGGTGATCGGCTCGGTGGTCTGCGCGCTTGCCTCGTCCGTCGTGCCGATGATCGTGGGCCGCGGTCTGCAGGGCATGGGCATGGGCATGGTCCCCCTGGGTATCGCGCTGCTGCGCGATGTCGTTCCGCAGGAGAAGCTGAGCGGCTCCATCGCCCTGGTCAGCGCCTCCATGGGCATCGGCGGCGCGATCGGCCTGCCGCTGGCGGCGGCCGTGGCGCAGTACGCGGACTGGCGTGTGCTGTTCTGGGGGGCGGCCGTGCTCGCCCTGCTGATCGGCACTCTGATCTTCGTCTTCGTTCCGGACGTGCCGGCCGGTGCGAAGGGGCAGCGCTTCGACGCCCCCGGCGCCGTCGGCCTCGCCGTCGGCCTGGTCTCGCTGCTGCTGGCGATCTCCAAGGGCGGCGACTGGGGCTGGACGTCCGGCGCCACCCTGGGCCTGCTCGCCCTGGCCGTCGTCGCCCTCGCCGTCTGGGGCTTCTACGAGCTGCGCACCCGCGACCCCCTGGTCGACCTGCGCACCACGGCCCGCCCCCGCGTCCTGTTCACCAACGCCTCGTCCGTTCTGATCGGCGTCGGCATGTACGCGTTCATGCTGATCGCGCCGCAGCTCCTCCAGTTCCCCGAGGCCACCGGCTACGGTCTCGGTCAGTCGATGCTGGCCGCCGGCCTGTACCTCGCGCCCGGCGGTGTGATGATGATGATCGTCTCCCCGCTCGGCGGAAAGCTGATCAATGCCCGGGGGCCCAAGTTCGCCCTCATCTGCGGCGCGCTGGTCATCGCCGTGGGGTACGGCATCGCACTGCCGCTCATGGGGACCGCCTGGGGCCTGATGATCGTCGGCATCGTCATCAACAGCGGCGTCGGCCTCGCCTACGGCGCGATGCCCGCCCTGATCATGAGCGCTGTCCCGGTCTCCGAGACGGCCGCGGCCAACGGCTTCAACACTCTGATGCGCTCACTCGGCACGACCATCGGGTCGGCGGTGATCGGCGTCGTCCTGGCGCAGATGACCGTCACCATGGGCGGTCACACCCTCGCCTCCGAGGACGGTTTCCGTACCGGGCTGCTGATCGGCTGCGGTGTGGCCGTGGTGGCGGCCGCCGTCGCGCTGCTGATCCCCGCCGTGCGTACCGGTACCGGTGACTCGGCGGCCGACAAGGCCCCGGCCGAGGCGCCGGGCGAGCAGGCGCCGATCCGCGCCTGAGCCGTCGGCGCCCGGCCGGCGGACCGCGTGGCTCCAAGGACGCGCCGGCCAGGAGCGGCACCCCCCGACCGGCCCCCGCGAGCACACCCGCGTGCCGGGCCGGGCGCACCGGGCGCCGCTCTGCGCCGCGGGTCGCTCGGCCGGGTGCTTCCGGGCGGGCGGCGATGCGCGCGGCGCGGCGGTCCGCTCGGAAAGAGCCGGCGCGCATGTCTTCTCCAGGTTCCGGAGCGCTGTTACATTCCGGAAAACGAGAATTCATTTCAGTCTGTGACTGGAGGCTCCCATGACGGTTGTCGATGGCCTTCCCACCGCCCACGCGCCGGCCCGTCGAGAGTTGCCGCCATCGATGGTCGAGCGGGTGACGCTCATCATGGACCTGTTCGAAGGCCGCACGGCCCGGCTGTCCCTGGAGGAGGTGGCCCGGTGCACCCGGCTGCCCAGGTCGACGGCGCACCGGATACTCGACCAGCTGGTGCGGCTGCGCTGGCTCGAACACACCGGTCTGGGCTACGGACTCGGGCGCCGCGCGCTCGGGTTCGGCGGGGGAGACGGGGCCCACAGCAGGATCCGCGAGGCCGCTGCCGCCCGGCTGCATCATCTGCAGATCAGGACCGGCCTCGTCGTTCACCTGGCGGTCCTGGACGGCGCGGAGGTCTACTACCTCGACAAGGTCGGAGGCCGGTTCGCCGCGACGGTCCCGTCACGCGTCGGTGGCCGGGCGCCGGCGCATTCGACGGCGCTCGGGAAGGCCATGCTGGCCTGGCTCGAGCCGGAGGACGTCGAGGCGAGGGCGGGCGAGTCCATCGGCCGCCTGACCCAGCACACCATCTGCGACATCGGCACCCTGCACCAGGAGCTCCATCGCATCAGGCGCCGGCACGGCCTCGCCTTCGAGCGCGGCGAGTGTTTCCCCGGCATCGCGTGCGTCGCCACGGCGGTCCGCGGCTCCGAGGGACCGGTTGCCGCGATCTCCCTGGCGGGTGACGCGTGGGCCCCGCTGGAGAAGGCCGCCCCTCTGGTGGTGGACGCGGCACGGCAGGTTTCCCGGGAGTTGTTCCCCTGTCCGGAGACACCGGTCAGGGGGGAGCACCGTGCCGCGGCCGTGCCGGAGGAGACGTGGTCTCCGCAGGCCATGGACCGCCTGCTCGCCACCGGACAGTACGGCGACTGGCAGTAGACCGCACCTCGCGGGGCGGCCCGCGGCGGGCGCGGCGGACGGCGCCGCAGGATCATCCCGCGGGCCCTGGCCGGGGCTCGCCGCGTCCGGTCGCCGGGGCATCCTGCGGACCCCGGCCGGAGCCGGCCGCCGGGACCCCGGTCACCCCCAGCGACCGCCCCAGTGGTCGCCCCATCCCCACACGTCGGGAGCCGTGACGGCGGTCGCCGGGCTGCCGACGCCGAAGCCGCCGCGGAAGAAGAGCATCGGTTCCCGGTCGGCCACGGGCTCCAGGGCGAGCACCCGGCCCACCACCACATCGTGGTCGCCCGCTGCGTGCACGTCGTGGACGTCGGCGTGCACCCGGGTCAGGACGCCGGGCAGGGACGGAGTTCCCCAACGGGACAGCTCCCAGCGCAGGCCCTCGTACTTGAGGCCCTTGCTCGACCCGAACCGGGCGCACATGTCCGTCTGTTCCGCGGCCAGGATGTTCACGGTGAACCGCCCCGACTCCCTGATTTTCGGCCATGCGCGCCCCCGGTGATCGGCGCAGAACAGGACCAGGGCCGGTTCGAGGGAGACGGACGCGAAGGACTGGCAGGCGAAACCGACCGGAGCGCCGTCCCAGCCGGTCCCCGTCACCACGGTCACCCCGGACGCGAAGGTCCCCATGGCGTGCCGCATCCGCTGGGGTGTCGGCACGGTCCCCTCGTCGGTCTCGGGCGGGGACAGGGACTGGGACCGGGACTCTGCGGTCATCGGTTTCACCTCGAGGGGGACGGTGCGGTGAGGTGCCCGGGAGCGGGCAGGAGGCCGAAGCTAGGTCAACGGCAGGCCGGGCCGGGTGCCCGTTCCCGATGAGTGGAACCGCCCTCGGACTCGCTCCCGCGGACCGCGCCGGCACTCCCGTCGCCGCACGCGTCCCGCTGACCGAGACGCCCACCGCCCGGCCCCGCGGGCCGTGACTACCGTCCAGGAACCGATCACACGGCACCCGTGGCCGCCCGCAACCGGGACCACCCGGAGGAGCCGGCCACCAGGACCACCGACCACCGAGGTCAACCGAGGGCAGGGATGATGACGGAGCTGAGTCACGACTCCACACTGCGCGAACTCGCGACCGACCAGGGCGTGTTGCGCTATCACGAGGCCGGCGACGGCCCGCCCCTGCTGCTGTTGCACGGTTCGGGGCCCGGAGTCACCGGCTGGCGCAACTACCGGGGGAACCTGGCCGCGTTCGCCGAGCACTTCCGCTGTCTGGTCCTGGAGTTCCCGGGGTTCGGGGTCAGCGATCCCGTCGACGGGCACCCCATGGCGACGGCGGCCTCGTCCGTGACCCGGTTCCTGGACGGGCTCGGACTCCAGCAGGTCGACGTCATAGGCAATTCGATGGGGGGCATCGTCGGCACCCGGTTCGCGCTCGACCACCCCGACCGGGTGCGCCGTCTCGTGACGATCGGCGGCATCGGCCGGAACCTGTTCAGCCCCGGGCCCGGCGAAGGCATCAACCTGCTCACCGAGTTCACCGACCGGCCCTCCCGGGAGGGTCTGGTGCGCTGGCTCGACTCCATGGTGTACGACCGGTCGCTGGTGACCGACGAGCTCGTCGAGGAGCGGTGGGCGCAGGCCACCGACCCGGAGACGCTCGCCGGCGCCCGCCTGATGTACGGCAGTGAGGCGTTCGCCGCCCGGGCCGCCACCGCGGCCGCCTCCACCGAGGCCCCGTACTGGGCGATGCTGCACCGGCTGAGGGCGAAGACGCTCCTCACCTGGGGCCGCGACGACCGGGTCAGCCCGGTCGACATGGCGATCCTGCCGATGCGCACCATCCCGGACGCGGAACTCCACGTCTTCCCCGACTGCGGGCACTGGGTGATGATCGAGCAGAAGGCCGCCTGGGAGAGCGCGGTCCTCGCCTTCCTCACCCGCAAGGACGCGGCGTGAGCGCCGGCGCCCGGCGAGCCGGGGCCGGGGAGGCCTGGGACGAGGAGTTCGACTTCGTCGTGGTCGGCAGCGGCGGCGGTGGCATGGCCGCCGCGCTGACCGCGGCCGACAGCGGCCTGGCCGCCGTCGTGGTCGAGAAGGGGAAGATGTACGGCGGCACGACCGGCATCTCCGGCGGCGGCATCTGGATCCCCAACAACCCCACCCTGCGCGCCAGGGGCCACGACGACAGCCGGGAATCCGTCCGCCGCTACCTGGACCGGCTCACCGAGGGCAGGGTCCCGGACGCCCGGCTCGACGCGTACGTCGACCAGGGACCGGCCGCCATGGAACTGCTCGGGCAAAGCCGCTGGATGCGCTTCTTCTGGGTCAGGGGATACGCCGACTACCACCCCGAGTACGAGGGCGGGCGCCCGCTCGGCCGGTCCGTGGAGGCGCTGCCCTTCGACACCCGCAAGCTCGGCGCGGACGAGAAGTACCAGCGGCCCAACAGTCTCAAGGGCCCGCTCGGCCTGTGGATCACCGCCAAGGACTACCGGGACCTCGCCATGGTCAAGCGGACCTGGCGCGGACGCTGGGCGTCGGTCGTCGCGGCCTGGCGGGTCTCGTCCAACGTGGTCCGCCGCCGCCACATGGCCACCGGCGGCCGGGCCCTGGTGGCCCGCATGCGCATGGCGCTGAAGGACGCGGGCGTACCGGTGTGGCTGCGCAGCCCGATGACCGGGCTCGTCGTCGACGACGGCGGAAAGGTCACCGGCGTCGTCGTCACCCGGGACGGCCGCACCGTACGCGTCGGCGCCCGGCACGGTGTGCTCCTCGCCACCGGCGGCTTCGACCACAACCGGGAGATGCGCGAGAAGTACCTGCCCGAGGGCGGCCGGGACAACCACAGCGCCGGAGCCGTCGAGAACGTCGGCGACGGCATCACGGCCGGACAGGCGCTCGGCGCCGCCCTCGACTTCATGGACGACGCCTGGTGGATGCCGTCCGTGCACCACCCCTCCGGGGCGACGATCCCCCTGGTCTCCGAGCGGTGCATCCCGCCGTCGGTGATCGTCTCCGCGGACGGCAGGCGCTTCACCAACGAGTCGTCCCCGTACGTCAACTTCGTCCACGACCAGCTCGCCGGCGGGCACGTCCCCGCCTGGTTCGTGATGGACGCCAAGGCCCGCGCCCGCTACCCCTTCGCCCAGGTCCTGCCCGGCCTGCCGTTCCCCAGGGCGTTCTACGACAACGGCACCGTGCACCGGGCGGACAGCATCGAGGAACTCGCGGGCAGGATCGGCGTTCCGCGCGACGCGCTGGCCGACACCGTGGCCCGCTTCAACGGCTTCGCCCGCGCCGGCAGGGACACCGACTTCGGGCGCGGCGACAGCGCCTACGACCGCTACTACGGCGACCCCACCCTGAAGAACCCCAACCTCGACGAGATCGACAAGGCCCCCTACTACGCCGTCCGCATCGAGGTCGGTGACCTCGGAACCAAGGGCGGCCTCGTCTGCGACGAGCACAGCCGCGTCCTGCGCGAGGACGGTTCGGCCATCGGCGGGCTGTACGCCACGGGCAACACCTCGGCGTCCGTCATGGCGAACGAGTACGCGGGACCGGGCGCCACCATCGGCCCGTCCATCGTGTTCGGCTACATCGCCGCCCGGCACGCGGCCGCCGCCCGCACCGAGTCCGTCGTCGCCGGCGACGCGCCATGATCCCCGGCCCGCTGACCGTACGCGTGGTCAAGGTGATCCGCGAGACGGCCGACGCGCACTCGCTGGTCCTGGAGCCCGCAGAGGAGGACCGGGAGCGGTTCACCTACCTGCCGGGCCAGTTCCTCACCGTCCGGGTGCCCACGGAGCGCCCCGGCGGCGCCGCCCGCTGCTACTCGCTGTGCAGCTCCCCGGTGCGCGACGAGCTGCTGAAGGTCACCGTCAAGCGCACCGCCGGAGGCTACGCCTCCCACTGGATCTGCGACCACGTCACCGAGGGCGACACCCTCCAGGTGCTGCGGCCCGCCGGCACCTTCACCCCCGACTCGCTCGACGGCGACTTCCTGCTGCTCGCCGCCGGGAGCGGCATCACCCCCGTGATGTCGATCCTCACCTCCGCCCTGCACGCCGGGAACGGCGCGGTCACCCTCGTCTACGCCAACCGCGACGAGCGGTCCGTGATCTTCCGCGACGAACTGACCGCGCTGGCACGGGAGTACGGGGAGCGGCTCACCGTGCTGCACTGGCTGGAGTCCGTCCAGGGCCGGCCCACCGCATCCGGTCTGCGCGCGCTCGCCGGGCCGTACGCCGGCCGACCCGCCTTCGTCTGCGGGCCCGGCCCCTTCATGGACCTGGCCACGGGCGCCCTCACCGACCTGGGCGTGCCCCCGCACCGCGTCACGGTCGAGCGGTTCACCTCGCTGACCGGCGACCCGTTCGCCCGGCCGGAGGACAGCGCGTGCGAACCGGACACCGCCGGTCCCGTCAGCACGGCCGAGGTGGAGCTGGACGGCGTCCGCCGCACCGTCGACTGGCCGCGGGGCGAACCCCTCCTCGACGTGCTGCTCCAGGCCGGGCTCGACGCGCCCTACTCCTGCCGGGAGGGCGCCTGCAGCGCCTGTGCCTGTGTCCTCGTGGAGGGCGAGGTGGTCATGGAGCGCAACGAGGTCCTCGACGCCCAGGACCTCGCCGACGGACTCGTCCTCGCCTGCCAGGCGCGCCCGGTCAGCGACCGGCTGAAGGTCACCTACGACGGCTGACCGCCCCGTCCCCCCGCCCCTTACTCGATTCGGATGAGGTTCGAAACAGTGACCAAGGCGACCGCCGCGATCGTCGGCTCCGGCAACATCGGCACCGACCTGATGTACAAGCTCCTGCGCTCCGGGGCCATCGAACCGCGCTGGATGATCGGCATCGACGCGCAGAGTCCCGGCCTCGAGCGCGCCGCCGACAACGGTCTGCACACCAGCGCCGACGGCGTGGACGCCCTGCTGGCCGGGCCCGAGCGGCCGGACCTGGTCTTCGAGGCCACCTCCGCCCACGTGCACCGGGCCAACGCGCCCAAGTACGCGGAACTCGGCATCCAGGCCATCGACCTGACCCCGGCCGCCCTCGGCCCCGCCGTCGTGCCCGCCGTCAACCTCGGCGACCACCTCGACGCGCCGAACGTCTCCCTCATCACCTGCGGCGGACAGGCCACCATCCCGATCGTGCACGCCGTCTCCAAGGTCACCGACGTCTCCTACGCGGAGATCGTCGCCAGTGTCGCCTCACCGTCCGCCGGGCCGGGCACCCGCGCCAACATCGACGAGTTCACCCTCACCACCGGCCGGGGCATCGAGACCATCGGGGGCGCCGCCAAGGGCAAGGCCATCATCATCCTCAACCCGGCCGAGCCGCCGATGCTCATGCGGGACACCGTCTTCTGCGCCATCCCCGCGGACGCCGACCGCGCCGCCGTCACCGCGTCGGTCCACGACACCGTCGCCCGCGTCGCCTCGTACGTGCCCGGCTACCGGCTGCGCACCGAGCCGCAGTTCGACGAGCCGACCGCGGTCAGCGGTGGACTCGCGCGCGTGGCGGTGTTCATCGAGGTGGAGGGCGCGGGCGACTTCCTGCCGCCGTACTCCGGAAACCTCGACATCATGACCGCCGCCGCCACCCGGGTCGGCGAGGGCTTCGCCCAGCGGATCACCGCCCGCCGCGCCGGCGCCTGAGACCCGCTCACCGAGGAGTACACGAGCCATGCCCTACAGCACCGACCTGGACATCCGCGTCACCGACTCGTCCCTCAGGGACGGATCGCACGCCAAGCAGCACCAGTTCACCGTCGACCACGTCACCTCGATCGTGGCCGCCCTCGACGACGCGGGCGTGCCGGTCATCGAGGTCACGCACGGGGACGGCCTCGGCGGGTCCTCCTTCAACTACGGCTTCAGCCACACCCCCGAGCAGGAACTCATCAAGGCGGCCGTGAAGACCGCCCGGCGGGCGAGGATCGCCTTCCTGATGCTGCCCGGCCTCGGCCTCCAGGACGACATCCGCGAGGCCGCCGACCACGGCGCCTCGATCTGCCGCATCGCCACCCACTGCACCGAGGCCGACATCGCCGTCCAGCACTTCGGCCTCGCCCGCGAACTGGGCCTGGAGACCGTCGGGTTCCTGATGATGTCGCACAGCCGGCCGCCCGAGGAACTGGCCCGGCAGGCCCGGATCATGGCCGACGCCGGCTGCCAGTGCGTCTACGTCGTCGACTCCGCCGGCGCCCTCGTCATGGAGGAGGCCGGCGACCGCGTCGCCGCCCTGGTCGCGGAACTCGGCGACGACGCCCAGGTGGGCTTCCACGGCCACGAGAACCTGGGTCTCGGCGTCGCCAACTCGGTGCTCGCCGTGCGCGCCGGCGCCACGCAGATCGACGGATCGACCCGTCGGTTCGGCGCGGGCGCCGGCAACACCCCCGTGGAGGCGTTCGCCGCGGTCGCCGAACGCCTGGGCATCCGCACCGGCATCGACGTACTGAAGATCATCGACGCGGCGGAGGACGTGGTGCGGCCCGTCATGGACGGCGAGTGCCTGCTCGACCGCATGTCGCTGACCATGGGTTACGCCGGTGTCTACTCCAGTTTCCTGAAGCACGCCGCCCGCCAGGCCGGCACGTACCGGGTGTCCGGCGCCGAGATCCTGCTGGAGGCGGGCCGTCGCAAGCTCGTCGGCGGCCAGGAGGACCAGCTCATCGAGATCGCGGTCGCCCTGGCCGAGAAGGGCCACACCACCGCACAGACCTCCCCGGGAAAGTGAGAAGGGCCATGTCCAATCCCGTACTCGCGGCCGTCGAGGCGCGCGCCGACGAGATCAGCGCGCTCGGCCCCGCCAACGAAGCGCTCGGCAGGCTCGACGACCAGGCCGTCAAGATCATGCGGGACGTCGGCGCCATCCGCATGCTCCAGCCGAAGACCCACGGCGGTCTCGAACTGCACCCGCGCGAGTTCGCCGAGACGGTGATGCGGATCGCCGCCTGCGACGGCGCCACCGGCTGGGTCGCGGGCGTCGTCGGCGTCCACCCGTGGGAGATGGCGATGGCCGACCCACGCGTGCAGGAGGAGGTCTGGGGCGAGGACCCCGACACCTGGATCGCCTCCCCGTACGCGCCGATGGGCCTGCTGCGCCCCGTCGACGGCGGCTACGTCTTCAACGGCCGCTGGCAGTTCTCCTCCGGCACCGACCACTGCGCGTGGATCTTCCTCGGCGGCTTCCTCACCGACCCCGACGGCGACCGGCTGAGCCCCCCTCAGTCGGTGCACGTCATCCTGCCGCGCGCCGACTACACGATCGTCGAGGACTCCTGGGACGTCGTCGGTCTGCGCGGCACCGGCAGCAAGGACGTCGTCGTCGAGGACGCCTTCGTGCCCGCCCACCGGGTCATCGAGTACGCGAAGGTCGTGGACGGCTCCCTGGCCGCCGAGTCCGGGCTGACCAACCCCGCCTACCGGCTGCCGTTCTCCGCCGCCTTCCCGCTCGGCATCACCTCCGCCGTGATCGGCATGTGCGAGGGCGCCCTCGCACACCACCTCGCCTACCAGCGCGACCGCGTACAGATCACCGGCCAGGCCGTACGGGACGACCCGTACGTCCTCTACGCCGTCGGTGACGCGGCGGCCGAGATCGCGGCCTCCCGCTCCGCGCTGCTGGACAACGTCTGCCAGATGTACGACATGGTCGCCGCCGGTCGGGAGATCACCTTCGAGCGGCGGGCGGTCGGCCGGCGCACCCAGGCCGCCGCCGCCTGGCGGGCGGTCCGCGCGGTCGACGAGATCGTCGCCCGCTCCGGCGGCAACGCGATGCGCCTGGACAACCCGATCCAGCGCTTCTGGCGCGACGTGCACACGGGCCTCGCGCACGCCATCCACGTGCCGGGCTCCGTCTTCCACGCCTCGGCCCTGACGGAGATCGGCGTCGAGCCGCCGCAGGGACCGATGCGTTCGATGATCTGAGACGAGGGAGAACGGCACATGACACAGATCCGAGGGCTCGGATACCTCCGGGTCCAGACCCGTGACGTCGACCGCTGGCGTGAACTCACCGTGGACGCCCTCGGCTTCGCCGAGGGGTCGGGGCCGGACCCCGACGGCCTCTACCTGCGGATGGACGAGCGCCGCGCCCGGCTCGTCGTCCTGCCCGGGGACGGCGACCGGGTGCTGTCCGTCGGCTGGGAGGTGCGCGACCAGTTCGCGCTGGCCGCGGTCGGCCGCGCCGTCGAGGCGTCCGGTACGGCCGTGAGGATGCTCGGCCAGGAGGAGGCCGACGACCGGGGCGTGGAGCAGGCCATCGCCTTCGAGGACCCGGCCGGCGTGCCCGTCGAGGTGTTCTTCGCCCCGGTCCTCGACCACAGCCCCGTACTCACCGGCCTCGGGCAGCGGTTCGTCACCGGCGGCCAGGGCATGGGGCACGTCGTGCTGCCCACCACCGCCATGGACGACACGGTCGCCTTCTACACCGAGGTGCTCGGCTTCCTGCCGCGCGGCGGCATCCGGCTCGGCGGCCGGGCGCCCGACGCCCCGCCCCGCCGGGTGCGCTTCATGGGCGTCAACGAACGCCACCACAGCCTCGCCGTCTGCCCCGCCCCGCACAGCGGGGAGCCCGGACTGGTCCACCTGATGGTCGAGGTGGACACCCTGGACGCGGTCGGCCGCGCCCTCGACAACGTGGGCAGGCGGGGCTTCTCCCTCTCCTCCACGCTGGGCCGGCACACCAACGACAGGATGGTGTCCTTCTACGTGCGCGCCCCCGGCGGCTGGGACATCGAGTACGGCTGCGAGGGCATGCGCGTCGACGAGCGGCACTACACCGCCGAGGAGATCACCGCCGACAGCTACTGGGGCCACGACTGGTCCGGTTCCGAGCCGCTGGCCGCCTTCGCCCCGCCGCCGGGGTCGGCCACGTGAGCGGATCCCGGCCGGTGGCACCCGTCCGCGCCCGGGACGTCACCCGCTACGCGGCCGAGACCGACGTGCTGGTCGTCGGCTTCGGCTGCGCGGGCGCCGCCGCCGCGTTCGAGGCCGCGTCGGCCGGCGCCGACGTGCTGGTCCTGGAACGGGCGGGCGGCCCCGGCGGGTCGTCGGCGCTGTCCGGCGGCGAACTGTACCTGGGCGGCGGGACCGAGGTGCAGAAGGCCTGCGGCTTCGAGGACAGCCCGGACGACATGTTCGGCTACCTCCGGGCGGCGCTCGGCCCGCACGCCGACGAGGAGAAGCTGCGCCTGTACTGCGACGGGAGCGCCGCGCACTTCCAGTGGTTCGTGGACCGGGGCCTGACCTTCGAGCCGACCCTGTGGGACGCGCCCACCTGGATGCCGACCACCCGGGACGGCCTGATGTGGCTGGGCGAGAACGCCTGGCCGTACAACGAGATCGCGCGGCCCGCACCGCGCGGCCACCGTTGCGCCACCGAGGGGTACGGCGGCTGGCTGGTGATGGAGAAGCTGGTCGCCGCCACCGAGGGCGCGGGAGCCGTGGCGCACGCCGACACCCTGGCCACGGCGCTGATCGTGGACGACGCGGGCCGGGTCGCCGGCGTCACCGCCCGCCGGCACGGCGAGGACCTGGCCTACCGGGCGCGCGGGGGAGTGGTGCTGACCACCGGCGGTTTCGCCGACAACGAGGAGATGCTCGCCGACCACGCCCCGCACCTGATCGCCCACGGCAGGGTCAGCGACGGACTCGACGACGGCAGCGGCATCCGGATGGCCGCCGCGCTCGGCGCCGCCACCCGCCGCATGGGCACGGTCGAGCTGGCCCTGACCGCGCTGCCCGCCCTGGCCGTCCGGGGCATGCTGGTCAACGGCCACGGGCAGCGCTTCATCAACGAGGACGTGTACCCGGGCCTGTTCAGCGTCGCCGCCGTGCTCACCCAGCCCGCCCCCTACTGGGTGATCGTCGACGAGGAGGGCTACGAGTCGGTCCCCGAGCGCGAACGCTGGGGCGTGGTCCCACGGTTCGTGTCGGAGACCCTGGGTGAACTGGAGGCCGAACTCGGCATGCCGCGGGGCGCCCTGGAGTCGGCCGTCGCCACCTACAACACGTACGCGGGGCGCGGGCAGGACCCGTACTTCCACAAGGACCCGCGCTGGCTCCGCCCGCTGAAGGGGCCGTTCGCGGCCGTCGACCCGCGGGCCGGCTTCCACCAGGGCGGGCGCCCCGGTGCCGGGGCCGGGACGGGCGTCGCCGGCTTCACCCTGGGCGGGCTGCGCACCACCGTGGACGGTGCCGTGCTCGACGTGTCCGGCGCCGTCCTGCCCGGCCTGTTCGCCGCGGGCCGGGCGGCCTCCGGCATCCACGGCGAGGGATACGTGAGCGGTACGTCACTCGGCGACGGCACGTTCTTCGGCCGCCGGGCGGGGGTCGCGGCGGCGCGCGGCTAGCGGGGCGGGGGAGCGGGGGAGTGGCGCACGGAAGGAGGCCGGGTACGCGATGGGCGTGTACCCGGCCTCCTTTCCGTCGTGTCCGCCGGGCCCGGGGGATGTGTCCCGGCGGACAGCTGTGGGGCCGGATGCGGCGCTACGGGATCCGGTCGGTGACGGCGGTGGGCTGCTCGCCGCCGTCCACGACCTCGATCGTGCCGCGCAGCGCGGCCTCGCGGATCGTGTCCCGCAGGGACCGGCAGCCCTCGAAGGCCCCGCCGGCCGGGTCGCGTTCCGCGCAGGCCGCCGTGGCCGGCGCGTTCCACTGCACGCTCGTCTGCTGCCAGCTGCTCTTGCGCACCAGGACCTCGGCGGCACACCGCCCGCAGGCCAGCGGCCGCATCGGCGCCCCGTCGGTGAGCCGGTTGTCGAGCGGGCCGCCGGGGCGGCCGGCGAGCTGGTTGGCGAGCCGCATCAGACCGGCCGGCTCTCGGTGGCGGCGGCCCTGCGGGCGAGGTTCGCCTCGACCTCCTTCTGCCACGCCTCGACGGGCCGGGTGGTGTCCAGTTCGAACTCGAAGCGGTCGGTCATCTCCGGCGTCACGTCGGCGGCGTCGACGTAGAACTGCTCGTACCAGCGGCGGAGCTGGTAGACCGGGCCGTCCTCCTCGCACAGCAGGGGGTTGTCGATCCGTGTCTTGTTCTTCCAGATCTCGATGTCCTGCTCGAAGCCGAGCTTGATGAACTGCGCCATTCCCGCCGCGAGTTCGTCGGCGGCCTCGGCCGGCAGGGACTCCGAGCGCCTGACGACGATGCCGTACTGCAGCACGAAGCGGTTCGCGTCCACCGGGTAGTGGCAGTTGATCAGGACCGACTGCACGTCACCGGTGTCGTAGTGGTAGGTGAGGTCGTCGATCATGAAGGACGGGCCGTGGTACGAGGCCACCGAGTTACTGCCGGTCGTCTTCGGCTTGCCGTCCTGCTCCTGGGGGCGGGCGTCGGGCCGGCCGGTGCCGCGCATGTACTGGGTGGCGGTGTGGCCCTCGAAGACGTTCTTGAAGTACGTCGGGAAGGAGTAGTGGACGTAGAAGAAGTGGGCCATGTCCACGACGTTGTCGACGACCTCGCGGCAGTTGGCGTCCACCACGGTCTCGTACCAGAGCCAGTCGGTCCACTCGTCGCTGGTGGCGCCCTCGATGCGGGGGACGGTCACGTCCGGGGGAGGGGGATTGCCCTCCGGGTCGTTCCAGACGAAGAGCATGCCGTCCTGGTCCAGGGTCGGCCAGGCCGCCGTACGGGCGCGCAGCGGGACCCGCTTGGAGTACGGGATCTGCTTGCAGCGGCCGTCGCCGCCCCAGCGCCAGTCGTGGAAGGGACAGGCGACCTGGTCGCCCTTGACCGTGCCCTGGGAGAGGTCGCCGCCCATGTGCCGGCAGTACGCGTCCAGGACGTTGAGGGTGCCGTCGCCCGCCTCGAACACCACGAGTTTCTGGCCGAAGGCCCGCACCGCGTGCGGCGTGCCGTCCCGGTACTTCTCGGCGAGGCCCAGGCAGTGCCAGCCGCGTGCGAAGCGGGTGGGTGCCGCGGCCGCCTCGATGGCCCTGACGTCGTCGTGTGCTGACTCGACTGCGCTCACGTTGCTCTCATCCCCTCAGGACGCGTGGTCTCCACGGTCCGGACGGTAGGCGCGGACACCGGTGGCCATCCGGGGGTGTCCCACTGACCGGAACCGGTGGCCGCGGGCGGTGCGAGGGCGGTCCCGGTCGGTGGGACGGCCCCTGCGGCGCCCGTCACGGCGGCGTACAGTCCGCCGCCCTGTCCATCGGTGCGCGTGATCGCGAGGAGTCGTCATGAACCGTTTCGAGGGTGCGAACGTCCTGCTCACCGGGGCGGGATCCGGCATCGGGCGGGCCACCGCGCTGCGGCTGGTGTCCGAGGGCGCGGCCGTGTTCGCCGTCGACCTGTCCGGCGAGGGCCTGGCCGGGACCGTCGCCGCCGCCTCCGGTCCCGGGCGGATCGCGGCCCACGTCGCCGACGTCGCCGACGAGGACGCGGTGGTGGCCGCCGTGCGGGCGGCCGCCGGGGAACTCGGCGGCATCGACGTCCTGGTGAACGTGGCCGGTATCCACCGCACGACGCCTATCGGCCGGCTGACCGTCGCCGACCTGCAACGGCTCTTCACGGTCAACGCGGTCGGCACCGCCCTGTTCTGCCGGGAGGCACTGCCCCTCCTGCCGGACCGCACCGGCGTCATCGTCAACGTGGCCTCCTCGGCCGCGTCGCACGGGAACCCGTACATGACCGCCTACGCCGCCTCCAAGGGGGCCGTCCTCGGCTTCTCGCTCTCCCTGGCCGCCGAGGTCGCGCACCGGGGGATCCGGGTCGTGCCCGTCTCGCCCGGCTCGGTCGCCACACCTCTGGCGGGGCCGCACGTGCTGCCGCCGGAGCTGGACGCCTCGTACTACGGGCGGATCCGTTCCCCCTTCGGTGCCGCCGAGCCGGACCAGATCGCGGGGGTGATCGCCTTCGCGGCGTCGCGGGACGCGGGGTACCTGACGGGGGCCGAGCTGCGGGTGGACGGCGGGTCGCACATCTGAGGCGCGCAAGGGAGGCCGCCCGGCTCCGAGCGGCCACGGGGGCGGCCGGGGCGGCGACAGTGACCACGACGGCGGGCGGCGACAGTGACCACGGCGACGGGCGGCGACAGTGGCCAGGCCACGGGCGGCGACGTGGCCACTGAGCGGGACTGGCCCTTGCCTGGTTTCGAGAACGAATTCTAGTTTTACCGACGTCAGTCAGTCCCGGGCCCCACCGCCCCTCACCCCCTACGGAGAGCCATGACCGAGGCCGTCATCGTCGAAGCCGCACGGACACCGGTCGGCCGGCGCCGCGGTGTCCTGTCCGGACTCCATCCGGCGGAACTCCTCGGGCTCGCCCAGAAGGGCCTCGTGGAGCGCGCCGGCATCGCCCCCGACACCGTGGAGCAGGTCATCGGGGGCTGTGTCACCCAGGCCGGTGAGCAGTCCAACAACGTCACCCGCACCGCCTGGCTGCACAGCGGGCTCCCGCACACCACCGCCTGCACCACCATCGACTGCGCCTGCGGTTCGTCCCAGCAGGCCGTGCACCTGGTCGCCGGCCTGATCGCCGCCGGGGCGATCGAGACCGGCATCGGCTGCGGCGTCGAGTCGATGAGCCGTGTCTTCCTCGGCAAGGCGCTCACCCCCGACACCGGCGTCCCCGTGCCGCGGAGCTGGTCCCTGGACATGCCCGACCAGTTCACCGCGGCCGAACGCATCGCACGGCACCGGGGCATCACCCGCGCCGACGCCGACTCCCTCGGCCTGGCATCGCAGCGAAAGGCGGCTCGGGCCTGGGCGGAGGGACGCTTCGACCAGCAGATCATCGGCGTCGAGGCCCCCGTCGTCGGCTCCGAGGGACCCACCGGCGAGACCGCCCTCGTCACCCGCGACCAGGGGCTGCGCGACACCACCCCACAGGCCCTCGCCGCCCTCGCACCGGTCCTCCCCGACGGCATCCACACCGCCGGCAACTCCTCCCAGATCAGCGACGGAGCCGCCGCGGTCCTGCTGATGAGCCGGGAGCGCGCCGCCCGCGAGGGGCTGCGCCCGCGCGCCCGGATCCTGGCCTCCACCATGGTCGGCTCCGACCCCTACTACCACCTCGACGGGCCCGTCGCCGCGACCGAACGGGTGCTCCGCACGGCCGGCATGACCCTCGACGACATCGACCTCGTCGAGATCAACGAGGCCTTCGCCTCCGTCGTCCTGTCCTGGGCACAGGTCCACAAGGCGGACCTGGACAAGGTCAACGTCAACGGCGGCGCCATCGCCCTCGGCCACGCCGTCGGCTCCACCGGGGCCCGGCTCGTCACCCAGGCCCTGCACGAACTGGAGCGCACCGGCAAGTCCACCGCGCTGATCACCATGTGCGCCGGCGGGGCGCACTCGACCGCCACCATCGTCGAACGCGTCTGAGGAGCCGTCATGACCATCGGGCTCACCCAGGAGCACCGCGACCTGCGAGACGCCGTACGCGCCTTCGCCACCCAGCACATCACCGAGACCACCCTCCACTCGGCGGCCGACGCCGACAAGGAGACCCTCCCCGACCACTGGAGCGGCCTCGCCCAGCAGGGGCTGCTCGGACTGCACCTGCCCGAGGAGGCGGGCGGCGCCGGGTACGGCCTCGTCGAACTCGCCGTCGTCACCGAGGAGCTGGGGCGCGCCATGGCCCCCGGACCCTTCCTGCCCACGACGCTTGCCTCCGCCGTCCTGCACACCGCCGGACACCACACCCATCTCGCCGCGCTCGCCGCGGGCACCGCCGTCGGCGCGGTCGGACTCGCCACCGGCACCCTCACGCTGACCCGCGCCGCAGACGGCACGGCCGCCCTCACGGGCACGTCCGAGCTCGTCGTCGGCGGTCACCTCGCTGACGTGTTCGTGCTCCCGGCCGCCGACGGGGGCCGCGTCACCTGGCTCGTGCTGCCCCGCGCCGCCGTGGACACCACCGACGTCCGCAGCCACGACCTCACCCGCCGCTCCTCCCGCGTGACCGCCCGCTCGGTGCCGGTCCCGGCCGCCGACCTCCTCGACCTCGACCCGCAGCACCCCCGGGACCTCGCGGCGACCCTGTTCGCCGCGGAGGCCTCCGGAATCGCCGACCGCTGTGTGACCACCGCCGCCGACCACGCCCGGGTACGCGAGCAGTTCGGCCGGCCCATCGGCCAGTTCCAGGGCGTCAAGCACCTCTGCGCCCGTATGCTCGCGCACGCCGAACAGGCCCGCGCCTGTGCCTGGGACGCCGCCCGCGCGGCCGACCCCGGAGGCGTCGGCGACGACCCCCGGGAGGCCGCGCTGGCCGCCGCCCTCGCCGGGGCGGTCGCCGTCAAGGCCGCGTTCGTCACCGCGAAGGACTGCGTACAGGTACTGGGCGGCATCGGCTTCACCTGGGAACACGACGCGCACCTCGCGCTGCGCCGCGCCCAGACCCTCCGCGTCACCCTCGGTCCGGACGCCGGCTGGCGCCGTCGCGTCGCCCGCCTCGCCCTGGACGGCACCCGCCGCAGGCTGGGCGTCGAACTGCCGCCGGAGGCCGAGGCGCTGCGCGAGGGCATCCGCGCCGAGCTGCGGGCAGCCGCCGCCCTGGACGGCACGGAGCGCCTCGCCCACCTCGCCGACCACGGCTACACCGCGCCCCACCTGCCCGCCCCCTGGGGCAAGGGCGCCGACCCGGTGACCCAGCTCGTCATCGCGGAGGAACTCCAGGCCGCCGGCCTCACCCCCGTCGACATGATCATCGGCGGCTGGGTGGTACCCACCCTCATCGCGCACGGCTCCCCGGCCCAGCAGGAGAGGTTCCTCGCCCCGAGCCTGCGCGGCGACATCGTCTGGTGCCAGCTGTTCAGCGAGCCGGGCGCGGGCTCGGATCTCGCCGGACTCGGCACCCGCGCGGAGAAGGTGGAGGGCGGCTGGCGGATCACCGGGCAGAAGGTGTGGACGTCCATGGCCCGCGACGCCCACTGGGGCGTCCTGCTCGCCCGCACCGACACCGCCGTGCCCAAGCACAAGGGCATCTCGTACTTCCTCCTCGACATGAACAGCCCCGGCCTCGACATCCGGCCACTGCGGCAGATCACCGGCGAGTCCGAGTTCAACGAGGTGTTCCTGGACGACGTGTTCGTCCCCGACGACCTGCTCGTCGGCACCCCCGGCGACGGCTGGAAACTGGCCCGCACCACCCTCGCCAACGAGCGGGTCGCCCTCTCCCACGACTCGGTCGGCTCCGGTGCCGAGACCCTGCTGGAGCTCGCCGCCGCCTTGGACGGCCTGGACGACGAACGCCTCACCACCCTCGGCGGCCACCTCTGCGACGCCCAGTCCGGCGCCCTCCTCGCCCTGCGCACCACGCTGCGCACCGTCTCCGGACAGCAGCCGGGAGCGGAGGCGTCCATCGCCAAACTGCTCGGTGTCGAACACCAGCAGCGGGTCTGGGAGACCTGTGTGGACTGGCAGGGCAGCGCGGCGCTGACCGGGGAGGGCGAGCGCCACGACGCCATGTGGATGTTCCTCAACTCCCGCTGCCTGTCCATCGCCGGCGGCACGACGGAGGTCCAGCTGAACATCATCGGCGAGCGCCTCCTCGGCCTGCCCCGCGACCCCGAGCCCACCCGGAAAGGCTGACCATGCCCATCGACCGCGACAAGGCGCTGCGCGCGGACCCGTCCGTCCGCGAGATCCGCTGGACCACGCGCGACGTCCTCCTGTACCACCTGAGCCTGGGCGCCGGTGCCGCCGCGGCCACCGACCCCGAGCCGCACCTGACCTACGAGAAGGGCCTCACCGTACTGCCCACCTTCGCCCTGGTGGCCGGCACCGGGATCTCCGCGGGCGAGGCACCGGCACCGGGCGTGGAGATGCCCGGCATCGACGTCGACCTGCGCGCCGTACTCCACGCGGGCCAGGGACTGGAGGTGCACCGCCCGCTGCCGGCCGCCGGCACCGCGACGCTCCGCTCCCGGGTCGCCGAGGTGTGGGACAAGGGCAAGGCAGCGCTCGTCGTGCTGGAGTCCGCGGCCACGGGCCCCGACGGCGCACCCGTGTGGACCACCACCACCCGCATCTGGGCCCGAGGCGAGGGCGGCTTCAGCCAGGACACCGGCCACGGCTCCGAGCCCGGCCCCGGCCCCGAGGAGCGGTGGGCGGCACCGGACCGCCCCGCCGACACCGTACTCACCACCGCGACCACACCCCAGCAGGCGCTGTGGTACCGGCTCAACGGCGACCTCAACCCCCTGCACGCCGACCCGGCGTTCGCCCGGGCCGCCGGCTTCGAGCGGCCGATCCTGCACGGACTCGCCTCCTACGGACTGGTCGCCAAGGCCCTGGTCGACGGAGTCCTCGACGGCGACGTCACCCGCCTGACCGGCCTCGCCGTGCGCTTCGCGGGCCCGCTCGTCCCCGGCGAGTCGATCACGACGTCCGTCTGGCGCGACGGACCACCGGCGGACGACGGCACCGAGCGGCTCCTGCTGCACGCCGCCTGCCCGGAACGCGACGGCGCGCCCGTGCTCACCCACGCGACGGCGACGGTGCGGTCATGAACGTCCCCGCCGCCCACGAGACCGGCGAACGAGCCACCGATCGAGCCACGGCACCGGCGGCCGAGCGGACCGTCGAACCGGCCGCCGGCCCCCGTCTGGTCGCCGAGCCGCGCCCGGACGGCGTGGACGCCGCGGTCGCCGCGGCCCGCCGCCTGGTCACCGCGCTGCTGCGCGCCGGTGACGGCACCGGCGCCGACATGACCGCCATCGCCGCGCGACTCGACGCCGTCACCGACCGACTCACCGAGGAGGCGCCCACCGTCCCGGAACGCCTCGCCGAGATGTGGCGCGGCGAGGGCGTCACCCGGCACGACCCCGTCACCGGACCGGAGAACGCCCTCGCACCGCCGCTGACCCTGCACGGCAGGGACGACCGCTCCGTCGAGGGCACCGTCACGCTGGACCTGCCCTACCAGGGGCCGCCCGGACACGTCCACGGCGGCGTCTCCGCCCTGCTCCTCGACCACACCCTGGGCGTGGCCAACCACTGGGCCGGCCCCTCCGGGATGACGGCCGAACTGACCCTGCGCTACCTGCGGCCCACCCCGCTGTTCGAGCCCCTCACCGTCACCGGACGGCAGGTCTCGGTGGACGGCTCGAGGATCCGTACGGCCGGTGAGATCTCGGCCGGTGGCCGGGTCTGTGTCACCGCGGAGGGCCTGTTCATCAACAAGCGGCTCCCGCGACCGAGTTGACAGGGAGATCATGATGAGCCGGTCGGCACGGAACCTCGACGGAAAGGCCGCGGTCATCAGCGGCGCCGGACAGGGCGTGGGGCAGGGCATCGCCCTCGCCCTGGCCTCCGAAGGCGCCTCGGTCGCCGTCCTCGGGCGGACCGCGGCCAAGCTGGAGACCACCTGCGAGATGCTGCGCGCCAGAGGAGCGAAGGCCGAGCCCTTCGTCCTGGACGTGCTCGACACGGACCGCATACCCGGTGTGGTCGAGGCCGTCGCCGAGCGCCTGGGCGGCATCGACATCCTGGTCAACAACGCCTACACCGGCTGTTACGGCCCGCTCCTGTCGCTGAGCGACGAGCAGTTCCGCAGGGGCTTCGAGAGCGGGCCGTTCGCGGCGTTCACCTTCATGAAGGCAGCGCACCCGTACCTGAAGCGGAACGGCGGGGTCGTCGTCAACCTGGTCACCTCGGCCATGGTCCGCTGGGACCTGAGCACCTACGGCGCCTACGCGGCGGCCAAGTCCGCGTTGCGCACCCTGACCCGGGCCGCCGCCAACGAGTGGGGCCGCGACGGGATCAGGGTCAACGCGATCGCCCCGCACGCCGTGTCGCCGGCCTACGCGAAGTGGCGGGAGCGCCACCCCGAGGAGGCCGCGGAGTTCTGCGCGTCCATCCCGCTCGGTTACGTCGGCGACTGCGAGCAGGACATCGGGCGTGCCGTGGCGATGCTCTGCGGCCCGGACGCCCGCTATCTGACCGGTGCCACGGTGCCGCTCGACGGCGGCCAGGCCAACTTCGACTAGACAGCAGCCGCAATCCGCAGCCGCAGCCGCAGCCGCAGCCGCAATCCGCAGCCGCGGCCTCCGCCACCGACGGCGCACGCGCCTGTCCCTCCCGGTCAGCGGGATCGCCCCGGTCAGGGGCAGCCCACCCGCGGCTAGCGTCGCCGACGGCAGGAGGGACCGGGTGCCGCCCGAAGGGCGCCTCACGACCACCACGGAACGCCGGGCGCGCCAGCGCCCCCGTCACCGTACCGACATCGGGAAACCCGTCCACCGGGTGAGAGGGACCGACGTTGCCACACCAGACGATTGCTGACCTGCTGCTCGCCCGCGCCGGGGACGACCACCCGGGCCTGCTGACCCGCGAACGGAACTGGACCTGGGACGAGGTGGTCACGCGGAGCGCCGCCCGCGCCGCCTGGGCCGGGGAACTGCGCACCGAGGGGCCCTTCCACATCGGCGTACTCCTGGACAACGTGCCCGAGTACGTCTTCTGGCTCGGCGCCGCCGCCCTCGCCGGCGCGACCGTGGTCGGCATCAACCCGACCCGCAGAGGGGCCGAACTCGAGCGGGAAGTGCGCCACACCGACTGCCAGTTGGTCGTCACCGACCGGGCGGGCCTCGGCCTGCTGGACGGCCTGGACATCGGCGTGAAGCGCGACCGCTTCCTCGTCGTCGACGACCCGGACTACGCGGGCCGCCTCGCCGAGCACACCGGGAGGGCACCCGTGCGTGCCGCACCGGACGTCACCGCCGCCACCCGGATGCTGCTCCTGCTGACCTCGGGCACGACCGGCACGTCGAAGGCGGCCATCTGCTCGCAGGGCAGGCTCGCCGGGCTCGGCGCCGCCAACAGCGCCAAGTACGACATCACCCGCGACGACACCTGCTACTGCCCGATGCCGCTGTTCCACGGCAACGCGCTGATGGCGCTGTGGGCGCCGGCCCTCGCCGCGGGCGCCACCATCGCCCTCACCCGCAAGTTCTCCGCTTCCGGGTTCCTCCCCGACGTCCGCCACTTCGGCGCCACCTACTTCACGTACGTCGGCAAGGCCATCGGTTACGTCCTGGCCCGCCCCGAGACGCCGGACGACGCCGACAACCCGCTCACCCACGCCTTCGGGACCGAGGCCTCGCCCGAGGACGCGGACCGCTTCCTCGGCCGGTTCGGCTGCCGTCTCGTCGAGGGGTACGGCTCCAGCGAGGGCGCCGGCATGCTCAGGCGCGTACCCGACGGACCGGTCGGCGCGCTCGGCGTGCCCGCCCGGGACGGTGTCCGCATCGTGCACCCCACGACCCGCCGGACCTGCCCGCCCGCGGTGCTCGACGCCTACGGACGGGTGCGCAACCCGGAGGAGGCCATCGGCGAGATCGTCGACACCCAGGGCGCGGCCCGTTTCGAGGGCTACTACAACAACGAGGCCGCGAACGCCGAACGCGTGAGGCACGGCTGGTACTGGACCGGCGACCTCGGCTACGTGGACGAGGCCGGCTACTTCTACTTCGCGGGCCGCTCCGGCGACTGGATCCGCGTCGACGGCGAGAACATCTCCGCCCTGCTCACCGAACGCGTGCTGCGCAGGCATCCGGGCGTGGTCGCCGCCGGCGTCTTCGGCGTACCCGACCCGCGCTCCGGCGACCAGGTCATGGCCGCCGTCGAGATCCCGGAAGGCACCCGCTTCGAAGACCTCGACCTGCCCGCGTTCCTCGCCCGCCAGGAGGATCTGGGCACCAAGGGCGTCCCCCGCTTCGTCCGCGTCTCGCACGCGCTGCCCACCACCGGCTCCAACAAGCTGCGCAAGAAGGAGATGCAGCTCGACGGCTGGCGCACCGACGACCCGGTGCACCGCTGGGAGGGCCGGGGCCGGCCCGTGTACGCGCCGATGACCGACGACGACAAGGCCGCGCTGCGCGCCGAGTTCCTCGCCAACGGGCGCGGTCGCTTCCTGCCCTGAGCGCCCACGCCCGTCCGGCCCCGGCCCGCCCGCCGGTGACAACCAAGGAGAACGACACATGCAACTGCGCGAGAGCGCCGCGCACCGAGAGCTGCGGCGGGAACTGCGGGCGTACTTCGCGGGCCTGATGCCCGAGGACGAACGCCGTCGCGTCGGCGAGGAGGGCGTCGGCGGGGACCGCTTCCGCGAGGTCGTCAAACGGCTCGGCGCGGACGGCTGGCTGGGCATCGGCTGGCCCACCGAGTACGGCGGCCAGGGCCGGCCGGTGGAGGACCAGTACGTGTTCTTCGACGAGGTCCAGCGGGCCGGCCTGCCCTTCCCGTTCGTCACCGTCAACACCGTCGGGCCGACCCTCATGGCCCACGGATCGGAGGAACACCGGCGGCGGTTCCTGCCCGGCATCCTCTCCGGCGACATCGTCTTCGCGATCGGCTACACCGAGCCCGAGGCCGGCACCGACCTCGCCTCGCTGACCACCCGGGCGGTCCGGGACGGCGACGCGTACGTCGTGGACGGGAGCAAGATCTTCACCAGCGGTGCCAACACGGCGGACTACGTGTGGCTCGCCGCCCGCACGAACCCCGACGCCCCCAAGCACAAGGGCATCTCCATCCTCATCGTGCCCACCACCGACGACGGCTTCTCCTGGAGCCCCATCCGCACGGTGGGCGGCATGGTCGTCACCGCCACGTACTACAGCGGGGTACGTGTCCCGGCCGGGGACGTGGTGGGTGAGGTGGACGGCGGATGGCGGCTGATCACGGCCCAGCTGAACCACGAACGCATCGGTCTCGCGGCCCTCGGCGGCCGCATGATCCAGCTGTGGGAACGGGTCCTCGAATGGGCGAAGGAGAACGGCACGGCCGACCTCCCCTGGGTGCGGCAGGAGTTCGCCCGGACCCACGCCCGGCTGGAGGCGATGCGGCTGATGAACTGGAAGATGACCGCGGCCGTCGCCGCCGGCGCCCTGACCGGCGCCGACGCGGGCGCCGCCAAGGCCTACGGCACCGAGACCCACATCGACGTCCAGCGCGGACTGACACAGATCCTCGGCGCCGCGGGACGCATCCGGCCCGAGTCACCGGGCGCGGTCCTCGCCGGACAGGTCGAGCAGCTCTCCCGGCAGGGCATCGTGAACACCTTCGGCGGTGGCGTCAACGAGATCCTGCGGGACATGGTCGCCACCCAGGGGCTCGGGCTGCCCCGCAAGGGGCGTGGCGCGTGACCGGGCAACAGCACGACACCACGCCCGGTCACGCGTACGAGGAACGGCTGCGGGCCTTCGCCGGGCGCGAACTGCGCGCCGTCACCCCGGCGCAGGACCCCGTCAACCAACCGATGATCCGGCACTGGGCGGAGGCGATGGGTGACACCAACCCCGTCTACACCGATGCCGAGGCCGCCCGTGCCACCGGACGGGCGGGGGTGGTGGCACCGGCATCGATGGTCCAGGCCTGGACGATGCGCGGCTACGCGGCCACCGTCGCCCCGACGGCCGGGCGGGACGGTGTCGACGAGCTGGTCGACCTGCTCGACGAGGGCGGCTACACCTCCGTGGTGGCGACCGACTCGGAGTTCACCTTCCTGCGGGAACTGTCGCCCGGGGACCACGTCGCCGTCTGCGAGACCGTGGAGTCGATCTCACCGGAGAAACGGACCGGCCTGGGCACGGGACGCTTCGTCACCACCCTCAAGACGTACACCGACCAGCACGGCGAGACCGTCGCCACGCAGCGTTGGCGGACCCTCCGTTTCCGCCCGGCCTCCGGGCCGGCCTGCAAGCCGGCCTCCGGGCCGGCCTGCAAGCCGGCCTCCGGGCCGACCGCGAAGCCCGAGCCCGCGCGGACCGCGAAGCCGCCCGTGAAAGAGGACCCCGGGCCGACCGCGAAGCCCGAGCCCGCGCGGACCGCGAAGCCCGCCCCCGAGCCCACCGCGGGGCCGGACCCCGCCCCGGCTCCGGTCCTGCGTCCGCGCCCCGCGGTCAACCGCGACAACGCCTTCTTCTTCGACGGCGCGAAGCGGCACCGGCTGCTCATCCAGCGCTGCGCCGCCTGCTCCGCCCTGCGCCACCCACCGGGCCCCTGCTGCCCGCAGTGCAACTCGCTGGAATGGGACACCGTCGAGTCCGTTGGCCTCGGCCACGTCTACAGCTTCGTCGTGAACCACCACCCCCGGCACCCGGCCTTCGACTTCCCACTCGTCGTCGCCGTCGTCGAACTTGCCGAGGGCACCCGCCTCATCACCAACCTGACCGGGGTCGCCCCCGAGGACGTCGCGATCGGCATGCCCGTGGTCCTCGACTGGCTCGACGCCGACCCCGATCTGACCCTGCCGGTGTTCCGGCCCGCCCCGACGGAGGCGCCCTGATGGATTTCTCCCTGGGAGAAGAGCTCGAAGCCGTCCGTGACCTGGCGCGGGAGATCTTCACCGACCGTGCGACGCCCGAGCGGCTGCGCGAGGTGGAGACCTCGACGACCCGGGTCGACGCGTCCCTGTGGCGTGATCTGGCCGCCGCCGGCCTGCTCGCCGCCGTACTGCCCGAGGAGGACGGCGGCGCCGGACTCGGCATGGCGGGGGTGGCCGTGCTGCTGGAGGAGCAGGGCCGGCGGGTGGCGCCGGTGCCGCTGTGGCCCGCGCTGGTCGGCGCGCTCACCGTCGCCGCGCACGGCACCGCGCGACAGCGGGCGCGACTGCTGCCCGTCCTCGCGGAGGGGAACGGCCGGGCGACCCTGGCCCTGGAGGAGTTCGGCCCCGCCGACCCGCTCGCACCACGGACGACGGCGGTGCCGGACGGCCCGGCGCGGGGCCCGTCCGACGGCCCGGACGACGGCGCGCGCTGGCTGCTGACCGGCACCAAGGCCGTGGTGCCGGCGCCGGCCGGTGCCCGGCACGTCCTGGTCACGGCCGCCACGGCGACGGGCCCCGGCCTGTTCCTGGTCGCGTCGGACGCCCCCGGAGTGACCTGGGAGCACGCCGAGACCACCAGCCACGACCTGAGTGCCCACCTCACCCTCGACGGCGCACCCGGCGAACCCGTCGGCGCACCCGGCGACGGCACCGTCGCCGCGCTGGTCCGCGACTCCTTCGTGGCGCTCGCCGCCGTCCAGGTGGGGGTGACCGCCGGCGCGTTGCGACACGCCGCCGACCACCTGCGTGAACGCCACCAGTTCGGCCGTCCGCTCGCCACCTTCCAGGCCGTCCAGCACCAGCTCGCCGACTGCTACGTCGACATCGAGGCGATGCGGGTCACGCTGTGGCAGGCGGTCGACGCGCGGACGGAGCCGTTCGACGCCGCGGACGCCGACCGCGCCGCGCTGGTCGCCAAGTGGTGGGCCGCCGAGGGCGGTCTGAACACCGTCCACCGTGTGCAGCACGTGCACGGCGGCATCGGCGTGGACACCGACTACCCGGTGCACCGCCACTTCCTGTGGGGCAAGCAGATCTCCACCACCCTGGGCGGCGCGGGCGCGGACCTGGAACGCCTCGGTGCCCTGCTGACGAGCGGGGCGGTGACCCCATGACGCGCCCGGACACTTCCGCGCCGCTCCCCACCACCCGTACGTACGGCGAGGTGTCGGTCGGCGACGTACTCCCCGACCTGCCCACCCCGGTGACCCGCACCCTGATCGTCGCCACGGCGCTCGCGAGCCGCGACTACCAGGACGTGCACCACGACCCCGAACTCGCCCGCGAGCGGGGCTCCGAGGACATCTTCATGAACATCCTGACCAGCAACGGCCTGGTCGACCGCTACGTCACCGGCTGGGCCGGCCCGGCCGCCGTCGTCACGGCCATCCGGATCCGGCTCGGCGCCCCCAACCACCCCGGCGACACCATGGTGCTCACCGGCACGGTCACGGCGAAGCACGACGAGAGCCGCCACGTCGACATCGCCGTCACTGGCACCAACAGCCGGGGCGCCCACGTCACCGGCACCGTGTCCGTACGACTGCCCGGGGAGGCCCGATGAGCCCCGGCCGGCTCTCCCGGACCGCCGCCGTGGCCGGCATCGGCGCCACCGAGTTCTCCAAGGACTCCGGCCGCAGCGAGCTCCAGCTCGCCTGCGAGGCCGTGCTGGCCGCCCTCGCCGACGCCGGGCTGACACCCGCCGACGTCGACGGCCTGGTCACCTTCACCGCCGAGACGAACTCCGAGATCCACGTCGCCCGCAACACCGGCATGGGCGACCTGACGTTCTTCTCCCGCGTCGGATACGGCGGCGGGGCCGGCTGCGGCACCGTCCAGCAGGCGGCGATGGCCGTCGCCACCGGAGTCGCCGACGTGGTGGTCTGCTACCGGGCGTTCAACGAGCGCTCCGGCGAGCGCTACGGACTCGGCCAGGCCGCCCGTCCCATGGACACCACCGCCGACCGGGCCGCCTACGCCTGGATGACCCCGTTCGGACTGAGCACCCCGGCCCAGTGGGTGGCCATGTTCGCCCGTCGCTACCTCCACGAGTACGGCGCCACCACCGACGACTTCGGCCGAGTGGCCGTCGTCGACCGCAAGCACGCCGCGAACAATCCGGCCGCCTGGTTCCACGGCCGCCCCATCACCCTGCAGGACCACCGGGACTCCCGCTGGATCGCCGAGCCGCTGCGGCTGCTCGACTGCTGCCAGGAGACCGACGGCGGCCAGGCCCTGGTGATCGTCTCCGCCGAGCGTGCCCGCGACCTGCCCCACCCGCCCGCGGTCGTCGACGCGGCCGCCCAGGGGCTCGGTGCCGACCAGCACATGATGACCAGCTACTACCGACCGAGGATCACCGGCCTTCCCGAGATGGGCCTCGTGGGACGGCAGTTGTACGGGCAGAGCGGTCTCGGCCCCGACGACATCGACGCGGCGGTGCTCTACGACCACTTCACCCCGCTGGTCCTGCCGCAACTGGAGGAACTGGGCTTCTGCGAGCCGGGTGAGGCGAAGGACTTCATCGCCGACGGCCACCTGGAGGTCGGCGGCAGGCTGCCCCTCAACACCCATGGCGGGCAGCTCGGCGAGGCCTACCTGCACGGCATGAACGGCATCGCCGAGGGCGTCCGGCTGATCCGCGGCACCTCCGTGAACCAGCCGGACGACGTCGGCCACGTCCTGGTCACCGCCGGCACCGGAGTCCCCACCAGCGGCCTGATCCTGGGAGCCGACCGATGACCGCCATGACCGCCATGACCGCCTCCCCGTGGCGGGGACACGACCTCGGCACCCGCACCGTCTCCTACACCGCGCGCGACGCGATCCTGTACGCCCTCGCGGTCGGCGCCCCCGCCGACCGGCTGGACCTCGTCCACGAGGAACGCCTGCGCGTGCTGCCCACCTTCGCGCTGACCCTGGCCCAGTGGGCGCCCGACGCACTCGGCGCACTCGGCGCCTTCGACGTCACCACCGCGGTGCACGGCAGTCAACGCCTCGCAGTGAAGGCCCCGTTGGAGCGGTCCGGTGAGCTGACGACCTCCGCGCGGGTCGCCGAGGTGTGGGACAAGGGCTCGGCAGCCGTCTTCGACGTCGAGGTGTCCTGCGACCGGTTCACGGCGACCTGGTCCCTCTTCGCCCCCGGCGGCGGCGGCTTCGGCGGCGACCGCGGCCCGTCCGCCCCGCGCAGACCGGACCGGCCGGCCGAGTACCGGCCGACCGTGGCCACGCACTCCCGGCAGGCGGCCCTCTACCGGCTGCTCGGCGACCGGCATGCCATGCACATCGACCCCGAGGCCGCGAAGGCGGCGGGCATGCCCCGGCCGTTCCTGCACGGACTGTGCACCCTCGCCGCCGCGCTGCTGCCCCTGGCCGACGCTGTCGGGGCGCACCCCGCCGAACTGCTGGAGCTGGGGGCCCGGTTCGCCGCGCCGGTCTTCCCGGGCGACCGGCTCGCCCTGCGCGGCTGGAACGACGACAGCGCCGGCGTCCGCTTCGAGGCGTCCGCCGGCGACGACCGCACGGTGCTCTCCGGCGGCCGTGCCCGCTTCGCCCCCGCCGACGCCGCGCACCACCGCGAGGAGACCCCCGATGCTTGACGCCGCACAGCGCGCCCAGGCCGCCGAACTGCTCCGCGGCGCACAGCGCGACCGGACCCCGGTCGACCCGCTGACCAGCACGTACCCGGAGATCGACGCCACCGACGCGTACGAGATCCAGCTGCTCAACGTCCGCCGGCAGTTGAAGGAGGGGAACGTCACGGTCCACGGGCACAAGGTCGGACTGTCCTCCGAGGTCATGCAGCGGATGATGGGCGTGGACGAACCCGACTACGGCCACCTGCTCTCGGACATGGTGCTGTCCGAGGGGACACCCGTCGACACGGGCCGTTACTGCCACCCGCGGATCGAGGTCGAGATCGGGTACGTACTGGGCCGGAGCCTGCCCGGCGAGGGCTGCACCACGGCGGACGTCCTGGCCGCCACCGAGTACGTCGTCCCGAGCATCGAGCTCATCGACAGCCGGATCCGGGACTGGAGGATCGGACTCGCCGACACCATCGCCGACAACGCGTCGTCCGCCGGAGTGGTCCTGGGCTCCGCCCGGGTGCGCCCGGGGGACCTGGACCCCGCCGACATCGCCGCCGTGCTGCACCGGGGCGGCGAGGAGATCGCCCGGGGCAACACCAGCGCGGTGCTGGGGGACCCGACCGAGGCCGTCGCCTGGCTGGCCCGCAAGGTGGCGTCCTACGGGGTGCGTCTGGAGGCCGGTCACGTGGTGCTGCCGGGTTCGTGCACCCGGGCGGTGGACGTGCGGCCGGGAGACGAGTTCCGGGCGGAGTTCGAGGGACTGGGCTCCGTGTCGGTCGGCTTCGTCTGAGGGCCGGCCCGCGCGTGTTCCCGCTTCGGGCGTCCACTCAACGGGACACGGCCGGTCGAAAACTAGAATGGGTACTAGTTTCGCGACGAGCGCTCCCGTCGGCAGAGACGGGGTGCGCGGGCCACCCATCTGCTCGACGGAACACGGAAAGAGGCAGCATGAGCTCGACGAACACCCTGGAGGGACGTACCGCCGTCGTCACCGGTGCCGGGGCGGGACTCGGCCGTGCCGAGGCGCTCGCGCTCGCGGGCCTCGGCGCCAACGTGGTGGTCAACGACGTCGGCCCGGCGGCCGACGACGTGGCCGCCGAGATCAAGGCCCTCGGCGCGCAGGCGGTCGCGGTGACCGGCGACATCGGGGACTGGGCCATGGGCGACCGCCTGGTGGGGGCCGCGGTGGAGTCCTTCGGCGGCCTCGACGTCGTCGTCAACAACGCGGGCGTGCTGCGCGACCGGATGCTGTTCAACCTCTCCGAGTCCGACTGGGACGACGTCATCCGCGTCCACCTCAAGGGCCACGCCGGGCTGTCCCGCGCCGCCGCCGTGCACTGGCGCGCGGCCTCCAAGGCCCTGGGCGGTCCCGTCTACGGCCGGGTCGTCAACACCTCCTCCGAAGCCTTCCTCTTCGGCGCCCCCGGCCAGCCGAACTACTCGGCGGCCAAGGCCGGCATCACCGCGCTCACCCTGGCCACCGCCCAGGGCATGGCCCGCTACGGGGTGCGCGCCAACGCCATCTGCCCCCGTGCCCGCACCGCCATGACCGCCGACTCCTTCGGCGAGGGCGTGAACGCGCCGGGCGGCCTCGACATCATGGCCCCCGAGCGGGTCGCCACCCTCGTGGCCCACCTGGCCTCACCGGCCGCCGACGAGATCAACGGGCAGGTCTTCGTCGTCTACGGCGACATGGTCGCCCTGCTCGCACCGCCCACCGTGGAACGGAAGTTCACCGCCGCCGACGGCACCTTCACACCTCAGGAGCTCGACGCCCAGCTGACGCCGTACTTCAGCGGCCGCGACCCGTACCGCACCTACGCGGCGTACAGCGTCGCCGGACTCGACACGACGGGCACGCAGCAGGCTCCCACGAGCTGACCACCTGCCCGAGCATCCGCCTGACCACCGGCCCGACCGCCGCGCGGGCCGGTCAGTCCGCGTCCGCCTCGGGGGCGAGGAGCAGCCGGCAGGCCATCCGCAGGTCGGCGTCGGCCTCCTCCGGCGTGATCCGCTCGTTGAGCCGGGACTGCAGCACGCCGTACCAGAGCAGGGTCAGCAACCGCAGCCGGGCGACATGGTGCTCCGTGGGCCGCTCGACGTCCCAGGCCCGCAGCAGCAGGTCGAGGAACCCCGTGTCGACCCGGGCGAGATCCGGGACGGCCGAGGCGCGGGCGGCGTTCGCCGACTGGATCATCGCGGTGGCGAGAGCCGGCCGGCGCAGCAGCTTGCGGGTGGCGCCGGCCAGCGTCTCGAACACGGCGTCCTCGGGCGAGGTGTCCGCCGCCCGGCCGGGCATCTTCGCCCCGAAGCCCTGGATCTGGTCGGCCATCACCGCGGTGAACAGGTGCGTCTTCGAGGGGAAGTACCGGTACAGGGTGCCGATCGCCACCCCCGCGGACCGGGCCACCTCGTGCATCTGCACCCGCTCGAGCCCCATCTGTGCGGCGATCTCCGCCGCCGCCTTCAGAATGCTCTGCCGGCGTGCGTGCTGCCGGGGCGAACTGGGCTCGGCCCCCGCCCTGGCCTCGGCGATTCTGGGCACGCTCTCCCCTCCAGGTGCTCGGATCCCGTCAACGGCCTCCGACAATACGCGCGGCGCGCCGCCACGTCAGGTGGCGGCCGGAACGCCGTACCGGTCAGTGGGACCGCTCCCGCCCCGGCCGCCCCCCGCTCGGTCTGCTGAGGCCCCACACCACCGAGCGGCAGGAGGAGCACCCATGCGGGACGGCCGACGAGAAGGGGACGCCATCCACGACGTGATCGTCGTCGGGTCCGGCGCGGGAGCGCTGACCGGGGCCCTGACGGCAGCCGCCGACGGCCTCGACACGGTCGTACTGGAACGGACCGCGCTGCTCGGCGGCACCTCCGCGTACTCCGGGGCCGCCTGCTGGCTGCCCGGCACCCAGGTGCAGGAACGGGCGGGTCTCGGCGACTCCACCGAGGCGGCCCGCGCCTATCTGCGGGCCCTCGTCGGCGACGCCGGCGCGGAACGCCGGGAGGCCTTCCTGCGGCACGCGCCCGAGCTGGTCGCCCGGCTCGAGGACGACCCGGCCGTGGAGTTCGAGTGGCGGGCCTTCCCCGACTACGTCGCCGCGCCCGGCCGGATGGACGCCGGGCGGTCCTTCGTCCCGCTCGACCTGCCGACGGAGCGCCTGGGCGACCTGCTGCCCCTGGTCCGCCCGGCGGTCGACCGGGACCGGTCCGGCCAAGGGCACCCCGACGCGCCGCTCACCGCGGGCCGCGCCCTGATCGGCCGCCTCCTGCTCGCCGCCACCCGCACCGGGAACGCGACGGTGCGCACCGAGCACCGCGTCACCGGGCTGCTCACCGAGGACGGCCGGGTGACCGGGGTCGAGGCGCGGACCCCGCACGGCACGGTCACCCTGCGGGCCCGGTCCGGCGTGCTGCTGGCCGCCGGGGGCTTCGAGGGCGACGACGCGCTGCGCGCCGAGCACGGGGTGCCGGGCGGGGCGGCGTGGACCATGGCGCCCCGTGCGACCAACACCGGTGACCTGCTCCGCGCCGCCGTCCGGATCGGGGCCGCCACCGAGCTCATGGACGAAGCCTGGTGGTGCCCCGGCACCGAACGGCCGGACGGCACGGCCGCGTTCACCCTGGGCCTGCGCGGGGGCCTCGTCGTCGACGCCTCCGGGCGGCGCTTCGCCGACGAGTCACTGCCGTACGACCGCATGGGCCGGGCCCTCGCCGCCGCCGACGCGCCCGCCCACCTCGTCTTCGACTCCCGCGAGGGCGGTGCCCTCCCCGCCATCACCGTGCCGCCCGCCGACCCTGCGGAACACCTCGCGGCCGGCACCTGGGTACGGGCCGACTCGCTGCCGGAACTCGCCCGGCACATCGGCGTCCCGGCCGACGCGCTGACCGACACCGTGGCCCGCTTCAACGGCTTCGCCGCCACCGGCACCGACACGGACCACCACCGCGGCGAGGACCCCTACGACCGGTTCTTCGCCGGTACCCGCGACGCCCCGGGCCCCAACCCCTGCCTGGTCCCGCTCGACCGGCCGCCCTACTACGCGGCCCGCCTCGTCCTCGCCGACCTCGGCACCAAGGGCGGGCTGCGCACCGACGCCCACGCCCGGGTCCTGGGCACCGACGGCGGCCCCGTACCGGGCCTGTACGCCGCGGGCAACACCAGCGCCTCCTTCACCGGCCGCGTCTATCCGGGACCCGGCGTCCCCATCGGCACCGCGATGGTCTTCGCCTCGCTGGCCGTGCGGCACATGGCGCTCCCGGCCAGTGGGATCTCCGGCGGCGCCGCCGGCGGGGAGCGTTCTACGGTCACGGCACCGCCGGGCCAGGACTGAGAGAGGTGCTTGATGATCGACAAGAGCGTGTACGGGCCGTGGGCGGTCGTCGCGGGCGGCTCCGAGGGGGTCGGCGCCTCCTTCGCCGAGCTGCTCGCGGACGCCGGGATCAACCTGGTCCTGATCGCCCGCAAGCCCGGCCCCCTGCACGAGACGGCCGGCCGGGCGCGGGCCAGGGGCGTCGAGGTGCGCACCCTCACCCTCGACCTGCTCGACCCCGGAGCCCTGCCGGCCCTCCGCACGGTCACCGACGGCCTGGAGGTCGGCCTGCTGGTCTTCAACGCGGGAGCCAACACCTACGGCCACGAGTTCGTCACCGGCGACCTCGACCGCGTCCAGGGCGTCCTGGACCTGAACATCACCGCGCAGCTCACCCTCACCCACCACTTCGGCGCCCTGATGAGGGAACGGCGCCGCGGCGGCATCCTGCTGGTCGGCTCGCTCTCCGGCTTCCTGGGCCAGGCGCAGATCAGCGTCTACTCCGCGGCCAAGGCCTTCGGCCGCGTCTTCGCCGAGGGCCTCTGGCTGGAACTCGGGCAGTACGACGTCCACGTCCTGGAACTGGTCCTGGGAGTGACCCGGACCCCCGCGATGGAACGCGCCGGACTGCGCATGGACCTGCCCGGTCTCCGGGTCGCGGAGCCGGAGGACGTCGCCAGGGAGGGCCTGGAGCACCTCGCCGACGGGCCGGTGTGGGTCGCCGGGGAGAACGCCGGGACGGCCGAGAAGCGCAGCGGCTTCCCCCGCGCCGAGCTGGTCCTGGCCGCGCACGAGGCGTCGCGGCGGCTACTGCCGCCCTCCGCCTCCTCTGCTGTGTCCTCCTGACGGCGTGCGGCGCACCGTATTTTCTGGCGCCGCCGGTCCGCATCCTCGTACCGACCGCGTACGCCGTCCCCTCCCGGAGAGCAGATGAGCGAGACCGAGCCCCCACTGACGATCCCCGACGCCCTCGACCTCGCCGCGGTCCGCTTGGCCGACCGGGAGGCCCTCGTGGACGGCGACGTGCGGCTGACCTGGGCGCGGTTGCGCGACGAGGTGCGGGCGGCCGTGAAGTCCCTGCTCGCGCTCGGTACCCGGCGCGGCGACCGCATCGCCGCGTGGGCACCCAACAGCCACCGTTGGGTGGTGGCCGCGCTCGCCGCCGTGTCGGCGGGCGCGGTGCTGGTCCCCGTCAACACCCGCTACAAGGGCGCCGAGGCACGCTGGCTCCTGGAACGCGGCGGAGCGCGGCTGCTGTTCGTCGAGAACGGCTTCCTCGGCAAGGACTACCTGGCCATGCTGGGTGAAGGTGAAGGTGAAGGCAGTGGCGATGGCGGGCGCAACGGCAACGGCGAGCGCGAGGACGAGAGGTCCGGCGACGGCACCCGGCCGGTGCCGGCCCTGCCCGGCCTGTCCCGGGTGGTCACGCTCGACGGCACCGAACGCCCCGGCACCCTGCCCTGGGACGACTTCCTCACCTACGGCGCCCACCTGCCGGACACGGAAGTCACCGTCCGTACCGCCTCCGTCCGGCCCGACGACCCGTCCGACCTGCTCTTCACCTCCGGTACGACCGGCCGGCCCAAGGGCGCCCTGACCACCCACCGGCAGAACCTCACCACCTACCGGGCCTGGTCAGGCCGGACCGGACTCACCGGCGAGGACCGTTACCTGATCATCAACCCGCTCTTCCACTGCTTCGGCTACAAGGCCGGCATCCTGGCCTGCCTGCTGAGGGGCGCCACGATGGTGCTGCAACCCGTCTTCGACGTCCAGCGGGCCCTGGCCGCCGTCGAGGCCGAGCGGATCAGTGTCCTGCCCGGCCCGCCCACGATCTACACCGAGCTCCTGGACGCGCCGGGCAGAGAGCTCTTCGACCTGTCGTCGCTGCGTCTCGCGGTGACCGGGGCCGCCGTCGTACCGGTCGCGCTGGTGCGGCGCATGCGGGCCGAACTCTTCCCCGAGGTGCTCACCGCCTACGGGCTCACCGAGTCCTGCGGCACGGTCACCGTCTGCTCCGCAGACGACGACGCGGAGACCGTGGCGCTGACCGCCGGCCGTCCCCTCGACGGCGTCGAGGTGCGGATCACCGACGGCGGCCGGCGTCCGCTGCCCGCCGGCCGGGACGGCGAGATCATGGTCCGCGGCTACAACGTGATGCTCGGCTACCTGGACGACCCGGCGGCGAGCGCGGCGGCCGTCGACCCGGACGGCTGGCTGGCCACCGGCGACACCGGCCACGTCGACGAGCGCGGCAACCTGGTCGTCACCGGGCGCTCGAAGGACATGTTCGTGGTCGGCGGGTTCAACGTGTACCCGGCGGAGGTCGAGCAGGTACTCGCCGGCCACGACACCGTCGCGGAGGCCGCCGTGGTCGGCGTACCCGACGTGCGGCTCGGGGAGGTCGGACGGGCGTACGTGACGGCCCGCCCGGGTGCCGGGGCCGACCCCGAGACCCTCCTCGGCCACTGCCGCGAACGGCTCGCCAACTTCAAGGTCCCCCGCGAGGTCGTCGTCCTCGGGACTTTCCCGCGCAACGCCTCCGGCAAGATCGACAAGGTCGCGCTGCGGACGGAGTGAGGTCCACCGCGGACGCACCGCGGACTGAGGAACACGGCGCCGCCGGACGCCGCACGGACACGGCTCGCGAAAGCATGGAGGACGGACGATGGGCAATCAGGTTCTGGAGTCGGTGCGTGCGCTGCTGCCGGCCATCGGGAAACGGGCCGTGGCCGCGGACGAGGCGCGGCGCATACCCGAGTCCACGGTCCGCGAGCTGACCGAGGCCGGCGTCTTCCGCATGCTGCAGCCCGCCCGGTACGGCGGCCTCGAAGGCGACCCGGTCGACTTCTACCAGGTGGTGCGGGCGATCTCCGCCGTCTGCTGCTCCACGGGCTGGGTGGCGTCCGTACTCGGCGTGCACCCCTGGCAGCTGGGCCTGTTCCCGCGCCGGGCGCAGGAGGACGTCTGGGGCGACGACCCCGACACCCGCGTCTCCTCGTCGTACGCGCCGGTCGGCCGGCTCACCCCCGCCGACGGCGGCTACCGGCTCACCGGCCGCTGGAGCTTCTCCTCGGGCTGCGAGCACGCCACGTGGGCGCTGCTCGGCGCCCTGGTCGTCGGCGCGCAGGGACGGCCGGTGGACTTCCTCACCGTCCTGGTGCCCCGGTGCGACTACACCATCGAGGACGCGTGGGACGTCGTCGGACTGCGCGGCACCGCGAGCAACGACATCCTCGTCGACTCCGCCTTCGTGCCCGGCCACCGGGTCCTTCGCAACTACGAGCAGGCCCAGCTGAAGGTGCCGGGGCAGCAGGTCAACAAGGGGCCGCTGTACCGGCTGCCGTTCGGGGCGATCTTCACCAGTGCCATCACGGCGCCGGTGATCGGGGCCGTGTCCGGCGGCTACGAGTCGTACGCGTCGCTGATGAAGGAGCGGGTGCGGCTCAGCCTGGGCGGCGGCAGGTTCACCGAGGACCCCTTCGCGCAGGTCGCCATCGCGCGCGCCGCCTCCGACATCGACGCGACCGTCCTGCAGATGGACCGCAACCTGCGCGAGCTGTCCGAACTGGCCGCCGCCGGGCAGGAGATCCCCATGGAGCTGAGGCTGCGCACCCGCCGGGACCAGGTCCGGGGCACCGAGCGGGCGGTCGCCGCGATCGACCTGCTCTTCAAGACCGCCGGCGGCAACGCGCTGCGCCGCGGCAACCCCATCGAGCGCGCCTGGCGCGACGCCCACGCGGGCAGCGTCCACGTGGCCAACGACGTGGAGCGGGCCCTCGCCATGTACGGCCGCGGGGTGTTCGGCCTGACGGTCGAGGACAACCTGGTCTGAGCGAAGCCGCCCCGGCGTCCGGGAGTGGGCCCCCACGGGCGTCGTGGTCAACGCCCTGTGCCCCGGCGCGAAGAGCGCGGCCTTCCGGAGGAGGATGCGCGAGAACCCCGGGCTGGAGAAGCAGGCCGGTGGCATGAACCCCATGGGGCGGATCGGTGATCCCGACCGGGACATCGCCCCGGCGGCGCTGTTCCTCGCGGGCGAGGGGGCGCGCTACGTCACCGGCAACACGCTCTTCGTCGACGGCGGTTCCCACATCAACGGCGTCGCCTGGGCCCCCGAACTGCCGTGACCTCGATCGTGCGGAGCCCGCCACCGGGAGTTCCCGGTGGGCCGCACCGGACGGCGACGCGGTGAGTGACCGGCACGGGAGCCCGGGAGAGGGCGCGGCACTCTCCCGGGCTCCGGCACGTCCCGTCACTCCGGCCCGTTCGCGGCCTTCGCGGCGAGGAAGCGCGCCGGGTACTCGCCGCCGCCGTGCACCGCGAGGTCGGCGCCGTTGACGTAGCCGGCCAGGTCGCTCGCGAGGAACAGGCAGGCACGGGCGACGTCCGCGGGCACGGCCATCCGCTGCATCGGGATGACGCCGGCCACCGACGCCCCGCCGTCCGCGCCGTAGACGGACGCCGCGCTCTCGGTGCGGATCAGCCCGGTGGTGACGTGGTTGACCCGCACCTCGGGCGCCCACTCCAGGGCCAGTGCCTTGGTGAGGGCCAGCAGTCCGGCCTTGGCGGCCGTGTAGGCGGCGGTGCCCGGCTGCGGGTCGTGGGCGGAGACGCTGCCGATGTTGACGACCGAACCGCCGCCGCGCTGGGTGCGCATGACGCGGTGGGCCGCCTGTGCCACGTAGAACGGCGCGAGCAGGTTGAGCGCGACGACCTTCTCCACGAACCTCGGTGAGACGGTGGCGGCGTCGGCGTCCGGGGAGCCGCCCGCGTTGTTGACGAGGACGTCGAGTCGGCCGGAACGCTCCACCGTGCTGTCGACGAGCCCGGCCGCCGCCCCGGCATCGCGCACGTCGGCGGCCACGAACACCGCCTCGCGGCCCTGTGCCGAGGGCAGGCTGTCCGGCGCGTTGCGTCCGCAGACGACGACGTCGGCCCCGGCGGCGAGGAACGCCTGCGCGATGGCGGCGCCGATGCCCTTGGTGCCGCCGGTGACGAGCACCACGCGTCCCGTGAAGTCCAACGGATTGCCGATGTCCATGGATCCGGCCTCTCTGCGTGTCGAGTCTGCTCAGTGGGAGGTCAGCCCGAGCCCGGCGGCGAGCCGGGCCCGGTGCCGCGCGGGCGCGCCGAACAGCTCGCCCGCTCCGTGCGCCCGCTTGAAGTAGCGGTGCGCGTCGTGCTCCCAGGTGATGCCGATCCCGCCGTGCAGCTGGATCGTCTCGCCGGCCACCGCCGAGAAGGCCTCGGAGCAGACCGACTTCGCGACGGCGGCGGCCCGCGGCAGCGCGGCCGGGTCCTCGTCGGCGGCGAAGGCCGCGCCGAGTGCCGCCGAACGCGCCGACTCGACCAGCACGTAGGCGTCCGCGAGCCGGTGCTTGACCGCCTGGAACGAGCCGATGGGACGGCCGAACTGCACCCGGTCCCGGGCGTAGGCGACGGTGAGTTCGAGGCAGCGCCCGGCGGCGCCCACCTGCTCCGCGGCGAGCGCCGCGCAGCCCAGGTCCCGCACGTGCGCGAGGGTCCGCTCCCCGTCGCCGTCCACACCGATCAGGCGCCCCTCGGCGCCGTCCAGGACCCACCGTGCCTGGCCGCGGGTGCCGTCCATGGTGACGGCGGGCGTGCGGTGCGCCCCGGGCGCGTCCACCGCCACTTCGAAGAGGGAGACACCGGCCGCCGTACGGGCCGCGACGAGCAGCAGGCCGACGCCGGGCCAGTCCAGTACGTACTCCTTGGTCCCGGTGACCCGCCACGCGCCGTCCGGTCCGGGCAGGGCCTCGGCACGCACGGCCGCCGCGTCCCAGGAGCCCCGCTCGGCCCAGGCCAGGGCGCCCACCGAGCGGCCCTCGGCGAGCGGCGGCAGCAGGCGCCCGCAGGCCTCCTTGTCACCGGAGGCCAGCAGCGCACCCGCCGTGAGCACCGCCGAGCCGAGCAGCGGCAACGGACTCAGGCCGCGGCCCAGTTCCTCCATCAGTACGTGGACGTCGCGGGCGCCGCCGCCCGCGCCCCCGTACTCCTCGGGCACGGCCAGCCCGGCCGCGCCGATCTGCTCGGCCAGCGGCTCCCAGGCCGCGGCCCCCTCGTGCCGGGTCAGCAACGACCGTACGGCCGACCGCAGCTCTTCCTGCTCCTCCGTCAGCCTCATCGGGCTGCTCCCCTCGGTGTGGCGCGCGCTGCCGCGCGCGTCAGGCGGCCAGTACGCGGGCCCGGCAGGCGGCCGGGGTGCCCCAGGCGTCGCGCAGCGGGCGGGTCTTGCGGATCCATAGGGACAGGTCCAGTTCGTCGGTGTAGCCCACCGCTCCGTGCAACTGGAGGGCCGTGCGCGCGGCCCGGTGGGCGGCCTCGCCGGCCGTGACCTTGGCGGCGGCGATCTCCCGGCCGGCCCGTGCGGAGCCGGCGGCGAGCGCGAGCGCGGCGCCGTGCACCAGGGGCTCGGCGAACTCCAGGGCGACGAGGGTGTCCGCCAGCCGGTGCTTGACGGCCTGGAAGGAGCCGACGGCCACGCCGAACTGGGTGCGCTGCTTGACGTATTCGACGGTACGGGTGAGCAGCGCGCGGCCGACGCCGAGGGCCTGGGCCGCGGTGGCGAGCGCCGCCACGTCGGCCGCGTGCGCGGCGGCGGCGGTCACGGCAGGCCCCTCGGCGAGGACCGTCCCGCCGGACACCCGGAACAGGCGCCGTCCCGGGTCTGCCGAGGGTTGGACGGGACCCGCCGTCCCGGCGACGCGCAGCACGTCGCCGTCCACGACGAAGACCGCGTCGGCGACGTCGGCGTCCAGGGCGTACGGGCCGAGACCGGTCAGGCGGAGGGAGGCGACGGTCTTGCCGGCGGCGATGCCGGGCAGGTGCGCGTCGGCCGCTCGGGCGTCGCCCTGGCCGTTCAGCCCGCCCGGCCCGTTCAGGCGGTCCAGCAGGGCAGCCGCCGCGACCGTCTCGACCAGGGGGCCGGGGACCGCGTGGCGGCCCAGCTCGGTGAAGGCGACGGTGAGTTCGAGGGGCAGGAAGCCGAAGCCGTCGTACCGCTCCGGCACGGCGAGCGCGAACACCCCCGCGCCCGCCAGCCGCCCCCAGACCGCCCGCCCGGGAGCGTGCTCACCGGCGGCCCAGGACCGGATCGCGGCCGGCGTGTCGCAGGAGGTGAGCAGTCCGTCGAGGGAACGGGCGAACTCCCGCTGCTCGGCGTCGAGGAGGAACCGCATCACCGGCGTCCCTTCGGCAGGCCGAGCAGGCGCTCGGCGATGATGTCGCGCTGGATCTCGTTGGTACCGGCGTAGATCGGACCGGCGAGGGCGAAGGTGTACCCCTCGGCCCAGGCGCCGTGGGCGGGTGACTCCTCGGCGTGGTCGGCGAGTTCGCCGGACGGGCCGAGCAGGTCCAGTGCCGTCTCGTGCAGGGCGATGTCCAGTTCGGACCAGTAGACCTTGTTGAGGCTGGAGGCGGCGCCGGCCGGTCCGTCCTCGTCGTGCAGGACGCGGGAGGCGCCCGCGTAGGAGAACAGCCGGTAGGCGCGGGCGCCGATCACCGCGTCGGCGACCCGGTCGCGCAGCGCGGTGTCCGCGGGGTCGGCGTGCTCGCGCCACAGCGCGGTCAGCCGGTCGGCGGCGGCCGTGAAGCGCCCCGGGCTGCGCAGGGTGAGCCCGCGCTCGTTGCCGGTGGTGCTCATCGCGACCCGCCAGCCCTGGCCGGGCTCCCCGATCACGTCCTCGTCCGGCACGAACACGTCGTCCAGGAAGAGTTCCGCGAAGGCCGGCCGGCCGTCGAGGCGCCCGATCGGCCGCACGGTGACACCCTCGGCGTCCAGCGGGAACATCAGGTACGTCAGCCCGTGGTGCGGCTTTCCGGCGTCCGGGTCGCTGCGGAAGAGGCCGAAGGCCCGGTCGGCGAAGGCGGCCCGGGACGACCAGGTCTTCTGGCCGCTCAGCAGCCAGCCGCCGTCGGTGCGCCGGGCCGTCGACCTCAGCGAGGCCAGGTCGGAACCGGACTCGGGCTCGGACCAGGCCTGCGCCCAGATGACCTCGCCGCGTGCCATCGCGGGCAGGATCCGGGCCCGCTGCTCGGCGGTGCCGTGTTCGAAGAGGGTGGGGGCGAGCAGGTTGATGCCGTTCTGGCTGACCCGCCCGGGGGCGCCGGCGGCGTAGTACTCCTCCTCGAAGACCAGCCAGCGCAGGATCGAGGCGCCCCGCCCGCCGTACTCCTCGGGCCAGGACACCACCGACCAGCGGTCGGCGGACAGCTCGGCCTCCCACTCCCGGTGGGCGGCGAAGCCCTCGGCACTCTCCAGGGACGGCAGGGGAGTGGCCGGCACGTGAGCCGTCAGCCACTCGCGGACCTCGGCGCGAAACGCCTCGTCCGCCTCGCTGAAGTCGAGGTCCATCAGCCGCCCGCCTTCTTCATCGCGCGGATGTCCATGCCGCCGAGCGCGTCCGGCGCGGTCTCGGCGTTGTGGGCGTGCGCCAGGTGGTGCAGGCCGAACACCGAGTCCAGGCCGGTGTGCAGGCCCTGGAGGTCCTCGGCCTGGTTGACGGCGCGCTTGGTCAGGGCCAGCCCGAGGCGGGGCATCTCGGCGATGCGCAGCGCCAACTCCTCGGTCTGCTGAGCCAGTTCCTCACGGGGGACGACCCGGTTGACCATGCCGACCTCGTACGCGCGCCGGGCGCTCATGCGGTCGCCGGTGAAGAGGAACTCCTTGGCGACGCGCGGTGGCATCACCCACGGGTGGGCGAAGTACTCGACACCCGGGATGCCCATCCGCACCACCGGGTCGGCGAAGAACGCGTCCTCGGAGGCGACGATCAGGTCGCACACCCAGGCGAGCATCAGCCCGCCCGCCACACACGCGCCCTGCACGGACGCGACGACCGGCTTGGGCAGCTCACGCCAGCGGCGGCACATGCCCAGGTACACCTCGGACTCGCGGGCGTAGCGGCTCTCCGCGCCCCCCTTGTCCGAGTGGTCCCACCACAGTCCCGCCCGGCGCTCGAACGGCAGGTGGGCGTCCCGCTCGGGGGTGCCTATGTCGTGGCCGGCGGAGAAGTGCTTGCCCGCCCCGGCCAGGACGACGGCCTTCACCTCGTCGTCGTCGGCCGCGCGGTAGAACGCCCGGTCCAGGGCGTAGGTCATCGCGGAGTTCTGGGCGTTGCGGTAGTCGGGCCGGTTCATGGTGACCGTCGCGACCGGGCCCCGCTTCTCGTAGCGCACGGGTGCGTCGAGTTCAGGGGGTGCGTCGGGTCCGTCGTGGGCAGCAGGCATCTGCCCTCCTTCCCTAACAAGTGTTTGGTAGATTAACGTAACGGCATGAGCAGCGTCGAGGAGTTCCGCGCCGAGATCCGCGGCTGGCTGGCCGCCAACCTCACCGGCGCCTTCGCGAGCCTGCGCGGCCGCGGCGGACCCGGTCGTGAGCACGAGGTCTTCGCCGAACGGCTGGAGTGGGAGCGGCACATGGCCGCCGCCGGCTGGACGTGCGTCGGCTGGCCCGAGGAGTACGGCGGCCGGGGCGCGACCATCGAGCAGCAGGTCGCCTTCCACGAGGAGTACGCCCTAGCCGACGCGCCCGCCCGGGTCAACCACATAGGCGAGCAGCTGCTCGGCCCGACCCTGGTGGCCTTCGGCACCTCCGGGCAGCGGGCCCGCTTCCTGCCGCCGATCGTCGCGGCGGAGGAACTGTGGTGCCAGGGCTACAGCGAGCCCGACGCGGGCTCCGACCTGGCGAACGTACGGACCCGGGCCGTGCGGGAGGGCGACGACTGGGTCGTCACCGGGCAGAAGACCTGGACGTCACTCGCTCACGAGTCGCAGTGGTGCTTCGTTCTCGCCCGCACCGAGCCCGGATCGTCCCGCCACCAGGGCCTGTCGTACCTCCTGGTCCCGCTTGATCAGCCGGGCGTCGAGATCCGGCCCATCACCCAGCTGACCGGCACGTCCGAGTTCAACGAGGTCTTCTTCGACGGCGCCCGCACCCGGGCCGAGCACATCGTCGGGGCCCCCGGCGACGGCTGGCGCGTGGCCATGGCCACCCTCGGTTTCGAGCGCGGCGTCTCCACCCTCGGCCAGCAGGTCGGCTTCCGGCGCGAACTGGAGACGCTGATCGAACTGGCCAGGCGCAACGGCGCGGCGGAGGACCCGCTGATCCGCGACCGGCTCGCCCGCGCGTGGACCGGCCTGGAGACCATCCGCTGCAACGCCCTGCGCATGCTCGACGGCGTCGCCGTCGGCGCGCCCGGCCCGGAGGCGTCCATCGGCAAGATCTTCTGGGCCACCTGGCACCGCGAACTCGGCGAACTCGCCATGGACGTCCGCGGCGCGGACGGCATGCTCGCGGCGGGGAAGCCCTACGACCTCGACGACGGGCAGCGGCTGTTCCTCTTCTCCCGCTCCGACACCATCTACGCCGGGTCCAACGAGATCCAGCGCACCATCATCGCCGAGCGCGTCCTCGGCCTGCCCAAGGAGGCCCGCCCGTGACCCCCCAGGCCCCGCCCCACGTACCGGGGCACTCCCTCCTGGCCGGACGCACCGCAGTGATCACCGCCGCCGCCGGCGCCGGGATCGGCGGCGCCACCGCCCGCAGATTCCTTCAGGAGGGCGCCCGGGTCGTCATCGGCGACGCCCACGAACGGCGCCTCCAGGAGAGTGCCGCCGCGCTCGCCGAGGAGTTCGGCGCCGGCAACGTCGCCGGGCTGCCCTGCGACGTCACCGACGAACAGCAGGTCGACGCCCTGTTCGCGCTCGCCGCCGAGCGCCACGGCGGCCTCGACGTCGTCGTCAACAACGCCGGCCTCGGCGGCACGGCCGACCTCGTCGACATGAGCGACGACCAGTGGTCCAAGGTCCTCGACGTCACCCTCACCGGCACCTTCCGCTGCACCCGCGCCGCCCTGCGCCGCCTCAGGGAACAGGACGGCGGGGGTGTCGTGGTCAACAACGCCTCCGTCATCGGCTGGCGGGCCCAGCGCGGCCAGGCCCACTACGCCGCGGCCAAGGCCGGGGTCATGGCCCTCACCCGCTGCGCCGCCCTGGAGGCCGCGGACTTCGGCGTACGGGTGAACGCCGTCGCCCCGAGCCTCGCCATGCACCCGCACCTGGCGAAGGTGACCACCCCCGAACTCCTCACCGAGCTCACCGAACGCGAGGCCTTCGGCCGCTACGCCGAGCCGTGGGAGATCGCCAACGTCATCGTCTTCCTGGCCAGCGACTACTCCTCGTACATGACCGGTGAGACCGTCTCCGTCAGCAGTCAGAGAGCATGACGGGATGAACAGCGACTCCTCCGCCTCCGCACCGTCCACGTCCTCCGCCGCGCGCCGCGCCGAGATCCTGGCCACCGCCGCCCAGGTCTTCGCCGACCAGGGCTACAACGCCACCACCGTCCGCCGCATCGCGGACGCCGCCGGGATGCTCGCGGGCAGCCTCTACTACCACTTCGACTCCAAGGAGTCGATGCTGGACGAGATCCTCTCCGCCTTCCTGGACGAACTGTGGGCGGGCTACGACACCGTCCTCGCCGCCGGACTCGGGCCGCGCGAGACCATCGAGGCCCTCGTCACCGAGTCCTTCCGGCAGATCGACCGGCACGGGCCCGCGGTCGCCATCTACCAGAAGGAGTCCAGGCACCTCTCCGCCCAGCCGCGCTTCGGCTACCTCGCCGATTCCCAGGCCAGGTTCGAGAACGCCTGGCTGCGCACCCTGGAACGCGGGGTCACCGAGAAGGTCTTCCGCGGCGACCTGGACGTCCGGCTCGTCTACCGGTTCGTGCGCGACACCGTGTGGGTGGCCGCCTCCTGGTACCGCCCCGACGGCACCCACAGCCCGGAGGAGATCGCCCGGCAGTACCTGTCCATGGTCCTGGAAGGCATCACCCCGCGCACCTGACACCCGTCATCCCGGCACCCGCCGTCCCGGCACCCGCCGTCCCGTTCACGGACATACCGTTCACGAAGGAGCAGTCATGGCCGAGGCCTACATAGTCGAAGCGGTCCGCACCCCGGTCGGCCGGCGCAACGGCGGACTCAGTGCCGTCCACCCCGCCGACCTCGGCGCCCATGTCATCAGGGCGCTCGTCGAACGCGCCGGCGTCGACCCGGCCGCCGTGGACGACGTCGTCCTCGGCTGCCTGGACACCGTCGGACCGCAGGCCGGGGACATCGCCCGCACCGCCTGGCTCGCGGCGGGCCTGCCCGAGGAGGTGCCCGGCACCACCGTCGACCGGCAGTGCGGCTCCTCCCAGCAGGCCGTCCACTTCGCCGCGCAGGGCGTGCTCTCCGGCACCCAGGACCTGGTCGTCGCGGGCGGCACGCAGAACATGTCGATGATCCCGATCGCCTTCGCCGGCCGCCAGGCCGCCGAACCCCTCGGCCTCACCGACGGCCCCTACGCGGGCTCGGCGGGCTGGCGCGCCCGCTACGGCGACGCGCCCGTCAACCAGTTCCACGGCGCCGAACTCATCGCCGAGACGTGGGACATCTCCCGCGAGGACATGGAGCACTTCGCGCTCCGCTCGCACCAGCGGGCCCTGCGCGCCATCGACGAGGGCCGCTTCGACCGCGAGACCGTCGCGTACGGCGACGTCACCACCGACGAGGGCCCGCGCCGCGACACCTCGCTGGAGAAGATGGCCGGCCTCAAGCCGGTGGTGGAGGGTGGCCGGCTCACCGCCGGGGTTTCCTCCCAGGTCTCCGACGGCGCCTCCGCGATGCTCATCGCCTCGGAGCGCGCCGTCGCCGAACACGGCCTCACCCCCCGGGCCCGCGTCCACCACCTGTCGGTGCGCGGTGAGGACCCGATCCGGATGCTGTCCGCGCCGATCCCGGCGACGGCGTACGCGCTGAAGAAGGCCGGGATGTCCATCGACGACATGGACCTGGTCGAGATCAACGAGGCGTTCGCCCCGGTCGTCCTGGCCTGGCTGAAGGAGACCGGCGCCGACCCGGACCGGGTCAACGTCAACGGCGGCGCCATCGCGCTCGGCCACCCGCTCGGCGCGACCGGCACCAAGCTGATGACGACCCTGCTGCACGAGTTGGAGCGCACCGGCGGCCGCTACGGCCTCCAGACCATGTGCGAAGGCGGCGGCCAGGCCAACGTCACCATCATCGAACGCCTCTGACCGGGCGCGGGTGCCGGGGGTCCCGTACGCGCTCCGCTTGACCTTGACACGGTGACAAGGCCTTCACTGGGTCGTGGAGGTGGTCCCGATGACCCTGCCGGAACAGGACACGAACACGCCGCGAGCCCTGCGCGGCCTGGAGGACGGCCGTGCGTCGGTGCGGCTGCGCACGGCGATGGCGGTCGGTACGTCCCCCGACCCGCGGTACGTCGGCGGGCTCGTCGAACGCTGCGCGACCGAGCCCGACTTCCAGGTACGGGAGATGCTGACGTGGGCGCTCACCCGGCACCCGGCGTCCACGACGGTCCCGAGGCTGATCGACGAGGTGCGGTCACAGCGCGCGCAGGCACGCGGCCAGGCCCTGCACACCCTGTCCAAGATCGGTGACCGCCGGGCGTGGCCGGCCCTCACCCCCTCGCTGCTCGCCGACACCGACGACGAGGTGGCCCGGAGCGCCTGGCGGGCGGCGGTCGTGCTCGTGCCCGACGGCGGGGAAGGCGAGCTGGCGGACACGCTGTCGACCCAGCTCGGGCGCGGTGAGCGGGAGACGCGGCTGAGCCTCAGCCGGGCACTGGTCGCGCTCGGTGAGGTGATCCTGCCGGTGCTGCGCGCGGCGATGACGGACGCGGACCCGGACGTGCGCGCGCACGCGATCGCCACGGAACGGCTGCTGCGCGACCCCGACGCCGGGTTCGGGTTCGCGCTCGACGAGGCGAAGCGCGTCGTCGCCCTCGGCCCGTACGGCCAGGAGGGGTGACGGGCGGTGCTGATCGGTGAGGTGGCACGGAAGTCGGGGGTCAGCGCCCGCATGCTCAGGCACTACGAGTCGCTGGGCCTGGTGCGGCCCACGGGACGGACCGGGGCCGGATACCGGGAGTACTCCGGCGAGGACTGCCGGCGTGTCTTCCACATCGAGAGCCTGCGATCCCTGGGGCTGTCCCTGCGCGAGGTCGGTCGCGCGCTCGACGACCCCGGTTTCCTGCCGTCCGAACTCGTCGAGGACCTGATCCGGCGGACGCGGGAACGCATCGCGGCCGAGACGGAGCTGCTCACCCGGCTCCGTCGGATCGGTACCGCGGAACCCGCCGACTGGGAGGACGTCCTCGAGGCCGCCGCGCTCCTGAAGGCACTGGGGTCGCCCAGCGCGGGCATGCGCCAGAGCGCGGCCCTGGCCTCGGCCGAAGAAGTTCCGGTGCCCACGGAGGCACTGGTCGAGGCGGTGCTCAACGAGACGGACCCGAACGTCGCCGGAGCCCTGCGCTGGGCTCTGGCGCGATCGGACGGGCGCGGGCTGGCCCTGCTGGCGGAGGGGCTCGGCTCCCCCGTGGCCGAGGTGCGGGGGCGCGCGGTCCGGTCCATCACCGAGTTCCCGGACGACGCGGCGACCGCACTGCTGCGGGACGCGCTCGCCCACCCGGACCTCGCGGTCCGCCGGTACGCGGCCCTGGAACTGGGGGCCCGCGGGGAGGCCGACGCGGTCCCCACCCTCGTCGACATGGTGGCCGAGGGCGCGAACGACGTCGACGCGGCGGACGTCCTGGGCACGCTGGCCGGTCGCCCCGAGTTGGCGGGCCGGATCGCCACCGGGCTCGTCGACCGCCTCACCCACGGCGCCGCGGAGCCGTCCGTGCGCCGACGGCTGACCCAGGCGCTCGCCGACGTCCCGGGAGCCACGACGTCACGCGCCCTCGCGGAGCTGACGCACGACGAGGACCGCGCCGTCGCGCTCACCGCGGCCTACCTGCTGGGCAGACGCGGCGCGCGGTGACGGGACCTTCCCGGGCCGGGACTTCCCGGCGACACGACCACCCCCGCCACCGTGTGCGGGCGTCGTGGCGTCAGCCCGCCCCCGGCAGGGTCCTCAGCGCCGCCCGGGCCTCCCCGATGACGCGCTCGACCAGTTCCGAGCAGGACGGCAGGTCCTCGATCAGGCCGGCGACCTGGCCCGAGGCCATCACCCCGATGTCGGTGCGTCCCTCGACCAGTGAGGCCTTGAGCAGCATGGGGGTGTTGGCGGCCAGCAGCACCTGACTCCACGACAGCTCCTTGCCGTGCTTCATCGCCATCCCGTCCCGCACGAGCCGGGGCCAGCTCGCACCGGACTCCTTCCGGAAGGCCGAGGCGTGCCGCGCCGCGCGCAGCAGCGAGGTGACGCGGCCGGAACGCTCCAGCGAGTCGACCATGGCGGTACGGAGCATGCGGTGCGGCAGCCCGTCCACGCGGGTGGTGACCGTGACGTCCTTGACGGTGGCGGCCAGGTACTTCGCCTTCACCGCCTCGGGGACGGTGCTGTCGGAGGTGAGCAGGAAGCGCGTGCCCATCCCGATCCCGGCCGCCCCGAAGGCGAGCGCGGCGAGCAGGCCGCGGCCGTCGTGGAAGCCGCCGGCGGCGATCACCGGGATGTCGACCGCGTCCACGACCTGGGGAAGCAGGACCGTGGTGGCCACCTCGCCCGTGTGACCGCCGCCCTCGCCGCCCTGGACCATCACCGCGTCCGCGCCCCACGCGGCCACCTTCTCCGCGTGCCGGCGGGCGCCGACGGAAGGGATGACGACGACGCCGGCGTCCTTGAGCCGGGCGATCAGGTCCTTGGAGGGGGCGAGGGCGAAGGACGCCACCCGCACCCCCTCCTCGACGATGATCCGCACCCGGTCCGCGGCGTCCCCGGCGTCCGCCCGGAGGTTGACCCCGAACGGCGCGTCCGTACGGGACCTGACCTCGCGGACCGCGGCACGCAGCTGCTCCACGGTCATCGTGGCGGAGGCGAGGACGCCGAGCGCCCCGGCGTTCGCGGAGGCGGACACGAGCCGAGGGCCTGCCACCCAGCCCATTCCGGTCTGCACGATCGGGTACCGGACCCCGGTCAGTTCGGTGAGCGCGGTGGGGAACGCGGCGGGGGACGGGGCGGGTCCGCTCATGCCGGCACCTCCCGCTCCCGCAGCCCCTTCGGGTCGATGACCTCGCGGATCAGCCGCAGCTCCGCCTCGGTGGGCTCGCGGGTGAAGGGCACCTCGTCAGGGATCGCGAGGGCGAATCCGGTGGCCCCGGTGACCTGCTCGACGGTGACCCCGGGGTGCAGGGAGCGCAGCCGCATCGTGCGGTCGGGGGTCTCGAAGTCGAAGACGCCCAGATCGGTGATCACGCCGGGCAGGCGGTGGTAGCGCGTCGCCGACGGGCCGGCCGCCGCGGCCCGGTCGTGACCGACGCCGCTGACCATGTCGACGCGTTCGACGAAGACCCGCGCCGAGTGCTTCGGCACCCAGTAACTGGTGGGGTTGTTCAGGGTGTTCACGGGTGCGCCGCGCACACCGAGCAACTGCCGGGTGGGCCTGGCCCAGTCGCCGATGCAGGAGATGTTCTGGTTGCCGTACCGGTCGAGCTGACTGGCGCCCATCATCACGTGCCGGCGGCCGGTGGCGGTCAGCGCGAGGTGCTGACGGAACGGCAGCCATCCCTCGACGGCTCCCGGCACCGAGCCGATCGCGGGCACGTCGGCCATGAGAAGCGCCTCCCCGTCGGTCAGCAGCAGTTCGGGCGAGAAGGTGAGCTTCGCCAGTCGCGCCCCGATGGCCGGGACGGTGCCCATCGGGCTGGCGAGGACCTCACCGGCGTCCCGCCAGGCCTCGGCGCAGGCCACCACGCAGTGCTCGGCGCGGGTCGCGGCGGGCAGGCCGGTCTCGGTGGCGCTCATGCTTCCTCCTGGTGGAACGCCGCCACGGCGGCCTGGTAGGCGGCTTCGTCCCCGGACAGGAACCGTTCGGTGAAGGCCTCCCACTCCCCGGGATCGCGGGCGGCGCGGACATAGGCGCGCTGGAAGGCCTCGTCGCGGTCGTGGTCGGGCACGCAGGAGGTGAAGTGCGCGCCGTTCGGTGTCTCCACGACCCCGTCCACGAACAGGCGCTTGACCAGCAGGGTCTGCGGCCCGTGCCCCTTGAGCAGGTCCGCCGTGTCGACGATCCGCTCGCAGGAGACGTACGCGTGGTCGGCGGCCTCGCAGAACAGGTCGTCGAAGTACGGGTCGGGGCCCAGGTACTGGCCGTTGCCGTGCCGGTCCGAGCGGTTCAGGTGGACCAGGGCGGCGTCCATGCGCAGGGCCGGCGCCGCGACCAGTTCCTCACCGTCCCCGTAGGGCGACCGGACCGTGCGCAGCGACGGGTTGACCTCCAGCACGTCCGAGCCGAGACCGGCCCGTACGGGAATGAAGGGCAGCCGCTGCGCGCCGGCGGTCAGGCCCCACATGAGCATCGCCTCGTCGAGTTCCACCATCTCGAACGCCCCGCGCTGCCGGGCCGCGGTGAAGTGCGGCTCCAGGGGTATCGAGTCGAGCGTGCCGAACGCCGCGACCAGCTTGCGGATCTTCCCCGCGGCGGCGAGCAGGCCCACGTCCGGCCCGCCGTACGAGATCACGGTCAGGTCGGTGAGGTCCGAGCGCAGCAGCGCCCGGACGAGGGCCATCGGCTTGCGGCGCGAGCCCCAGCCGCCGATGCCGATCGTCATGCCGCTGCGCAGCCGGCCGACCACGTCGTCGGCCGTCATCGTCTTGTCCTGGGTCACGCCCGCTGCTCCCTGCCTGTGTCCGTGTCCGTGTCCGTGTCCGTGTCCGTGTCCGTGTCCGTGTCCGTGCCGAAGGTGTCGCGCACCCGGTCGGCGACCCCGCTGAGGTTGGCCTCGAAGGTGAAGCCCTGCTCGAAGCGGTAGCTGCGGCGAACGTCGACCGGGTCGATGCCGTTGATGGCGGCCTTGGCCAGCCGGATCAGGTAGCCGTCCTTGGCGGCGATCTCGCCGGCCAGCCCGAGGGCCGACGCCCGCAGTTCGTCGCGCGGGACGACACGCCACACGGAACCGTGCCGGTGCAGTTCCCCGGCCGTCGCGGTGCGCGAGGTGTAGTACAGGGCCCGCATCAGGTGCTGGGGGACGAGCCGGGCGAGGTGCGTGGCCGCGCCGAGCGCGCCCCGGTCCAGCTCCGGCAGCCCGAAGGTGGCGTCCTCGCTCGCCACGATCGCGTCCGCGTTGCCCACCAGACCGATGCCGCCGCCCAGGCAGAAGCCGTGCACGGCGGCGACCACCGGGACCTCGCACTCGTAGACCGCGGCGAACGCCTCGGCGCAGCCGCGGTTGGCGCCGATCAGCGCCTCGTGCCCGTCGGCACGCTGCATCTCCTTGATGTCCACGCCCGCGTTGAAGCCACGGCCCTCGGCGGTGAGCACCACGCAGCGCACCCCCGGATCGGCGCCGGCGGCGCGCACCGCGGCGGCCAGCTCGTACCAGCCCCGCACGGGAAGGGCGTTGACCGGGGGGAAGTCCACGGTGACGACGGCGACGCCCTCTTGGGGGGCGGAGGTGGAGACACCCATGAGCAGATCAGCTACCTTTCCACCAAACGTTTGTTTGGCAGAAGGTAGCAGTGATGCGAACGCCGGGGGAGTGCCGTGCCACTGAGCGGTACGGCGACGCCCCCGGCCCTCCCGGAAGGACACCGCCATGACCTCACCGACCGCCCTGTGCGCCGGCCGTGTCGTCGCCGTCACCGGCGCCGGCCGCGGACTCGGCCGCGCACACGCCCTCGCGTTCGCCGCCGAGGGCGCGAACGTCGTCGTCAACGACCTCGGCGTGGGACTCGACGGCTCGGGAGCCGGCAGCGGCCCCGCACAGCAGGTCGTCGAGGAGATCCGCGCGGCCGGCGGTGAGGCCGTCGCGCACGGCGGTGACATCGCCACCACCGACGGCGCGGCCTCCCTCGTCGCCACCGCGCTCGACTCCTTCGGGCGGCTCGACACCCTCGTGAACAACGCCGGGTTCCTGCGCGACCGGATGCTCGTCAACCTGGACGAGGACGACTGGGACGCGGTGATGCGCGTCCACCTCAAGGGCCACTTCCTGCCGCTCAAGCACGCGGCGGCGCACTGGCGCGCCGAGGCCAGGGCGGGCCGCGTCCCGGCGGCACGGGTGATCAACACCAGCTCGGGCGCGGGCCTGCTGGGCAGCGTCGGCCAGGGCAACTACGCCGCCGCCAAGGCGGGCGTCGTCGGACTCACCCTGGTCGCCGCCGCCGAGATGGGCCGCTACGGAGTCCAGGTCAACGCGATCGCACCGGCCGCGCGCACCCGCATGACCGAGGAGACCTTCGCCGAGACCATGGCGGCGCCCGGAGAGGGCGGATTCGACGCGATGGCCCCCGAGAACGTCTCGCCGCTCGTCGTGTGGCTCGGCTCCGCGGCCTCGGCCGGGGTGACCGGCCGGGTCTTCGAGGCAGAGGCCGGACGGATCACCGTGATGGAGGGCTGGCGGCCCGGCCCCACCGCCGACCAGGGGGCACGCTGGAGCCCGGCGGAGGCCGGGGAGGCGGCGGCGAAGCTGCTCGCCGCGTCCGAGGCCCCGCAGCCGGTGTACGGCGCGCGCTGACGCGTGCGGCGGGGGTGGTGACGATGCGCCATCACCCCCGCCGCACGACCACTCAGCCCTCCGCCGGTTCTCCGCGCACCCCACCGGCCAGCAGCGCGGGTGACTCCGGGCGGCCGTCCAGGATCCGGTTGGTCCGCGTCACCACCTGCCAACCGCAGCCGGTACCGATACCGGCTCCGGAGTCCGCACGGCGCAGCAGCCAGTGGTTGGCGGTGGCCCGGCGCACCACGTACCGGCCCTCCTCGTGCACCACCATCAGCGAGTGGCACACCGCGACCGCCTCGTCACCGTCGACCGTGATGTGCGGCGGCCCCACGACATGCGCGCAGCCCTGCCGGATCCAGCCCCGGTGTGCGGCGGACCGCACCATCCCACCGATCTGCTCCCGGCCCGCGAGGAAGAGCTCGTCGATGTCGTAGACACCGTCGGTCGCCCACAGCGCGGCGACACCGTCCGCGTCGCCGCCGTCGACCAGCGGCCCGTAGGAGGCCATCATCCGGGCGATGTCCCGTTCGTCCTCCAGGCGCCGCAGCCGCGTCTCGAGGGCCGCCAGACGCTCCTCGCTCATGCCGTCCCCTCCTCGGCCGCCACGGCACCGGCGATCCGGGCCAGTGCCTCCAACTGCTCCGCGTAGTGGCTCGCGGACTCCGCGGCCAGTGACACGCTGACCAGGGTGGCGCCCGCCTCGGACACCCCGCGCAGCGCCTTCGCCGTACCGTCCGCGTCACCGGACGGGTCGAGCGGGCGGCCCGCGCTCAGCACCACCTCGAAGCCCTCCGGCAGCGGCGCGGCACCGACCATCTCGCGCAGCCGGTCCAGCGGCAGCCCGAACGGCACCCAGCCGTCGCCGTACGCCACCGCCCGGCGCAGCGAACGCGGTGTACGGCCGCCGATCCACAGCGGCACCCGCTCCTGCACCGCGTGCGGCTCCACCACGAACCCCTCGTAGCCGAAGTACTCGCCGTGATGGGCGGGTTCGCGCCGGGAGAGCGAGGCCCGCAGCGCGGCGAGGGCGTCGTCGGCGATCGCGCCGCGCCCCTCGAAGGCCGCGCCGAGCAGCCGGAACTCCTCCTCCAGACTGCCGACACCGAGCCCGAGGACGAGCCGCCCGCCCGAGATCCGGTCCAGCGTGCCGTAGCGCTTCGCGACGGCCAGCGGGTGGTGGTAGCCGAGCACCAGCACCTGGGTGGCGAACCGGATGTGCCGGGTGCGGGCGGCGAGGTATCCGAAGGTGGCGAGCGGGTCCCAGTAGGTCCCGCCTCGCTGCTCGGCGACGTCGGCGGGCACCGCCACATGTTCCGAGCAGGTCAGATGATGGAAACCGAGCCGGTCGGCGGCCTCGGCGACCGCCCCCAGCTCCTCGATGCCGGCGCCGCGCTCCCACGGGGAGTGGACGCCGGGCACGGCCGTGACGACGGGACTGGTGATGCCGATCCGCATGGGGGCACCTCTCTCGGATGCGACGCGACAGGACGGGGCGGGACACAGGACGGGACGGACGGCTGGAAGAAGCGACGGGACGGAGGGGGAGAGGCCATCCAAGTCCGGGCCCCGCGCCGGATGCGGCCGGGTCCCACTGACCGGAACCCTGTGCACCGCGCCCGCGCGGCACGCGACAACATCGGCGGCCGGCGGAAGGAAACCTGACCGTGCCCCGGACGACCGGCGAGAGAACCCCCGCGCGCCCCACCTCGGCCGAGCAGCGCCGGCGCCACGCCCGCATCCTGCGGTCCGCGGCGCGCCTCGGCGCGAAGCACGGCCTCGAAGGGATGCAGATGCACGACGTGGCCCGGGAGTCCGGCGTCGCGATCGCCACCCTGTACCGCTACTTCCCCTCCAAGACACACCTGTTCGCCGCCGTCATGCGCGCTCGGATACTCCGCCTCGACGCCGGCATCCCGGCGCCGCCGCCGGGCACCGGGCGGGTGGAGGCCGTGACCGACCTGCTCACCGGGGCGAGCAGGCAGCTCTTCGAACAGCCGCTGCTGGCGCTCGCGATGATGCACTCCCACCACGTCGCACCCGTCGGCGAGAGCGGCCCGGCCCGCCGCACGGACGAGATCCTCGCCGACCTGGTGCTGCGTACGGCGGGAGTGAGCGACCCCACCGAGCGGGACCGCCGCGTGGTCCGCATCCTGCAGCAGGCCTGGTACGGCCTCCTCACCACCATCCTGTACGAACGCTCCTCGGCCGAGGCGGCGCAGGACGGCATCAGGCTGGCCTGCCGGCTCCTGCTCGGCCCCGCCCGGTCACCGGGAGCGGACGGGCTCCACCAGGGCCTGGGTGACTAGGGTGCGAGCGGATCACCCACCGACCCGAGGAGTACCCCATGCCACGCAACGTCGTCGTCACCGGATCGGGCTCCGGGATCGGTGCCGCTCTCACCGCCCTGCTCCATGCCCGGGGAGACCGGGTGATCGGAGTCGACCTGCGCGGCGGCGACGTCGACGCCGACCTGTCCACCTCGGACGGCCGTGCGGCTGCCGCCGCGGCGGCGACCGAGGCCGCCGACGGTGTGGTGGACGCGGTCGTCACCTGCGCCGGCACCTCCCTACCGGGCACGGCGATGGTCACCGTCAACTACTTCGGCACCACCGAGTTCGTGACGGCGCTGCGCCCGGCGCTCGCCGCGGCCCCGCGGCCCCGCGTCGTCCTCATCGGCTCGGTCTCCGGCACCCGGCCCGCGGACCCGGACGTCGTCGCCGCCTGCCTGGCCGCCGACGAGGACAAGGCCCTGGCCCACGCCGAACGGGCCGTCGCCGACGGCCGCGCGCGGCAGCTCTACCCCTCGTCCAAGGCGGCGCTCGCGCAGTGGGCGCGGCGCACCGCGGTCGCCGAGGGCTGGGCCGACGCCGGAATCCCCGTGAACGTGGTCGCGCCCGGCATCGTGCTCACCCCGATGAGTGCGGGCCTCTTCGACGACCCGGAGACGAAGAAGGTCATGGACACGGCTGTCCCGATGCCGCTGAACGGCTACCTCCAGCCGGAGGACGTCGCACGGGCCGTCCTGTTCTTGGCCTCCGACGACAACAGCCACATCACCGGTCAGGTGCTCTACGTCGACGGAGGCGCCGAGGCGACGCTGCGCGGGCCGGAAGACTTCTGAGCCGCCCCAGGACTCCTGGACCACGAGGTGGTGTCCCTGAACCACAGGGTGGCGTCCACAAGGCTGTAGCCCTGGACCACAAGGGTGCCCCGGCCGCGTGCGGCGGCCGGGGCACCACCCGCCTGCGGACTCAGACCCGCACCGAGTGCCGGATCACCTTGCCGGTCGCGTTGCGCGGCAGCCCGTCGGTGGTCAGCCGCCAGCGCCCCGGCACCTTGAAGTACGCCAGTTCGTTCGCCGCGTACTCCCGCAGCGCCTCCTCGGTCACCGTCGCCCCCGGCCCGAGTACCACGACGGCGGCCACCTCCTGGCCGAGATCGGGATGCGGCACACCCAGGACCAGACACTCCGCGACGTCCGGATGCTCGGCCAGCACCGTCTCGATCTCGGCCGGGTAGACGTTCTCACCACCGCGGATGATCAGATCCGAGCGGCGGCTGACGAGGAACAGCCGGCCCTCGCGCAGGTACCCCAGGTCCCCGGTGCGCAGCCAGCGGTCCGTACCGATGGTGTTCTCGGTGGCTTCGGGATCACGCCAGTAGCCGAGCATGTTGTACATGCTCCGCACCCACACCTCGCCCTCCTCGCCCTCCCCGACGACCTCGCCGGCGGGGCCGCGGATCTCCAGCCGGACGCCGGTCACGGGCCGGCCGAGGGTGCCGGGCGCCACCGCCAGCTCCTGCGGGTTCGCGGCGGCGACGGCGGTGCACGACTCCGTCAGCCCGTAGCTGTCCACGAGCGAGTCCTTCGCGAACGGCAGCTCCCGCCGCAGCCGCTCCTTGAACTCGGTCGACGACGGCGCCGAGGCCAGCGCGAACGCCGTCAGCGACGACGTGTCGTACTGGTCGGCCCGGCCGTGTTCGAGCAGCCGGTGCGCCATCGTGGGCACCGCACCCCAGTTGGTGACGCGTTCCCGTTCGACCATGCCCAGCACCGCGTCGACGTCGAACGCCCCTTGGTGCAGGGCGATCCGGCTGCCCGTGGCGAGTCGCGGCACCGCCAGGTTGTGCAGGCTCGCGATGTGGAACAGCGGCAGGGTGAGCAGGTGGACGCGGTCCTCGGGGGCCAGCGGGTCGCCGAACTCCCGCAGCAGGGCGTCGTTCAGCCGGTGGTACTCCACGACGGCCAGCAGGTTGCGATGGGTGTGCACGGCACCCTTGGGGCGGCCCGAGGTGCCCGACGTGTAGAGGATGACGGCCGGATCGTCCTCCGCGACGTCCGCGGACGGCAGCGGCGCGTCCGGATGCTCGGTGAGGAAGCGGCGTACGTCGTCCTCCACGGACAGCACCGGCACCGTGCAGTCGGTCAGCTTCGCCGACTGCCTGGCGTCGGCCATCACCAGCGCGGGCTCCGCGTTCCCGAGGCCGTGGGCCATCTCGCGCGCCGACCACCAGGCGTTGAATCCGACGGCCACCGCGCCGATCGAGACCGTGGCCCAGAAGGTCTGGATCCACTCGGGGGAGTTGGCGGCGGCGATGGCCACCCGGTCGCCCTCGGCGACGCCGTACCGCTCGCGCAGCACCCGTGCCAGCGAGGAGACCTGGGCCGCGTGGTCGGCGAAGGTGATGCGGCGGTCCGCGGTGACGACGTAGTCGCGGTCGGCGTGCGCGACGGACGCGTGCAGCACCTCGTGCAGGGCCCGCTGCCGGTGGCGGAACACGGGCAGCGGGGTGCCCAGCACGTCGTCGTCGGCAAGCTCGAACGGACCGCCCGGGCCGGTGAGCGCGGCCACTCGGGCGGAGGCGGCGGTGCGGTGATCCGTGTCGCTGGGCATCGGGGACTCCTGGTGCGTCGGGAACTCCACTGGGATCGCGGTCGAGGCCAGTGTCGGCCCGGTACCGGGCATCACCGCCCGGGCGGTTCCGGTCACCGGGACACCGTGCCACGGCACGGACGGGTCCCGAAGGGCCGCCGCACCCTCCCCGGCCCCGTCCCCACGGGCTCCCGGTGAGTGGGATACGTCACGTCGGCCGGAATTCGCCGGCCGTAGCGTCCCCCCACCCGGCGCCCCCAGCCCGGCGTCCCTCACCCGGCGTCCCCCCACCTCGTCCGGCCCCGGACAGCCCTCCGCTCCCGCTCCCCGCCAGCCACCGGACATCTGGAGGAACACATGAAGCGAGCACCACGGGCGCGAGCCCGCCTCGCCGCAGCCCTGGCCGCCGCGGCGATGCTCACCTCCGCGTGCGTCCCGCCCGACGACGGGGACAGCGGCAGCGGCGAGCAGCAGAAGGCCGAACGCGGCCGCTACACCTTCGGGAGCGTCGGCGAGCAGCCCGACCCCGGCAAGCCGGTCCGCGGCGGCACCCTCCACTTCGCGGACTACGCCGAGGCCCGCAGCCTCAGCCCCGCCGTCACCTACGCCACGGGTGCCTCCGGCGGCTCCGCGCTCGCCGCCGTCTACGACGTGCTGATGCGCTACGACACCGCCGCCCAGACGTACGAACCGTGGCTGGCCGAATCCCTGCGCTCCACCGACGACGCCAAGACCTGGACCCTGGAACTCCGCGACGGCGTCGAGTTCTCCGACGGCACCCCGCTCGACGCGAAGGCCGTCATCGCCAGCATCGAGTGGTACCAGGAGAACAAGGGCGCCGACACGGCCCTGCTCGCCCCGAACCTCGCGACGATGGAAGCCCCCGACGACTCCACCGTCGTCTTCACCCTCCGCAACTCCTGGGCCACCTTCCCCGCCATGCTCGCCCAGGCGCCCGGCATGATCGTGGCGCCCGCCGCGTACGCCGGAAAGACGTTCAAGCCGATCGGGGCCGGCGCCTTCACCCTGGGCGAGTACGCCCCCCAGGAGGAGATGGTCCTCAAGGCCAACAAGAACTACTGGAAGGGCGAGCCCCACCTCGACGCGCTGCGTTTCACCTGGCCGCAGTCCGACCGCGCCAAGCTGGAGGCGCTGAACGACGGCACGGCCGACGTGGTGTACATGCGCGGCCCCGATGTCGTCGACGAGGCCGTCAAGGAGGGCCATCCCGGCGAACTGACCCTGACCGGCCTCGGCAACATGGTCACCATCAACACCCGCGACGGCCGGCCCGGCGCGGACCTCCGGGTCCGCAAGGCCATGGCCCTGGCCCTCGACCCCGCCCTCGACACCGAACGCGCCTACGACGGCAAGGGCCTGCCCGGCCAGGAGATCTTCCCGCCCGAGTCGCGCCGGCACTCCGACGTGAAGCCGGTCGGCATCGACCTCGACCAGGCCAGGAAGCTCCTCGCCGACGCCAAGAAGGACGGCTACGACGGCACCCTCACCTACATGGACGGCACCGACCCCGTCTCCCGGGCCAAGGCCGTCGTCACCAAGGCGATGCTGGAGCGGGTCGGATTCAAGGTCGAACTCGACCTGGTCTCCTCCATCGCCGACCGGGTCGCCAAGACCTACGTGGAGCACGACTTCGACATCAGCCGCGGCGCGGCGAGCGTCTCCGAGAGCGACCCCTACCACCGCCTGCAGAGCGTCCTGAACTCCAAGAGCCACGGCAACCCCGGCGGCTACGCCAACCCGAAGATGGACCAGCTGCTCGTGGAACTGCAGGGCGCGGCCGACGAGGCCGAGACCCAGCGGGTCCTGGACGACATCCAGACGCTGTTCAACGAGGACGTCCCGGTCGTCAACCTCGGTGCCAGCGCCGCCTTCACCGCCTGGGGCGAGAACGTGCACGGCATCGTGCCGACCGACGAGTACATGGCCCTCTTCGGCGAGGCCTGGATCAGCCAGTGACCCCCGCGGCCCCCGGCCCGGCCGCGCCGGGCAGATCTGGAGGAACCATGAGTCCCGCCGCGCTGCGCCGACTGGCCCTTCGGGTGCTGGAACTCGCCGGCGTGCTCCTCATCGCGAGCGTCGGGGTGTTCTCCCTGGTGATCCTGATGCCCGGCGACCCCGCGGTCGACATCCTCGGCGCCGGCCGGGCACCCGCCGAGTACGCCGCACTCCGCACCGAACTCGGCCTCGACGAGCCCCTGGTCACCCGCTACCTCGACTGGCTGGGCGGCGCGCTCACCGGCGACCTCGGCCGGTCCGTCGTACCACCGCGGAGCGACGTCATGGACCGGGTGCTGTCCGCGTTGCCCGTCAGCCTCGAGATCGCGGCGCTCGGCCTGCTCATCGCCCTGCTGATCGCGGTGCCGCTGGCCATGTGGTCGGCGTACCGGGAGGGCTCGGCCGCCGACCGGATCATCGGCGCCGGCACCTTCGGCGTGCTGTCCGTGCCCAGCTTCCTGGCCGGACTGCTGCTGATCCTCGTGCTGGTCAACTCGGCCGGCTGGTTCCCGCGTTCCGAATGGGTGCGGATCGGCGACGGCGACCTGCTGGGCAACCTGCACCACGCCTTCCTGCCGGCCCTGACCGTCGCCCTCGCCGAACTCGCCATGTTCACCCGGGTACTGCGCGGCGACCTCATCGTCACCCTGCGCGAGGACTACATCCTCGCCGCCCGCGCCAAGGGCATGAGCCCGCTGCGCATCCTGTTCACCGACGCCCTGCGCCCCTCGTCCTTCTCCCTGGTCACCCTGCTCGGCCTGAGCCTCGGCCGGCTGATCGGCTCCACCGTCGTCGTCGAGTACCTCTTCTCGCTGCCCGGCATGGGAACGCTGATCGTCAACGCCGCCGGCCAGGGCGACTACCCGATGGTCCAGGGCGCCGTGCTCACCATCGCCGTGATCTACGTGGTGATCAACGCCGGCATCGACCTCTCCTACGGCTACCTCGACCCGAGGACGCGACGTGTCCATGTCTGACCTCGCTCCGCGCACGCGGACCGCCTTCCCGCCGCCCCTGCTCACCGCCGCGACGCTGACCGTCGCCGGCCTCGTCCTGCTGGTGTTCGGCGCGACCACGCCCCACCTGGTCACGCCCGCCAAGGCCGCCGTCGCGCTGCTCGGCCTCGGCCTGCTGCTCGCCGGCGCCTCCCGGCTCGGCAAGCTGTGGGCGGGGCCCGGCTTCGACGTGGTCTTCTGGTGCGGCGCGGGCTGGCTCCTGCTGCTCGGCCTCGCCATCCTCTGCGCGCCGTGGCTGCCGCTCGCCGAGGACCGGGACGTCGCGAGCACCGTCGCGGCCCCCGTCCTCGCCACGCCGACGTTCACCGGCACCCACCCGCTGGGCACCAACGCCTTCGGCCTCGACCTGCTCGCCAGATGCCTGTACGGCGCCCGCTCCTCGCTGCTGATCTCCCTGTCCGCGGTCGCCCTCGGCACCGTGGCCGGCGGCGCGATCGGCATGGTCGCCGGCTACTTCCAGAAGAGCGTCGACCGGGCGGTGGGCATCGCCACCAACTCGCTGCTCGCCGTGCCCCCGCTCATCCTGCTCATCGCCCTCGCCACCGTGCTCCAGCCGCACCTGCGCAACGTCGCCCTCTCCCTGGCGCTGCTCACCGTCCCCGGCATGGTGCGCCTCGCCCGCGCCACCACCATGGCCTACGCCAACCGGGAGTTCGTCGTCGCCGCCCGCGCCATGGGCGCCACCCGCTCCCGCATCCTCCTGCGCGAACTGCTGCCCAACGTGCTGCTGCCCGTCTTGTCCCTCGCCGTCGTGATGATCTCGGTGCTGATCGTCGCGGAGGCCTCCCTCAGCTTCCTCGGCCTCGGCATCCAGCCGCCGGCACCCACCTGGGGAAACATGATCGCCGAGGGGGAGGGCCAGGTCTTCGAGGAACACCCGCACGTCGTGCTCGTCCCCGGCGCCTTCCTCTTCCTCACCGTGTTCGCCTTCAACATCGTCGGCGAGAAGGCTCGCGGACGCTGGGACTCCCGGAGCGTGAAACTGTGACCCCGGAGCGAGAGACCGTGTCCACCCCGCCGGTGTCCGCCCCGGGCACCGACGCATCCCCGCTGCTGAGCGCCACCGGCGTCCACACCGCCTTCCACACCCCGCGCGGCCCGGTGCAGGCCGTCGACGGCGTCTCCCTCACCGTGTCCGAGGGCGAGACCCTCGGCATCGTCGGCGAGTCGGGGTCGGGCAAGTCCGTGCTCGGCCGCACCCTCATGGGCCTGATCACCGACGGACCGCGCACCACCGTGTCCGGCACGGTCCTGATCGGCGGCAAGGACGTCCACGCCCTGAGCCCCGCCGGGCGGCGCGCCCTGTGGGGCACCGACGTCGCCATGGTCTTCCAGGACCCGATGACCTCCCTCAACCCGGTCAAGAAGGTCGGCGCCCACCTCACCGAGAGCCTCCGGCTCCACCTCGGCCTCGACCGCACCGAGGCGCGGGACCGAGCCGTCGGCCTGCTCCGCCAGGTCGGCATCCCCGAGCCGTCCCGGCGCGCCGGCCAGTACCCGCACGAACTGTCCGGCGGCATGCGCCAGCGCGTCGTCATCGCCATGGCCCTCGCCTGCGGCCCCCGGCTGCTCATCGCCGACGAACCGACCACCGCCCTCGACGTCACCGTGCAGAAGCAGATCCTGGACCTGCTGCGCTCGCTCGCCGGGGAACTGCGCATGGCGACCATCCTCATCAGCCACGACCTCGCCGCCGTCGCCGGCCGCACCGACCGCGTCGCGGTGATGTACGCGGGCCGCCTCGTCGAGTACGCGGACACGGCCGTCGTCTTCGACCGCCCCCGCCACCCCTACAGCCGGGCGCTGATCGCCTCGATCCCGCGTCTGGACCTGCCCCCGCACACCCTGCTGCCCACCATCGAGGGCCATCCGCCCAACCTGCTGCACCCACCCGCCGGATGCCGCTTCGCCCCGCGCTGCGCCACCGCCACCGACCGCTGCGCCACCGAGACCCCGCCGCTCACCGGATACGCCGGCGACCGCGACACCGGCGGCGTCGTCGCCTGCCACCACCCCCTCGGCGCCACCGAGGAGGCGGCCGTATGACCACCACCCGGGACGTCCCCGCGCTGACGGCGACCGACCTCGTCGTGGAGTTCCCCGCCGGACGAGGGCAGAAGGTGCACGCCGTCTCCGGCATCTCCCTCCAGGTCGCGGCGGGGGAGACCCTGGGCATCCTCGGCGAGTCCGGCTGCGGCAAGTCCACCGTCGGCCGCTCCCTGATCCAGCTGCCGCCGCCCGACTCCGGCACCGTCCGCCTCGGCGAGGTCACCCTCACCGGACTCGCCCCGCGGGAACTGCGCCGCGCCCGCGCCCGGATGCAGATCATCATGCAGGACCCGGTGTCCGCCCTGAACCCGCGCCGCAGGGTCAGGGACCTGGTGTGGGAGGGCCCCTCGATCTGGGGCGACGGCGGGGACCCCCGTGACAAGGACGCCCGCGTCGACGCCGCCCTGCACGACGTCGGCCTCGACCCCGCGACCGTGCGGGACCGCAGGCCGCACGAGCTCTCCGGCGGTCAGTGCCAGCGGGTCTGCGTCGCCCGTGCCCTCATGCTCGACCCCGAGGTGCTGATCTGCGACGAACCCGTCTCCAGCCTGGACGTGTCGGTCCAGGCGCAGATCCTCAACCTGCTGGAGACGGCGGCCCGACGGCGCTCACTGAGCATGGTCTTCATCGCGCACGACGTGTCCGTGGTGAAGAACATCAGCGACCGGGTGATGGTGATGTACCTCGGAAAGGTCTGCGAGGTGCTGCCCTCCGACGGGATGCAGCACGAGGCCGCCCACCCCTACACCCGGCTGCTGCTCGCCTCCCTCCCCGCGGCACAGCTCGGTCCGGCCGCACCCGCGGCCGGACGCACCGCCCCCGAGGGACCGGCCGCCGAACTGCCCTCACCCCTGAACCCGCCGTCGGGCTGCCGCTTCCGCACCCGCTGCCCGCTGGCCACCGAGCGGTGCGCCGCCGAGGAACCCGCCCAGCGGGAGATACGCCCCGGCCACCGGATCGCCTGCCACCACGCCGAACCGAGGAGGAACCACCCGTGACCACCCGCGAGACACCCCCCACCCCCGACGCCCCCCGCGCCCCCGACGCCGCCAAGGCCCCCGACGTCCTGGCCCCCGCCAAGCTGGGCCCCGTCGAGCTCCGCAACCGCGTCATCAAGGCCGCCACCTACGAGGGGCTCAGCCACAGGTCCCTGGTCACCAAGGACCTCGTCGACTTCCACGTCGCCTACGCCCGCGGCGGCGTCGGCATGACGACCGTCGCCTACTGCGCGGTCGCCAAGGAGGGACGCACCGACCGCCACCAGATCCACTGGACCGACGAGGCGATGCCCGGCCTGCGCGTCCTCACCGACGCCGTGCACGCCGAGGGCGCCGCCGTCGCGGCGCAGATCGGCCACGGCGGCCCCGTCGCCAACCCCAAGGGCAACGGCGCTCCCGCCCTCTCCCCGTCCAGGCACTTCCACGCCACCACCGTCAGCTGGGCCCAGGAGGCGTCCCTCGCGGACATCCGGCGCATCACCGGGGCACACGCCGAGGCCGCGCGCCGAGCCGTCGAGGCGGGCTTCGACGCCGTCGAGGTGCACCTGGGCCACAACTACCTGGCCAGCTCCTTCCTCAGCCCCCGGGTCAACCACCGCACCGACGCCTACGGCGGCAGCCTGGAGAACCGGGCCCGGTTCGCCCGGGAGATCATGCAGGCCGTGCGCGACGCGGTCGGCGGGCGCATCGCGGTCATCGCGAAGATGAACATGGACGACGGCGTGCCCGGCGGTTTCTGGCTCGACGAGGCCATCCCCGTGACCCAGTGGCTCGAACAGGACGGCACCGTCGACGCCCTGGAGATGACCGCGGGCAGCTCCCTGCTCAACCCGATGTACCTCTTCAAGGGCGAAGCACCGCTCAAGGAGTTCGCCGCGATCATGCCGCAGCCGATCAAGCTCGGCGTGCAGACGGTCGGCAAGCGGTTCCTGCGCAGCTACCCCTACCGGGACGCCTACCTGCTCGAGGACGCCCGGCAGATCCGCGCCGCCGTGAAGCTGCCGATGATCCTGCTCGGCGGCATCACCGGCAAGCCCGTCATGGACCTCGCGATGCGCGAGGGCTTCGAGTTCGTGGCCATGGCCCGGTCCCTGCTGCGGGAACCCGATCTGGTCAACCGCCTGCGGGACGACGCCGGCACGCCGTCGCTGTGCATCCACTGCAACAAGTGCATGCCGACCAACTTCACCGGCACCCGCTGCGTCCTGGTGGACCGCGGCACCACTCGCCGCGACACCTGGGGCACGCCCGCCGGGTACGTGGCGTGAAGGGTCCCGGCGGCGGTGTGGAGGGCCCCCACGGCCGCGCGACGATCCCCGACGGCGGTGCGGAGGCCGGGGCCATGAAGAAGCCCAAGAAGGCAGCCGTCGGCGGCACGGCCCCCGACACAGAAGGACTCGGCGGTCTGCGGCCAAAGCGGGCCCGGATCAAGAGTGTTGGCCGGCCGTGACCACCACCGGTTCTCTCGACCGCGCCGTCGCGGACCCGATCGGCCTGATCACGGACCTGGTCGCGGAGGCCGAGAGCGAACTCGGTTCCGAGACCATCCGGACCGTGGTCATCGCGGTGGCGGGCGGCCGCGCGAAGTCACGGAACCTGGCCAAGTTCCTGGCGACACGGCCCGCCGTCCTGACCGACGGCCGGTCCCCGGCGCCACGGGCCGTCGGCGACCTCCTCACCGCCCTTCGCAAGGCCGGCGCCACGGCGGTCTCGCCACCGGTCTGCGCGGACTGCGGGAAGGGGCTGCGAAGCCTCCAGCGGCAGGGCCAGGACTGGTACTGCTCGGTCTGCATCAAGGAGACCACCGAGTGCGCCGCCTGCGGCAACACCCGGCGCGTCACCTTCCGGGACCGCAAGGGCCTGCCACGCTGTTCGATGTGTCCCGCCCACGATGACCGTGACCCGGCCACGGTCGTCCACACGGTGATCAACACGATCGCCCCGGGCGCCGACCGTGACGTGGTCGCCGAGGCTCTGCACCGGTCGGCGCCCCACCGTCCCCACTATCGCCAGCGAGTGGTCTGGGCCTTGGAGGAGAACCCTCGCCTGCTGACCGGCGAGGCCCATCTCGCCCCGCACCGCGCCATCTTGAGGTTCATCGACCTTCTGCACGAGGCCGGTGTCGCCGGGATCGTCCGAAAGACCTGCCCCCGCTGCCACCGGGTGGTTCGCATCGACAAGCCGCTCGACGGTCAGCGGGTCTGCCGCAACTGCATCGCCAAGTCCCGCGTTGAAGAATGCGTACGCTGCGGAGCCCGCCGCGAGCCTGCCACCCGCGACGAGCAAGGGCGACCGCTGTGTCCGAACTGCCTGGTCACCGACCCCACGAACGCCGAGGTCTGCATCGGATGCAAGGAGCGGCGGCGAGTACACACCCGCACCGACGAGGGCCCGCTCTGCCCCAACTGCTGCCCCCTGCCAGTCCTGGTCTGCTCCATCTGCGGCCTCACCGCTCCCGGCAACCACTCGAAGCTCACCGGCCTGCCCCGCTGTCGCGGCTGCCACCGGCACGCTGTCCCAGCGCGACGAGCAGATGGTCCGCCTGGAACGGCACGTGAACGATCTCGTCACCTCCCACACCACCGCCGAGGGACGGAAAATCCTGCACCGGTACGCGACCTGGCACCTCCTGCGGCGGCTTCGCCGACGCAGCCGCGGCAACGACATCACACACACCCAGCTCACCGTCGTCCGCCAGCACCTGCGGGCAGCCGTCCACCTCCTCAACTGGATCGAGGCCCAGAGCCTGACACTGGCGACCTGCCGTCAGGCCGATCTTGAACGCTGGCTGACCAGCGACGACGTCCGTCACCGCCGAGAGGCGGGGCACTTCGTGCGCTGGGCTCTCGCCCAGAAGATTGCTCGCGATCTCAGCTTCCCGGCCGTCCGATGGAACGGCCCGTCCCAGGCGATGGACGACGAGGCCCGCTGGGCCACTGCCTGCCGTCTGCTGCACGACGACACCTCAAGTCCGAAGACTGCCTCGCCGGCCTGCTGTTGCTCCTCTATGCCCAGTGGCCTGCGGCGATCTCCCGGCTCACCGTCGACCACGTCGAGGAGACCGACGGAGCAGTCCGCCTCCGCCTCGGCGCCGTCCCCGTCGACTTGCCCAGTCCCGTCGCTGAGCTCGCCCTTCAGCAGGTTGCGGTTCGCCGGAACCATGCCGTCCTCGCCCGGACAGACTCACCCTGGCTCTTCCCCGGCGGCCAGCCTGGCCGCCCGATCAGCGTCTGGGCCATGGGCGAACGGCTCCGCAAACTCGGCATCCGGCTCGCCGAGACCCGGTCGACTGCCCTGTTCCAGCTCGCCACCGAGCTGCCCGCCGCGGTCCTCGCCCGCACGCTCGGCATCGACATCACGGTCGCCGTCAAATGGCAGCGAGCCGCCGCCGGCGACTGGGGCGCCTACGCAGCGAGATCAGCCGCCGGAACAGCTCCTGAGATCCGCCCCCGATCAGCTCCCGCTGACCAACCCGTTCCGGACGAAACCAAGGTCAACAGGCGTCGCCGGCGCACCGTCTTTCTGCACGTCGGCGAGCAACTCGGGCAGTTGCGGCGGCCACAACGGCTCACAACCACCGGACAGATCAGCTGGCGACCACCATCGCCACCGCAGGATCTTGTCTGCGGCATGCGAAGCAGCAAGGTCGCCGACTGGGTCCCGGCGGGGACCATGCGCGAGGAAGATGTGCTCGTGCTGGCGAACCGGCACCCCAGCCCTCGTGAAGTCGTGTTCCCACAGGCACAGCAGGGTGCCGTCGATCTCGATGTCGGTCCACCCGGTCTCCTCGCGCAACTCGCGCTCAGCGGCCTGCAGCGGCGATTCGCCCGGATCCAGCCCTCCGCCGGGCATCGCCCAGTGGACGCCGACTTCCTCGTTGTCATACCGGAGCATGAAAACCGACCCCGCCGGGTCCAGGACCGCGACTCTGGCTGCTCGTCTGGGTATCCGCATCGGGCCAGCCTGCCAGCGTTGAACACCACTGTCGATCAAAGCCATGGCCCGGCATTCGGAGAGTTCCCATACCCGAGCCCACCATTACCCGCCGACGTGGCCCGTACCTCGGGCGTCCTGATGGGCGCCGACCTCGTCGCCCGACTCGACGCCCGGCTCGCCCGCCTCGGCAGGCCCCTGGCCGACGACGACGTCGAGCCGTTCACCCGCGTCCTGTACGAGTACTACCGGGCCCTTCCCGCCGCCGATGTCAGCCGGGCGCTGCGCAGAGCCCAGGAGATCGGCTGGGAGGTGGGCGCCGCCTTCCACGAGTTCGACGTGCTGCTCGGCCCGACCCTCGCGCAGCCGGTCCCGCCCCTCGGCACCCTCGACACGGCCGACCCGGAGTCGGTCTACCGGCACGCCCCCGTCTACGCCGCCTTCACCAGCGTCCACAACGTCACGGGGATGCCGGCGATGTCCGTCCCCTTCGGCCATGACCGTGCGAACGGCCTGCCGCTCGGCGTCCAGTTCGCCGCGTGCCTGGGCGGGGAGGGAGTCCTGCTGGCCCTGGCGGCACAGCTGGAGGAGGCGGCGCCTTGGAGGAGCTGATGAGCTGAGGAGCTGATGGCATCGCGCTCACGAGGAGGAGGGAGCAGCGAGGCAGGAGCCGCTGACGAGCGGAAACCAAATGCATTGGCATCGATAACATTCTCTGCCATAGTTCCACCTTCCGACCGCCGGCGCCCTCGTATGTCCTCGCCCCCTCCCGACCGCTGGAGCCGTCACGTGAGCACGTCCCTTCCCGCCACCCTGACGTACGGCGACGGCGTCCTCCTGCGGGACGGGCGCCCGCACCGCGTCCTGGCGGGCTCGCTGCACTACTTCCGGGTCCGTCCCGAGCAGTGGGCCGACCGGCTCCGACGGCTGGCCGCCCTCGGCCTGAACACGGTGGACACCTACGTCCCGTGGAACTATCACGAACGCGCCGAGGGCGACATCCGCTTCGACGGCCCGCGCGACCTGGCCCGCTTCGCCCGGCTCGCCCAGGAGGAGGGGCTGGACGTCATCGTGCGGCCCGGCCCCTACATCTGCGCCGAGTGGGACAACGGCGGGTTGCCCGCGTGGCTGACCGGCACGCCAGGCATGCGGCTGCGCACCTCCCACGGCCCCTTCCTGGCAGCGGTCGACCGCTGGTTCGACGAGCTGATCCCGCGCGTCGCGGAGCTCCAGGCCGGCCGGGGCGGACCGGTCGTGGCCGTGCAGGTCGAGAACGAGTACGGCAGTTACGGCGACGACCAGGCCTATGTCCGCCGGGTGCGGGACGCCCTCGTCGAGCGGGGGGTCACCGAACTGCTCTACACGGCCGACGGACCGACCCCGCTGATGCAGGACGGCGGTGCGCTGCCCGGCCACCTGGCGACGGCGACCTTCGGTTCACGTCCCGACCGGGCAGCGGCGCTGCTGCGCTCGCGCCGGCCCGGGGAGCCGTTCTTCTGCGCCGAGTTCTGGAACGGCTGGTTCGACCACTGGGGCGAGAAGCACCACGTCCGTACGGCGGACAGCGCGGCCGAGACCGTCGGTGACATCCTCGACGAGGGCGGCTCCGTCAGCCTCTACATGGCGCACGGCGGCACCAACTTCGGCCTGTGGGCGGGCGCCAACCACGACGGCGACACGATCCAGCCGACCGTCACCAGCTACGACTCGGACGCCCCCATCGCCGAGAGCGGCGCCCTGACGGCGAAGTTCTTCGCCCTGAGGGAGAAACTGACCGCGCTCGACGGCACCGGAGCCGAACGAGCCGAGCGCCCGCTGCCCGCCGATCCGCCGCTGCTGGCACCCCGTGAGCTTCCGGTCATCCGGCACGCGGCCCTGCTGGACGGACTGCGCGCGGCAGCCGACCCGGTGCACGCGCCCCTGCCACTGAGCTTCGAGGAACTCTCCCTGGCCTCCGGCCTGGTGCTCTACGAGGCCGAGCCGCTGCTGCCACCGGGGAACCACCGACTGACCGTCACGGGTCTGCACGACCGCGCCCAGGTGTTCGTCGACGACACCCCGGTGGCCGTACTGGACCGCGAGAGCGCCTCGTTCACCGTTTCCGGCACCGGAGCACGCGTCCGGCTGGCGCTGCTGGTGGAGAACCAGGGGCGGATCAACTACGGCCCGCTGCTCGGCCAGGGCAAGGGCATCCTCGGCGGGGTGCGGGTGGAACGCCGGCTGGTGCACGGCTGGACGATCCGCCCGCTGCCGCTCGACGAGTGGACGCGGCAGGACACGGCCCGCGCCGCGGCGGCGGCCCCGCCGGACGGCCGGGCCGGCTTCACCGCGGCCACGCTGTCCGTGGACGAGCCGGCGGACACCTTCGTCGCCCTGCCCGGATTCGGCAAGGGCTTCCTCTGGGTCAACGACACCCTGCTGGGCCGCTACTGGGAGATCGGACCGCAGACCACGCTCTATCTGCCCGGCCCGCTGCTGCACCCCGGAGACAACACCCTGACCGTGTTGGAACTCGAACGGCTCGGCGACCGGATCACCCTGCACGACCGGCCCGACCTCGGACCGGCCGAGGAGTACGTCGAGACGTTCGACTGACCTCCTCGCACCCGCGCGCGTCGGCGGGGCGTTCGCCCGTGGGGCAGCCCGTCGGCCGGTCCACCGGCATGCCCCGCCACGGACGGGGGCCGCCACCGGGCGGGCCGGGTCGCGATGTCATCGCTGCCCTCCTGTTGCCCTTCGGCCTACTCGGCGTCGGCTACGGCTCACTACGGCTCGCCGCGCAGAATCGTGCGGCACGGATCTCCGCGCCGACGGGAACCATGGCAGAGGTGGTTATCGATGCCAAGGGCGTCTACGTGGCTACACTGCCGAGCGGGACCACCATCTGCGACGACGTGGCCGGGTCCGTGTCGTCTCGGGAGAGGCGAGCGATGTCATCGGAAACACCGGGTGCCGGCAAGAGGCCCGTGAGCAGGCGCACGGCCGACGACGGCGTCGCACGGCAACCCGGCATGGCCGACGTCGCCCGGCTCGCCGGGGTCTCCGCCCAGACGGTGTCCCGGACCCTGGCCGGCCACCCCAACGTCCAGCAGGGGACCCGCGCCAGGGTGCTGGCCGCCGTCGAACAGCTCGGCTACCGCAAGAACAACGCGGCGCGCGTGCTGTCGTCGGGGCGCAGCCGGACGATCGGGGTCGTGACGCTGCAGACCAACGTCCACTCGCGCACGAACCTGACGTTCGGCATCGAGTCCGCGGCGCGCCGGGCCGGGTACGCGGTCAGCACCGCGACCACCGCGTCGCTGGACACCGCGGCGATCGAGGAGGCGCTGTCCCGGCTGGCGGAGCAGGGCGTCGAGGGAGTCGTCCTCGCGGTGCCGCTGGTCCATGTGAGCCCGCGGGTCGAGCAGCTCACCCGCTCGGTGCCGACCGTCACCGTCGACGGATCGAGGACCGCCGCCACCGAGGTCGTCGCCGTCGACCAGGCCCTGGTGGCACGTCTGGCGACCCGTCACCTGATCGAACTCGGCCACGAGACCGTCTGGCACGTCGCGGGCCCCCGGGAGTGGCTCGACGCCGTCGGCCGCCGCGTCGGCTGGCGCGACACCCTCCAGGCGGCAGGACGGTCCGTGCCGCCGGTGCTGGAGGGCGATTGGACACCGGCCTCCGGGTATCGCAACGGGCTGGTCCTGGGCAGGATCCCCGACGTCACCGCGGTGTTCGTGGCGAGTGACGAGATGGCCTTCGGAGTGATCCGCGCCCTGCACGAACTCGGCCGGAGGGTGCCGCAGGACATCTCCGTGGTCGGTGTGGACGACATCGCGCTGGCCGAGTACTGCTCGCCCTCGCTGACCACGGTGGCCCAGCCCTTCACCGAGATGGGGAGCCTCGCGGTCGCCCACCTGCTGCGGCACATCACGGACTCGGGCGCGACGCCGGAACCCGCGTCCGTCGAACCCGCGCTGATCGTCCGTGCCAGCACGGCGCCGGTCGGACCGGCCGGCTCCAGCCGGGAGAGCACGTCGGGGAGCGCCCCCTCTCAGTGAAGTGACGGCGTCCCGATCCGCCGGGCGTCGGACCGTCGCAGGAGGCGGAGAAGGGAGGTGAGTGTCCAGCGGCCCGGGCCGATGGCGGCAATGAGAAGGAAGGACCAGCAGAACATGGCCGCCGGTTCACCGCCGTTCTCGAGAGGGAAGAGCGCGGCGGCCTGGTGCTCGGTGAAGTAGGCGTACGCCATGGAACCGGAGCACACGACGGCGGCGGCCCGGGTACCGAGACCGCACAGGACCAGGGCGCCGCCGAGCAGTTGGATGGCCGCGGCCCACCAGCCGGGCCACTCGGCGACCCCTGGCCCGGCTCCGCGCGGACCGCCCAGTACGTCGAACAGGGTCGCGGCTCCGTGACAGGCGAACAGCAGTCCTATGACCATGCGGAAGAGTCCGATCACGTACTCACGGCTTTTCTCCAGCGCTTCCATCGGTGGTGCTCCTCTCTCGTGGGCGACCTCGGGGGCCGGCCGCCGAAGGGGGGACGTCGGATCGGCCTCCGGTCCGAAGCCGGCGTCGGTGCTCGGCGGTTCACTTTTGCCCAAGCCCTTGACCGAATCCCGTCCACGGCTATGGTCTAGACCTAGTGCTGTTAGGTCTAGACCTTTATCGGCCTCCGTCCTCGGTCGCCGGCGCTTCCCGCGCCGGTGACGGCAAGCCCCGCGGGGCGGGCGGCGGCATGGACGCAACGGAAGAAAGGGCATGGCATGAACACGAAGAGACGGGCGGCTCTCGCGGTCGGAGCGTTGGTCGCCCCCCTGCTCGCCGTCAGCCTGCCGGCGAGCACGGCGAACGCCCACGGCTGGGTGACCTCGCCCGGAAGCCGGCAGGACCAGTGCGCCGCGGGCGTCGTCGACTGCGGCCAGATCAAGTACGAGCCGCAGAGCGTCGAGGGGCCGAAGGGCCTGAACAGCTGCAGCGGCGGCAACAGCCAGTTCGCCGAACTCGACGACGACAGCCTGGGCTGGCGGGTCACACCGGTCGGCGCGACGCACACCTTCACCTGGCACCACACGGCACGCCACGCCACCGACACCTGGCAGTACTTCATCGGGAACCAGAAGATCGCCGAGTTCGACGGCCACGGCGCCCAGCCCGCCCCTGACGTCAGTCACCAGGTGGACTTCGGCGGCCTCACCGGCCGTCAGAAGGTGCTCGCCGTCTGGAACGTGGCGGACACCGGCAACGCCTTCTACTCCTGCATCGACGTCAACATCGGTGGCGGAGGCGACGGCGGAGGTGACGGCGGAGGTGACGGCGGCGGTGAACCGGGCGACTGCGCCGCGGCGGCGTGGAACGCCGGGACCGTCTACAACGGCGGCGACACCGTCTCCTTCGACGGGCACAACTGGCGCGCCAAGTGGTGGGTGACGGGCGAGGAGCCCGGCAGCACCGGTGAGTGGGGCGTCTGGGAAGACCTCGGCGCCTGCGCGGCCGGATGACCGACGCCGGGTCGGCGCGCGTTCGGCGGAGCGCGTGCCGGCCCGGCCGAAGGCCCGCGGCCGGTTCGGTCAGCGACCGCTCGAACCGGCCGCGCCGGACGGCGACGTAGGCAGGTACCGGGGCGCTCGCCAGGCGTCCAGCCGGTGCTCGACCGCGGCCCCCAGGGACAGCAGTTCGGCGTCCTGGTGGTCACCGGCCATCAGGAGCAGGCCGACCGGCAGCTCGCCCACGAACCCGGCGGGCACGGACAACGACGGGTACCCGGCGACGGCCGCCGGGGTGGAGGACGGAATCACGTCGTTGTCGCCCCGCGCGCAGTCGGTCGTCCACGCGGGCGGATTCGCCGGGGAGGCGATGGCGTCCAGGTCGTGCGCGGCCATGGTCTCGTCGATGGACCGCCGGGAGAGATCCGTCAACTCGGCGCGCATCGCCCGGTATGCGGGGTCGGCCGTGGAAGGGGCGGTCAGCGCCTGCTCGAACAGTTCCTGGCCGGCGAAGCAGGCCTGCTCGGCGGGGTGGGCGCGGTTGAACTCGATCAGCTCGGCGAGGTTCCGGGGCCCGCCGCGGGTGGCGAGGTAGGCGTCGATGTCCCGGTGGAACTCGCTCAGCAGCGCCGGGAACTCGAGTGCGGCGAGGCGATCCTGGTACGGCGGGGACACCTCGACGACCCGGGCACCCGAGGCGCGCAGTCGTGCCGCAGTGCGGGTCATGAGGGCGTCCACCTCCGTGCCGAGCGAGGGAAGCCGCCACAGGCCGATGCGCTTGCCGCGCAGACCGCCGGGACGCGTGCCCGCCTCCGCGAGGCGGAGGGCGCTGCCGGCGCGCACGGTGTCACGGCCGCTGAGCACCGAGAGGGTGAGAGCCGTGTCGACCACGTTGCGCGCCATGGGGCCGGCCGTGTCCTGCTCGGCGGAGATCGGCACGACGCCCGACTGGCTGACCAGCCCGAGGCTGGGTTTGTGGCCGACCACCCCGTTCATCCCGGCCGGGCACACGATGGAGCCGTCCGTCTCGGTGCCGATCGCCACCTGGGCCAGTGACGCGGCGAGCGCGGCGGCCGAACCGGAGGACGATCCGCAGGGGTTCCGGTCCAGGACGTACGGGTTGTTCGTCTGTCCGCCCACCGCCGACCACCCCGACGTCGGTCTCGCCGCGCGGAAGTTGGCCCATTCGGACATGTTGGCCTTGCCGAGGATCACCGCGCCCGCCGCCCGCAGCCTTTCGACCAGGGCCGCGTCCTTGTCCGGCGGGTCACCGGCCAGCGCCAGCGACCCGGCGGTCGTCGGCATGTCGTGGGTGTTCACGTTGTCCTTGATCAGGACGGGGATGCCGTCCAACGGGCCACGGACCGTGCCGCGACGATGCCTGACATCGCTGGCAGCGGCCTGTCGCAGGGCCGTCGGGCTGGTGCGCAGCACCGCGTTGATCCGCGGGTCGACGGCCTTGATCCGCCGCAGATACGCCCGGGTCAACGCGGACGAGGTCAGCGACCCGCGCTTCATGCGCGCCTGCAACTCCGGGATCGTCACCGTGTCGAGGTCCACTCCGCGGACCAGCGGAGTGTCGACGGGCGGCGACGAACCGACGGCATCCGATCCGGAGGCTTCCGCACGCTGCCCCGGCGCACCCGCCGCCACAAGAGGGCCGAGGACCAGGGCAGCGGTCACCGCCGCGAGATTTCGCTTCTTCATGGGGCACAGCCCACTCCACGGCACCACGCGGCACAAGGGGCCGTCTCATACCACGTTGACCCCATGGCGGTGACCAGGGTGGCGGCCTGCTCGGGGCTGACGGTGCCGCGACCGAGCTGAACGGTCAGTGGGTCCAGCGAGGACAGGTCGCTGCCGCGCAGGTCGTTCCCGCCGGCCGTCGGCGACGCCGGGCAGTGGCCCCGCCTTGCTGCCGAAACAGCGCGAGGGCGGACCGGCGGCCACGCCCGCTCGGGCGGCCACCTCCCGTACTCCGGACGGACCCGTGGAAGCAACACCGTTCCGAACGGGTTCTGTTTTCCTGTAAGCAGGTAAAAATAGAGGTAAACGTCCAGCCAATGCACGCGCCCGCACCGTCCAGGAGGGGGTCGTCATGGATCCATGGCTGATCTGGTTGATCGTCGCGGCGGTTCTGATCGTGGCGGAGATCTTCACCCTCACCGCCGCGCTCGGAATGCTGGGTGCGGCCGCGCTGATCACCGCGGGAACCGCGGCGGCCGGACTCTCACCGCCTTTCCAGTTCCTCGTTTTCACCGTCGTCGCCACGGTCACCGTTCTCTTCGTGCGCCCCGTCGCGCTGCGCCACGTCCTCCAGCCGCAAAGGGAGCGGTTCGGTGTGGACGCCCTGGTCGGCCAGGCCGCCTACGTCGTCTCCGAGGTGACGGGCATGGAGGGCCGGGTCCGTATCGGCGGTGAGGAATGGACGGCCCGTTCCTACGACGAGACGCTGGTGATTCCTCGCGGAAAAACCGTCGACGTCATGGAGATCAGCGGATCCACCGCCCTCGTCTACCCCCGGGAGTGACCATGGAAGCCTCGGCGTTTCTCGTCGCCGGTGTGATCGTCGCGCTTCTCGCGGTTTTCACCGTGGTACGGGCGGTGCGCATCGTGCCCCAGGCCCGCGCCCGCAATGTCGAACGGCTCGGCCGCTACCTTCGCACACTGAAACCCGGCCTCAACCTCGTCATCCCGTACATCGACCGCGTCTACCCGATGATCGATCTGCGGGAACAGGTCGTCTCCTTCAAACCGCAACCGGTCATCACCGAGGACAACCTGGTGGTCGAGATCGACACCGTGCTGTATTTCCAGGTCACCGATCCGCGTGCGGCCTTCTACGAGATCGCGAACTTCCTCCAGGCGGTCGAGCAGCTCACCGTCACCACGTTGCGCAATGTCGTCGGGTCCATGGATCTGGAGAAGACCCTCACCTCGCGCGACACCATCAACAGCCAGCTCCGCGGTGTGCTCGACGAGGCCACCGGCAAGTGGGGGCTGCGAGTGAACCGGGTGGAGATCAAGGCCATCGACCCGCCGCAGTCCATCAAGGACGCGATGCAGAAGCAGATGCGGGCCGAGCGGGACAAGCGGGCCGCGATCCTGGGCGCGGAAGGGCAGCGTCAGTCGCAGATCCTCACCGCCGAGGGCGACAAGCAGGCCGCGGTCCTGCGCGCGGAGGGCAACCGAACCGCCGAGATCCTCAAGGCCGAGGGGCAGTCCCGGGCCATCGACGAGGTCTTCCAGGCCGTGCACCGCAACGACCCCGACCCCAAGCTCCTCGCCTACCAGTACCTCCAGGTGCTGCCTCAGCTCGCACAGGGTTCGGGCAGTACCTTCTGGGTCATCCCCAGCGAGGTCACCTCCGCGCTGCAGGGGGTGTCCCGCGCCTTCACCGAGGCGCTCCCGCAGTCACCCGCCACCCGGGAGAAGCCCTCCGACGAGGGCGTCGCCCAGGCCGCCAACGACACGGCGCAGGCCGCGGAGGCCGCCGCCCAGGCCCTCGCCGACGCGGCCAGGGCCAACGGCGTGACGGCCGAGGCGCTGCGCCCCCGCCCGGTGACCGACGACCGGTGAGGACCGAGCCGTCCGTCGTCGGGTAGGGCACACTCGAAGACACGGGTGTTCTGCCGGCGGATCATTGCGAGGCCCGCATGTTCGATGTGCCGTACTGGCTCTGGATAGCCTTCGTCGCGACCGTGGTCGTGTCGCTCGTCGTCGACCTGCTGGCCCACCGCAGTGCTCATGTCATCGGATTCAAGGAAGCGGCAGCCTGGAGCGGGCTGTGGGTGGGGCTCGCCCTCGTCTTCGGAGCGGTCGTCTTCCTCGTCCTCGGGGGGACGGCGGGCACGGAGTACACCACCGCGTGGCTGCTGGAGAAGAGCCTCTCGGTCGACAACCTCTTCGTCTTCGCCCTGATCTTCGCCTACTTCAAGGTGCCCCGCGCCTACCAGCACCGGGTCCTCTTCTTCGGCGTCATCGGCGCCCTGGTGTTCCGGGGCGTCTTCCTCGCCGCCGGCGTTGCCGTGGTCAGCCGGTTCACCGCTGTCCTGTTCGTCTTCGCGGCCATCCTCTTCTACAGCGTCTACAAGATCCTCAAGGGAGAGGAGGAGAGCTTCGACCCCGGCCGGAGCTTCGCCGTCCGGCTCCTGCGCAAAGTGGTTCCGGTGCGTGACACCTACGCGGGACCGAAGTTCTTCGTGAAGGAGGCGGGTAAGCGTGTGGCGACGCCGCTGCTCGCCGTCGTCGCCGCCATCGAGGCGGCCGACCTCATCTTCGCCGTGGACAGCGTGCCGGCCGTGCTCGCCGTCAGTGATGACACCTTCATCGTCTACACCAGCAACGCGTTCGCCATCCTCGGGCTGCGGGCCCTGTACTTCATGCTCTCCGGACTGCTGGACCGCTTCCACTACCTGAGCAAGGGCCTGGCGATCATCCTCGGGTTCATCGGCGTCAAGCTCATCCTCCAGGCGACGCACAAGATGGTCAGCCCGTCCGTGCCGGAGATCCCGTCCCTGGTGAGCCTGGCGGTCATAGTCGTGGTACTGGCGGCATCGGTGATCCTGAGCCTCCGGCGTGCTCCCGACGCGACGACGGGCGGGGATGCGGGCAGTCCCGAGGAGGAGGAGGCCCTCACGCCACCCCGAGGACGGCAGCAGGACTCCCGGTGAAAGGCGGACTCGGCATCGATTGTTCCTGGCGGACATATGAACGTAAAGTGGGAGCAAAACCTGTCCCGAAAACCCTTCCCGGCGTGGACGTGAGAACCATGAGCAGTCACACGCAGCAGACCAGAACGACGCAGACCGAAACGCGGCGGACCACCACGCGGCAGAGCGAGGTGCAGCGCGGGCACGTCTGCCCGTCCTGCGGCCACCACGTCCCCGCGGAGGTCAAACGGCACAAGACGCTCGGGATCTACGTTCCGGTCTGGTACCCGGGCACCTGCCGGAACCCGGACTGCGACGCCCGCACCTGACCGACACCGCTGACCCCGGTTCGGGTGCAAGACGCGGGCGCCGCCACGACCTCCCACCGGCCGCCGCCACGACCTCCCACCGGCGACGGGCCGGCCCGCCCCGCCGGCCGTCGCCGTACGCGGCACCGTGCCGCGCCGGGCACCTCGCCGGCACGGCACGGTGTCGCGCGACGTCCCGCGCCACCCCGGCACCGCTCGCTCCCGTGAGCGGTCCCCAGCCGACCCGGTCGCCGCCGCCGCTCGCGGTGACGAACGTCCCGGGCCCCGACGACGGAACCGGGCCGGGGTCCGGGCCCTGCTCCGTCTCCTCGTCCTTCCCGCCCCGGCCTCGGTCTCGGCCTCGGGCTCTTCCTCCCTGACCTCTTCCGTCCCGACGACGTCGCGTGAGGCGGGTCGCTCCGACGGCGAGGAGGCCCCTGCGGCATCGGTGGCCCCGCCGGAGTCGTGCGGCTGCCGCGGAGCGCCGGAAGCCTCAGTGACAGGGCCGTCGCCCGGTTGGTCTGCACGGTCGCCGTCGCCCGGTCGCGCCAGGACCCGGCGCTGGGGCGCGCGCAGGTGGCGGTGGACCGGCCCGGCGGCCGGCCGGCGGGCCGGTCCGGCGACGACCGCCCCGACGGGCCGGCCCCGTGCGGCCGACGGGACGGGCAGTGCCGACGGGATCGGCGGCACGGGCGGCGGATGACGTCCCACAGGCAACCCCAAGGATCTTCCTCACCTCCTCCAACGGGGGGCGTCCGCACGGGCGGAGCCCCGACCCGAGGTACTGAGGAGCGGATTCTTGATACGCGCTCGAAAGACATGGGCCGCCGCGTTAGCGGTGCTGACGGTGGTGGGAGTGGCGCCCGCCGCGGCCCAGGCCCGGCCGCAACCGTCCGGTGCCCCTTCCGTCCAGGCGGCACCGCTGGGCAACGCCGACCTGCCGCCCGGCTGGCGGATCACCGGCACCGACGAGGGGAGGTCCCTGGAGTGGCGCTCCCCGAGGGCCGTCCCGCCCGGCGACGCACGGGTGGAGTTCCGCACGGACGGCCGCCTGCTCGGCGTACCGGAACCGGACAAGGACGGCAGGACCTTCCGCCTGGCCCTGGACGACACGGCACCGGCTGCCCTGAACGGACTGACGGACCTGCACGTCGTGGCCGCCGGCCGCCGGCTGGACGAGGAACCCGGTGCCGCCGCCCGCGAACGCCGCCCCACCGACGCGCCGCCGGCGAAACTCCCTCCCCGGCTCCCCGCCGGCACCGTCGACCCGGGCAGATCCGGCCGGTTCGCCACGACCACCGGTGAGTACACCCTCGACCCGGTCCGACTGCCCGGCCTCCCGGCCCCGGTCGAGATGGAGGGCCTGGTCGTCGCGCCGAAGGGGGCGACCGGCAAGCGCCCGCTCGCCCTCTTCCTGCACGGCCGCCACGCCACCTGCTACGTCCCCGGGGAGGGCGACGAGGCCGTCACGATCGACTGGCCCTGCGCCGACGGCGCCCGGCCCATCCCCAGCCACCGCGGCTACCTGGAGGACCAGAAGCTGCTGGCCTCCCAGGGCTACGTGACCGTCTCGATCTCGGCCAACGGCATCAACGGTCAGGACGGAGACGTCGAGGACGGCGGCGCACAGGCCCGCTCCTCGCTGGTGCGCTCGCACCTGGCACGCTGGGCGGACTGGGCGGCCAAGCCCGGCACCGCGCCGACGTCCGTACGCCGGGGACCGAAGGCCGACCTGTCCCGCGTCCTGCTCGTCGGCCACTCACGCGGCGGCGAAGGCGTCGACCGGGCCGCCATGGACAGCCTCTACCCGCCGCCCGCGAGCCAGGACGGCCACCCGGCACGGGCCCGCTGGAACATCCGCGGCACCGTACTCATCGGCCCCACCGCCTTCGGCCAGAACCCGGTACCCGACGTGCCGTCACTGACGATCCTGCCGGGCTGCGACGGCGACGTCTCCGACCTCCAGGGGCAGCTCTACGTCGACGGCACCCGCGGCGTGAGCCGGGGCCGGGCGCTGCACAGCGCCGTCCACATCACCGGCGCCAACCACAACTACTTCAACAGCGAGTGGACGCCCGGCCAGGCCCAGGCACCCGCGAGCGACGACTTCTGGGACGACCCCGAGGACCCCGATCCGGTCTGTTCCGTGGGCAGCCCCACCCGGCTCACCGCCGAGCAGCAGCACCGGGCCGGCGCGACCTACATCGCCGCCGCCGCACGGCTGTTCGTCGCCGGTGACGACCGGGTGCGCGAGCTGATCGACGGCACCGGCCGCCGCGCCCTCTCGGCCGACCCCGCACGGGTGCTGACGCACGCGGTGGGCGCCGGCCGCGGCGCCGGATTCCTGCCGGACGGCGGGGTGAAGGTGACCGGCGGACGCCTGTGCGCCGCGATCGACCCCGACCCGGCCGCCGCCTGCCTCGGCGACGACGCGCGCGGCTCCTCACCGCACTTCGCACACTGGCAGCCGGAACGCGAGGCCGGCCGCGGCGCGATCGCCCTGGACTGGTCCGCACCGGGCACCGCGACCCGCATCCGGCCCGGCGCCCCCGTCTCCCTGAAGGGCGCGAAGAGCCTGGCCCTGCGCGTCATCGTGCCGCCGGGCAGCACCGGCACCCGGCTCGACGTCTCCGTCACCGACACCGAAGGCAGGCGTGCCACCCTCGGCCAGGTCCGCGCCGACGGACTGCCCGGCAGCGCACGCACCGCCTCCTACTGGGCGCAGGAACTGCGCGTACCACTCGCCGCCGCCGGCCGCGCCGGAGTCGACCTGCGCCGCGTCACCGCACTGGAACTGACGCCGCGTTCCCACTCGGGCCGGGCATGGCTGATGGACGCCTACGCGTGGCAGCCGGGCACGCCCCAGGCAGGGCCGGCCCCGCTGGCCCGTGTCGACATCGGCCGGACCAAGGTCGAGGAGGGCGACTCGGGCGTGCGTACCTACCAGGTGCCGGTGCGCGTCTCCGGTAAGGGCGGCGGCACGGTCAGGATGTACGTCGTGGACCCGGCCACCGGATCCGCCGAGGACCGCCTGGTCACCGTCCGCCCCGGCAGCCCCGGCATCGACGTGACCGTGCGGGTGGAGGGCAACGAACGGTACGCCTGGGACACCACCCACGACGTGCTGGTGAAGGCGGTACGGGGCGCGGTCGTCGGCTCGTACGCCGGCGGCGTCACGGTCGAGAACGACGACCCGATGCCGGAGGTCAGTGTGACGCCGGTCGCCGGCACGGTGACCGAGGGGCAGCCGCTGCGCTGGCGGGTCTCGCTGTCCGAGCCCGCCGACGTGGATCTGGGCACGACGCTGACGGCGGTGCCGGACGACGCCCGTCCCGAACTGTCCACCGAGGACGTCGACCGCGACTGGCTGCTGACGAACGCCTGGGACGTCCCCGACGGAGAGGTCCCGCTGTCCCGGCTGGAGTACTTCTCGCTGTGGGCCTCGGTCCCGCCCGGTGAGACGGGCGCCGAGGTGACGGTGCCCACGATCGGCGACGAGGTCACGGAGCCCACGGAGTACATCGGCTTCCAGAGCCTGGACGAAGAGGGCGAGCCGCAGGGCCCGGTACTGACCGGCGCCGTGCTCGACGCCTCGTAGCCCGCACCTCACCCCGCACGCGGGCCCGGACCCGGCGCCGCCCGGCCCGGGCCCGTGATCGGACGGGCCACCCGGCGGGGCGTCCCGACGTCCGCACCGCACGGGGGCACGCGGTCGGAACGGGTGCGGAACCGCTCGCCACCGGCCGACCCGGGCGCGCCGAGGACGGCTTCCGTACGGGGGAGGGGCCGGACGCCTGACGCCCGTCGCCGGCCGCGGCGTGGCCGGACGCCTGGGCGCGCGGCGCGTGGGTACCCTCCGCCGCATGGCGGTGGACAGGAGGACGGAGCCGCCGCGCCGGGCACCGGCGCGGCAGCGGACGAACCGCACGCTCGGGCGGGCCCTGGCCCGGTGGGCGACGACGACCGATCACAAGGTGATCGGCAACCTCTACATGGCGACGTCCTTCGGCTTCTTCCTCTTCGGCGGTGTCCTGGCCCTGCTGATGCGCGGTGAACTCGCCCGCCCGGGGCTCCAGCTGGTCACCGGTCACCAGTACAACCAGCTCTTCACCGTCCACGGCACCATCATGATGCTGCTGTTCGCGACCCCCCTGTTCGCGGGGTTCGCCAACGCGGTCATGCCGTTGCAGATCGGCGCCCCGGACGTGGCGTTCCCCCGGCTCAACGCGCTCTCGTACTGGCTGTACCTGTTCGGCGGCCTGATGGTGGTGGCCGGGTTCCTGACACCCCAGGGAGCGGCGGCCTTCGGCTGGTTCGCCTACGCGCCGCTGAACAGCGCGGTGTTCAGCCCCGGCACGGGCGGAGACCTGTGGACCATGGGCCTGGTGGTGACCGGTGTGTCCACCACACTCGGCGCGGTCAACTTCATCACCACCATCCTGTGCCTGCGCGCCCCCGGCATGACCATGTTCCGGATGCCGATCTTCACCTGGAACGTGCTGTTCACGTCGATCCTGGTGCTGCCCGCCTTTCCCGTGCTCACCGCCGCACTGCTCGCGCTGGAGGCCGACCGGAAGTTCGGCGCGCACATCTTCGACGCGGCGAACGGCGGGGCGCTGCTGTGGCAGCACCTGTTCTGGTTCTTCGGCCACCCCGAGGTGTACATCGTCGCGCTGCCGTTCTTCGGCATCGTCTCCGAGATCATCCCGGTGTTCAGCCGCAAACCGATCTTCGGCTACGTCAGCCTCGTCGGCGCCACCATCGCGATCACCATGCTGTCCGCCGTGGTGTGGGCCCACCACATGTTCGCCACCGGCGCGGTGCTGCTGCCGTTCTTCTCCCTGATGTCGTTCCTCATCGCGGTGCCGACGGGAGTGAAGTTCTTCAACTGGATCGGCACGATGAGGTACGGCTCGCTGTCCTTCGAGACACCGATGCTGTGGTCGACCGGATTCCTGGTGACGTTCCTGCTCGGCGGCATGAGCGGCGTCCTCATCGCCTCCCCGCCCCTGGACTTCCACCTGACGGACTCGTACTTCATCGTCGCCCATCTGCACTACGTGCTGTTCGGCACGGTCGTCTTCGCGATGTTCGCCGGCTTCTACTTCTGGTGGCCGAAGTTCACCGGCAAGCTGCTCGACGAACGCCTCGGCAAGATCCACTTCTGGACGCTCTTCGTCGGCTTCCAGACCACCTTCCTCGTCCAGCACTGGCTCGGTGAGCAGGGCATGCCGCGCCGCTACGCCGACTACCTGGCCGCGGACGGCTTCACCCTGCTGAACACGGTCAGCTCCGTCGGTGCCCTGCTGCTCGGCCTCTCCACGCTGCCCTTCCTCTACAACGTGTGGCGCACCCGCCAGTACGGCGAGCAGGCGGAGCACGACGATCCCTGGGGTTACGGGCGCTCCCTGGAATGGGCCACCACCTGTCCGCCCCCGCGGCATAACTTCACGTCGCTGCCACGGGTCCGCTCCGAGTCCCCGGCGTTCGACCTGCACCACCCCGACATCGGCCGGCACGACCAGCGGCACGAGCAGAGGAAAGAGCGGGGGAACGGGCAGTGAGGACCGAAGCCCGTCTGTTCACCGGCGTGGCGGCCTTCTTCGCCGTCACCGCGGCCGGCTACGGCTGGTTCTCCGAGGAGCCCGCCGGCACCGCCGCACTGACCGTCGCCTTCCTGATGGGCTCGCTCGTCGCGTTCTTCCTGCGCGTGCAGTACCGCAAGCGCGGGCTGCGGGCCCAGGACCGCGGTGACGCCGAGGTCCTGGACACCGCGGGCCCGCTGGACTTCTTCCCGCCGCACAGCCCCTGGCCCGTCACGGTCGCACTGGGCGCCGTCGTCCTCGCGCTCGGCATCGTGTACGGCCTGTGGCTCGCGCTGATCGGCGTCGGCGTGCTGGCCCTCGCCGTCCTCGGCCTCGTCCTCCAGTACGCCGGCCGGGAGGCTCAGCGTCCCACCTCGCCCGAGGAGGACTCCGGCTCCGGCGCCGCCTCGTCGACGTCGACCCGGTCCCCGTAGTACCACTCGCTGAGCGTGGCGCGCACTCTCCCCACGTGCGGAGCATCCCCGTCGGCGGCCGCGGGTGCGAGCGGCTCCGGTTCCCTGCGCGACCGCAGCACGTACCGCTCCTCGGCGTCGAGGGGCTCGTGGCTCTCCGCATAGCCGCCCGCGAGGGTCTGCCGCAGCTCCCCCGTCTCCCGGCCCTCGGCCAGCCGCTCGCGCTCGCGTTCCTGCAGTGCCAGGCAGACGCGCCTGGTCACCACGAAAGCGATCGGCGGCAGCAGCACCAGCAAGACCCGGAAGACCCAGGTCAGCAGGTTCAGCGAGACATCGAAGACGTGGGCCAGGATGTCGTTGCCGCCGGCCAGGAGCAGGACCGCGTAGAAACCGATCGCGGCGACACCCAGTCCGGTCCGCACGGGCTTGTCCCGGGGCCGGTCGCACAGATGGTGCTCCTCGTGGTCGCCCGTCACCCAGCGCTCGAAGAACGGGTACGCGTACAGCACCGCGAACAGGGCGCCCGGCAGCACCACGGCGGGCACCAGGACGTTCCACATGACGGTGTGACCGGCGACCGCCGTCTCGAACGGCGGCATCAGCCGCAGCGAACCCTCCAGGAAGCCGACGTACCAGTCCGGTTGCGAGCCGAAGGAGACGAGGTCGGGCCGATAGGGGCCGTACGCCCACACCGGATTGATCTGCGCCACCGCCGCGAGCACCGTCAGGACGCCGAAGACCATGAAGAACAGGCCCGCGGAGCCCGTCGCGAACTGCGGGAACATCGGCTTGCCCACCGCGTTGCGGTGGGTGCGGCCGGGCCCCGCCCACTGGGTGTGCTTGAGGTGGAAGACCAGGATCAGATGGAGCGTCACCAGTGCCAGCAGCAGCCCGGGGACCAGAAGGATGTGCAGCGGGTACAGCCGCCCGATCACGTCCTCACCGGGATACTCGCCGCCGAACACGAACATGCTGAGGTACGTGCCCACCACCGGTACGGACAGCATGATGCCCTGCGCGATGCGCAGGCCCGTCCCGGACAGCAGATCGTCGGGGAGCGAATAGCCGGCGAACCCCTCGACGAGGGCCAGCAGGAAGAGGGTCACGCCGATCAGCCAGTTGACCTCACGTGGCCGGCGGAACGCCCCGGTGAAGAAGACCCGCAGCAGATGCACTCCGATGGCCGACAGGAACACCAGGGCCGCCCAGTGGTGCAGCTGCCGCATCAGCAGCCCGCCACGCACGTCGAAACTGATGTCCAACGTCGAGCGGTACGCCTCCGACATGCTCACCCCGAGCAGCGGCTCGTAGGAGCCGTCGTAGACGACCTCCGTCATCGACGGTTCGAAGAACAGCGTCAGCCAGACACCGGTGAGCAGCAGTACGACGAAGCTGTAGAGGGCGATCTCGCCCAGGAGGAACGACCAGTGTTCGGGGAAGGCCTTGCGCAGCAGCCGCCCGCCCTCCGACACCGGGAGCCGCCCGTCGGCCCGGTCGACGGCGCGTTCGGCCCCGTGACGGGCCCGCACACCCGCGCGGGCCCTTCCTCTCTTCGCCAGCACGGCGCATGGGTTCCCCGGTGCCCGTGCCGGAAACTACGCCCGGACCGGGCTCGGTCCGCCGGAACCCATTGGGGTGGCTCCGCGTGCACGATGCCGGGGCGGGTTCGAGTCTGAGGGCATGAGCATCCGTCCATGGGTCATCGTGGAGACGCCGGACAGCCGCGGTCTTCGCCGTATCACCATCGACGGCGAGACGGTCGGCAGTGCCTGGTCGTCGTCGGAGCTGCGCAGAAGACTCGGCCGTCTCGGTTACCCGGAAAGCATGGATCTGGACGATCCGGCATCCATATGCTGGCGCGGGGGCGACAGCAGGACCTGGCCCGACCGTGCCTGGAGAAGGCGCTCGATCATGTCACTCATGACGGCCGGGCTGCTCGCTTCCATGGTTTTCAGCGTGGTCATCGGATGGCCGGATGCCTCGGGAGCTCTTACTTTCGCTCAACGGATCACCGGAGTGCTGTTCGTCCTCTCGGGTGTGGTACTGGGAATCGCGGCGATCGCGGCACTGGACTACTGGGGGAGGCGACATGTCAGGGCTTCCGGGGCGTTGGTGCTGCTGGGGGCGGTCATCGTGTTCGCCACCGACGGGCTCCTTCTCCTCCTCTGGTTCGAGGAGAGGGAGTACACGCGCTACCTGCTGGTCTACTTGCCTGCCTTTCTCTGGTCCATATGGGCGTTGCTCCTCCTTGTTCGTCACAAATCCTGGAAGGGGGTACCGCAACCCAAGAGATTCGCGGCCGGAGTGCTTGCCACGGCACTCCTGACGGCTGTCAGCCTTGCGTATTCCACCATGTACCAGCCTGCAGCCGCCCCCATGCACTTCACCCTGAAGGCAGAATTCGGAAAGGCCTGGGAGGACAATAACGATCTTCCCTTCGTGCATGTCCCGCTGACGCTCTACATGAAAAACACCGGAGGTATCCCGGTGTACATCATCAACGACATCTACACGGTCCGCGGCAGGGTCGCCCTGTACTCCCTGGAGGAAGAGGGCCTGGTGGCCGAGTGGAGAGAGAGCGTCGGGAAACAGGGGGCGGGCGAGGGGGAGGCGGAACTCTACGTCGACCAACTCGAGTACACCACCATAAGCAGTGGAAGATTCCAGCACCCCGGCAACTCGCTCGACGTCGGGCAGGAGTACTCCTTGAAGCGCGTATTCCAACTGCCCAAGGACGTCGGGTACGACACGGTGAGCGTCGATCTGCAGATCTCGTACATGAGAAAGGATCGGGGGAGGCTCGACGTGGAGGAGTTCAGGACCCCTCACCCTTCGTGGAGCGAACGCGACCCGCGCTATCACTGCGAACCGGCGGTGTGCGGGAGCCAGCTCGTGTACCGAGGAAGGGTGCGGCACAACAACAATCTCATCAACGTGACGCGCAAGCCGCGTTATGTGACGGCTGTCTGGTCCCCGGGGGGCAGCTTCATCTCATCGATCTCGTCCTTCCCCTTCAATTTCTCCGGGGTGGGTGACTACGCGGAAGAAAGGAGGGAGCTGGAGAGGTACGGAGCGGCGCGGGCGCGGGCTGACGCAGAGATATCCGTGGCCGAACTGTTGGCATCCGCCGGCGTCTGACCCGTCACCCGGCGGTCTTGGTGAGCCAGGTGTCCACCGCGACCCCGAACTTCTCGTCGAGGTAGGTGGCAGTCTGCTTGCAGGACAGGGCAGATCCTCCCAGGGTCCCGAACAGTTCCTTGTGCGGTACGAGCTCGGCGAGTTCGGTGATGAGCGGTACGACTTCGAACGGGCCGTGGGTGTGCTCGTTGTTCTGCAACTGGGCGAGGACGTCGACCACCTCGTCGCTCTTCTCCTTCGCCTTCCAGAAGTCCTTGACTCCTTCGTCCTCCCACTGCGCGGGAGTCAGCTTCTTCAGCCCCCGCACGAGGTCCGACTCGGGGGTGGACTCGAATATGGCGCTGGTGCAGAATGCGGCGGCCTTGCCGAGCGACTCCTCGGGGCGCTCCTGGGCGGAGGCGGACTGCTCCTGCTGGTCCTTCATCCGAGAGGTCTTCTCGTCCAGTTCCTTCCTGGCTTCCGACCGCTCCTCCTGCGACGTCCCGGGGTCGCTGATCTTCCTCAGCAGGGCGCTGACCTGCCCCGTGATCTCCGCGAGCCGTTCTCGTTCCTTCGCCGGTGTCCTGCGGTCGCCCATGATGTCCGCGGAGGAACTCACGGACACCAGAGCCCCCGGAGCGTCCTGCTCACGGTCCGTGCTCCGGAGCGCATCCGGAGAGTCGGCCTGTGCCCCGTCCTGACTCCTCTCCGCGGCATAGGCCGTATCCTTCAGCATGGTGATCATCCGGCTCCGCACGTCCTGCGGCGTCCGGGGATCGCAGATCAGCTCCAGGGTGGACGTGGTGCGTTTGATCACCAGGATGAGCGCGGACCGCTGTTCGGCCGGTACGCGGGAGTCGTTGACCACCTCGAGCGCCGAAGCCACCTGCTGCACGATCGCGCTCAGCTCTTTCCGCAGCTCGGGAGGTGTTTCCGGGTCATTGATGGCGGCCAGCGCGGTGGACAGGTTCTTCGCGCTCTCGATGACTCCCTGTCTGTCCTGCGGCATCGTCTCCGGATCGTCGACCGTGCCGATGACGGCGATCAACGTGTCCACGGCCGACTCGAGTTCTTCGGGGACTCGTTCCTTCTCCTCGTTCAGGGCCGTCGTCGCCTCGTCGATTTCCGTCTTCTGCTCCGGCGGGGGATCGGACGTCTGTCCGTCCGTGTCGTCGGGGTCTGCCGGTTCGGTGGTGTCGGACGTCCCGCCCGTCTCGGAGGAAGGGGACGTCGTGGGCCCCGTCGGATCGCTGGGTGGGGAGTCCGACGGAACGGAGGAGGGCGTCGTGGGTCCCGCCGGATCACTCGGCGTGGTGGGAGGGGACGGCGGAGGTTCGGTGGTCTGGGCCGGTGCTCCGGCGTGGCCCCCGTCCGAGCCCTGAGAATCCGCTGCGGCGATCGTCAGACCTGCCGGGAACGCGAGCACTGCGGCCAGAACCGATGCGTTGGCCGCGTGCAGGAGGTGTCGCCGGGAGATTCTGGCCATGATGGTTCCCTGTGCTGGGCGCCGTGCTGGTCCGTCCGTCGTGGATTCTTCCCGCCGAGCGCGGTCCAGGAAATTCCGGAGCTGGGAGAACGCACAGCCGATATGCATCCCACTCTTCACCCCTCCGGCGCATTCCGCAACGGGAACACCGGGGCGCGCAGTTGCGACCGGCTGACGTCGGGCCTCGTGCCGCCGCTCGACTTCGCGGCGGCATGCTCGCTGACGGCCGCGGCTTCCACGGTTTGCCGCAGCATCCCACCAGTCGCATCGTAGGAAGTGGGGGAGGGGGCCTGCCGCAGGGCCCGTCGTCCGTCGGCGTCTGCTCCCCTGTCGCCCCGCCGCACCCCGCCATCACGTGCGGTGCGAAGAGGGAAGGATTTCGCCATGCCCGATCCATGGATGCCCCAAGCTCTCAGGGCGGACGTCGGGGACCATGCGCCGTGCGACCCCGAGTTCCCGGCAAGGGCGATCGCGCACATCACGGCGGACAGGGAGGCCACGGCCGAAGCTCCCCTGAACCTGATCCCGTTCGCCAATCTCAAGAGCTTCTTCACCGGCAGCGGCAAAGGCCAGGCTCCGCAGATCCTCTGGGACCCCTTCACCGGAGCGTTCGCCCAGTTCTTCCCCGCCACCTCCCGCAGCAAAGCGCTGGCCGACGCGCCCGGCGGTACGCGTACCAACCGGGCCGGCAAGGTCGTCATCCAGGTCGAGGCCCTGTTCTTCCCGCACTGCCGCGTGAACGGCAAGGTGTTCGCGAGGCTGGTCGACACTCCGTGCAACGGCTGGGGCGTTCTCCACGCGTGGATCAGCTCGTGGGGCGTACCGGACGTCTGGCCCATGGGCCGCCCGACCTCCCTGACCCGCAACACGTGCCCGGCCGGCAAGTGGCGGACGCAGGGCGGGTGGTACGCCCATGCCCATGTCCCGGAGAACGACCACGTCGACCCCGGTTCCTGGCCGGATTTCGTGTCCCAGCCCCTGTTCGAGCCGTTCCCGGGTGCGTCGTTCTTCCAGGCGGGACGCCGGTCGCCCGTCATCGGGCGAATGCACGTGCGGCTCGTCGCCGAGGACTGCGACCGCTACACGTCCCACGCCAGTCCCGACGTGTGGGGAGCGGGCGACGTGAGGTCGTACGCCGCCTGGCAGCAGAAGCTGGGCTTCGAGGGAAGGGCTGCCGACGGCATCCCCGGCCGGTTCAGCTGGGACAGGCTCGAGGTCCCCAGAGCTTGACACGGCAGAGCCTGACACGGCGAGGTCACCTCGCGCGGTCGACTCCGTCGTGCGCGTCGGCCGACGCTTCGGGACCGGACGCATCGGAACCGGGCACCGGCGGCATGGGCGGCAGGCCCGCTGAGAGGCCCGGCAGCAGGACGGGCTCCAGCCGGACCCGCCCCTGTCCGGCCAGGTAGCGTTCCAGCTCCGGCGGCCGGTAGCCCGTGTCCCGGTCGTAGCGCTCCTTGGCGGGCACCGCCAGGAACTCGTTGCCGTCGGGCCGGCCGGCGTCGTCCACCGCTGCTTCGAGCCGCCGGTGCAGCGGCTTGGACAGCCGGTACATGCCCGTCCGTGAGACGTGCACCCTGCCCGAGACGTCCGGCCGTACGCGGAAGTCGATGCCTTCCTGAGGCCGCATCACCCGCGGCCCGTCCGTACTCAGCGCATGGGCGTCGAACTCCAGCCCGTACCTGCGGGCCTGGTCGACCATCCACAGCAGGGCGATGTCGGACAGCCCCGTCTCCTCGTAGCCGCCACCGACGTCGGAGTGGACCCCGGCGAACCACACCTGCTTGAGCTCCTGGCCCTGTGCGGCGGAGCCGGCCTGCTGATGCCACAGCGTCGGCCGGAACGCCGAACGCTGCTCGTCGGCGGCCAGCGCATGGAAGGCCGCCTTGACCCGGCTGCTCAGTTCGGTGTTGTGGAACGCCCAGCGGCGGTTGAACCGGTTCGCCGCCGGCTGCACCCACGGTGTGTCCGGAACCGGGATGCCCAGGGCGCCGACCGTGTCCCACACCCCGACGAACCTGATCTCCGTCTCGCGCGCGTACGAGCGGCGGAACAGGGTGGCGGCCGCGCCGTTCGGTCGCTCGACCCGGTTGCGGTACAGAGCCCAGGCGTCCGGGATCCGGTCGGCGTGTTCCCGGCTCAGGATGCCGCTGTTGCGTACCAGCCCCGCGAGGCTGCGGGCGGTGAACGCACCGCGGCTGAAGCCGAAGAGGAACAACTCGTCGCCGGGCTCGAACGTCTCGACGAGGAACCGGTAGGCGTTCACGATGTTCCGCGACAGCCCCACACCGAACGCGCCGCCGCGCAGGCGCTCCCGCCGGTGGGTACCGACACCGCTGTGGTAATAGACGCGCTGCTCCACCCCGGCGGCGGATTCGGGGCGCACGGACAGGGCGACCTTGGCGACGTTGGTCTTGCTCGGCTGGTCCGCGAAATTCCATGTGCCGTCGCAGCACACGACCAGACGCTTGGCCATGACCAACCCTCCTCGCGGGAGCGCGGAACGGCGCACAGCACCACTCCCAGGGTCGCACCGCCCGCCGCGCCCCGCCACGCGACATCCACTCGGCGGTGAGGTGGCCGCGCGCTGATCCGGCACCCGTCACGTGGACCAGGACCGCCGGCCAGATCCTCGACCGCGTCCGTCGCTCCTGCTCACTGCTCCTGCTCACGCATCTGCGAGCCACCTCACTAGGTGCGGTCACCCTTCGGCTTGCCCCGCTGGTCCGGCGTACCGTGCGGCGGCGGGGAGAACGGCTGCGGTGAGGTCGCGGGCGACACGGGAGAGCCCGTGCGGCCCTGCCCCTGCTCCGGACGAACCGCTCCCGGGTCGCCGGAGGACGGCTCCGCGCCGGACCTCAACTGCTCCAGCCGGGCCGTCAGCAGCTCCGTGGCGGGAAGCCGGTCGGCGTGCGACCGTTCGTACGCCAGCAGCTCCTCCACCTCCTCCGCTCCCAGCGACCGGATACGACTCTCCAGCCCGCCGATCGGCAGATGGTCGTAGTCCGGCAACGGCAGGGTGTTGCGAGCGGGGTCGGCCATGGTTCTCACATCCCTCAGTACGACATTCTCGCTGTACGACATTCTCGGAAGGTCAGCGTCCGCCCGGTCCGCCGCTGCCGAACGAGCCGCTGCTGCCCTCGTCCCAGCGGGGCCGATCCTGCCCGGAGGCGGTGTGGCTGCTCTGGTGCCCGAGGTCGTGCGGCAGCGTCCGGTCGTCGGTCCTGGGCATCTCGTCGGGCTCCCGCCGCTCCCGCGTCTCGTGGACGGGTCCCCCGTCAGGCATACGGGGCTGCTCCTCCGGACGCGGCGGTGGCGGCTCCCGGCGCTTTTGCCGACTGCCGAAGGCGAACGCGCCGATCAACAGGCCCACGACCACGACGGCCGCGACACCGATGCCGATACCGATCCCACCGGAAGCGGCCAGGTCCATCCATGCGTTGGTCATGCGGCGCGGGTACCCCCGGACCAGGTCACCAACCCGCTCAGCCCGACCGGGACGCTCGCGTCCGCGAACGGTTGGCCTTCCGGATGGCCGTGAGCAGATCCGCCTTCGACATCCGGGACCGGCCCTCGACGCCCAGTCGCTTCGCCACGTCGTACAGGTGCTGCTTCGAGGCCCTTTCGTCGACGCCCTCGCCGCTGCGCCCGCCCTGCCCGCGGGGCCGCCCGGACTGCGGATCGGAGGGGCCCTTGCGGCCACCCTCCTTGCGCTCCCAGTGGTCGCCGACCTTCTCGTACGTGTGTTTCAGAGCCCCGTACGCCACCCGGTGGGCCCGCTCGCCCTCGCCGTACTCCTCCACGGCCGAGTCGTGGGCCTTGATCCAGGTGCGCTGGGCCTCCCGGGGAGAGCGCTCCAGGGTCGACGGCAGTTCCTGTCGTCCCGGCATGTCGTGCACCTCCGTACGTCGTCCGCGTCATCGCCGTCACCAGCTCGGGCAGGCTCCACGAGTGCCCTGCGGACCACCCCGAAAACGGGCCGGATCCCTTGGGAGCACCGGGCCCGGCGGTTTGGCGCCGTCCGCAGCGGCAACCCGCGCGGTGTGACATCGACGACGACTTCCCAGCAGGAACTGTTCCGCTTCCTGGAGGACCGCTTCGCTTGCGCACAGGCGTGCACCGAGTGCGCACGGGCGTGCGCGCTGCGGGCGAGCCTCGTGGACCCGGACGGAACCGAGAACCAGGAGCTCGTACGACGCAAGGGCATCATGTGCGCGGAGGTCTGTGACGCGACCTGCCGGGTGCTGTCCGAACAGAACCAGGTGGACGAGTCCGCGATCCGCGTCCAGCTGGAATGGTGCCGGCAGGTGTGCCTGGAGAGCGCGCACGTCTTCGACGAGCACCCGGGCGCCGAGGAGAGCGCCGAGGCCTGCCGCGCCTGCGCACGTGCCTGCGGCGAGTTCCTCGACACCCTGCGCTGAGGGGCGCACCGGGCGACGGCACGGGCGCGTCCCGCAGGACGCCCACGCCGGTCGCCACCGCGCCGAACACCGGCACGGCTCCGCAGTCGGCCGCGGGCGCCGGGGCGCAGGAGGCGGACGGCTCCTGCGCCGCCGCCCACGCACCCCCGACCGGTCCCCACACGCACGCTGCTGCGGTGGCGGGCGGCACACCTGGCGTACGGCCTCCTACCGCCGTACGCGCACGAGCCCTACGGCAGACCGGCCACCGCACCCGCCACCCGCCACCCGGCGGCCGCGCGCCACCGGCCCCGCCGCGCGGGCTTCCCGCACGTCTGCGACGGCAGCTGCCGCCCAAACCCGGCCTGCGCGCCACGGCTCGGACCGGCCACGCGCCCGGCACCGTACAAACCTGGCCCATAAACCGCCATACTGGACCGGCCAGGGGAGGGCGGGGCGGACTGCTACGGGGGCGGGCAGCGAGATGGGGGACAGCACGCTGATCCAGGGCCGGTACCGGCTGCTGGAGCGAATCGGGCGCGGCGGCATGGGCGAGGTGTGGCGGGCGAAGGACGAGTCTCTGGGCCGTCGCGTCGCCGTCAAGTGCCTCAAACCGCTGGGCGCGCAGCACGACCACTCCTTCACCCGCGTCCTGCGGGAGAGGTTCCGGCGCGAGGCCCGGGTGGCCGCCGCGCTCCAGCACCGCGGGGTGACCGTCGTCCATGACTTCGGCGAGTGGGACGGTGTGCTGTTCCTGGTCATGGAGCTGCTGGAGGGCCGCGACCTGAGCCGGCTCCTGGAGGACAACAAGCATCATCCACTGCCGGTCCCCGACGTCGTCGACATCGCGGAACAGGTCGCCTCCGCGCTCGCCTACACCCACGAACAGGGCATCGTGCACCGCGACCTGAAGCCCGCCAACATCGTCCGGCTCACCGACGGCACCGTGAAGATCTGCGACTTCGGTATCGCCCGGCTCGGCCACGACGTCGGGTTCACCGCCCGCCTGACCGGCACCGGCATCGCCATGGGCACCCCGCACTACATGTCGCCGGAACAGATCGGCGGCGACGAGGTCGACCGGCGCAGCGACCTGTACTCGCTGGGCTGCGTGCTCTACGAGATCGCGACCGGCGTCCCGCCCTTCGACCTCGACGACGCCTGGGCGATCCTCGTCGGCCACCGGGACACCGATCCCGCGCCGCCCCGCAGTCACCGCGCCGAACTGCCCGGATACCTGGACCGGATCATCCTCGACCTGCTGGCCAAGCGGCCCGAGCAGCGCCCGGACGACGCCCGGGAACTGGGCCGCCGGATCACCGCCGGCCGCACGGTGCCGGCGTACGCGCCGGCCATGGTGGCGCCCCGGGCCAGGACGCCCCAGCCGGTCGGAGGGGGCCGGGCCGCGCTGCCGTCCTGGACCCACGGCATGACCACCGGGCACAAGGCGACGGGCACCGGTCTCGGCTCCACGCCCCCGGACCGTGCCGCCGGGCTGTCCGGCGAGTGGATCCCGCGGCCCGCCGGCGAGTCCGCGGCGCCCCTCCCCGCCGAGCGCCCCGACCCGCGGCCCGAGGCGGTCGCCGCGCTGGCCGGACGGCACAACGCGGGCCTGACCCTGGGGCGGCTCGGCCGCTGGGAGGAGGCGGGGGAGGTGCACCGGGCGGTGGCCGACGAGCGCGAGCGTCTGCTCGGCGCCGACCACCCCGACACGCTCGCCAGCCGCTACGAGGTCGCCTTCGCCCTCAGCCGCACGGGGCACGCGGCCGACGCGCTCCGCACCTACAAACGCGTGGCCGCGGCCAGGATCCGGGTGCTGGGCGCCGACCACGCGGACACGCTCGCCGTCCGCCAGGAGATGGCGTACGTCCTGGGCCGGCTGGGCCGGTACGCCGACGCCCACCAGGTCTACACGTCGGTCCTCGCCGCCCGTGAGCGCGTCATGGGCGCCGACCACCCCGACACGCTGCGCTGCCGGCACAACCTCGCCTTCAACCTCGGCCGGCTCGGTCGTCCCGAGGACGCCCATCGCATGGCGCGCGAGGTGGCCGCCGCCCGCGCCCGCGTACTCGGTCCCGACCACCCCGACACGCTGGTCACCCGCTACGAGGTGGCCTACGAACTCGGCCGGCTGGGCCGCTGGCAGGAGGCCCTCGCCACCTACCAGGAGGTCGCGAGGGCCCGCGAGAGGGCGCTCGGCCCCGACCACCCCGACACCCTCGCCGCCCGCTACGAGATAGGCATCAGCCTCGGCCGCCTCGGCCGCAGCGCCGAAGCACTGACGCTGTACGAGGAACTGATCGACGACCGCACCCGCGCGCAGGGCCCCGAACACGCCGAGACGCTGCGCGCCCGGCACGGCCTCGGTGTCAACCTCGGCCGGCTCGGCCGCTGGGAGGAGGCCCTCGCCGAGTCCCGCGAGGTGTGCGCGATCCGCGAACGCGTCCTCGGCCCCGACCACCCCGACACCCTCGTCAGCCGCCGTGAGGTCGCCGTCGGCCTGGGCTGGCTGGGCCGCTGGTCCGCAGCCCTCACCGAGTACCGCCGGGTCGCCGCCGCCCGCGAACGCCTCCTGGGCCCCGACCACCCCGACACCCTCGCCGGCCGCGACGACGAGGCCCACTGCCTCGAACAACTCGGCCGCGGTGCCGAGGCCGTGGAGCTGTACCGCAGGGTGGCGGTACAGCGCAGAGCGGGGGCGCGCTGAGCCGGGCCGGGGGCACGGCGGCCGTACGCGCACCACGGCGGGCCGGCCGGACGGCGGCCGGCCCTCGCCGCCGCCCGCCTGCCGGCCCGGGGCGCCGCCCGTGGCCCGGCCACCCGCCCCACCGCACCTCTGGCCGCTCCCCGCAGGCCCGTGTTACCAAGAGCCATGACGCCGCCCACCACGCCCCGCGCATCCCGTCACTACGACGCCGTCGTCGTCGGCGGTGGCCACAACGGTCTGGTTGCCGCCGCCTACCTGGCCCGCGCCGGCCGCTCCGTGCTGGTGCTGGAACGGCTGGACCACACCGGGGGCGCGGCCGTGTCCACGCGGCCGTTCGCCGGGGTCGACGCACGGCTGTCGCGGTACTCGTACCTGGTCAGCCTGTTGCCGAAGAAGATCGTGCGGGACCTGGAGCTGGACTTCCGGGTGCGCGGGCGCACCGTCTCCTCCTACACGCCCGTCGAACGGGACGGCCGGCCCACCGGGCTCCTCGTCGGCGGGGGCGAGCGGCGGACGCGTGAGTCGTTCGCCCGGCTCACCGGCTCGGAGCGGGAGTACACGGCCTGGCAGCGGTTCTACGCCATGACCGGCCACGTGGCGCGGCGGGTCTTCCCGACCCTCACCGAGCCGTTGCCCACCCGGGACGAACTGCGCCGCAGGGTCGACGACGAGGCGGCCTGGCGGGCTCTGTTCGAGGAGCCGATCGGCGTCGCCATCGAGGAGCACTTCGCGGACGACCTGGTACGGGGAGTGGCCCTCACCGACGCCCTGATCGGCACCTTCGCCGACGCCCACGAGCCCTCCCTGAGCCAGAACCGCTGCTTCCTCTACCACGTGATCGGCGGCGGCACCGGTGCCTGGGACGTGCCGGTCGGCGGCATGGGCGCCCTCACCGACGCACTGGCCGGCGCGGCGCGCACGGCGGGTGCCGTGCTCGCCACCGGGCACGAGGCGGTGCGGATCGACACGGACGGGCGAGCCGCCGAGGTCACCTACCGCTCGGCCGACGGCGAGGGCGTGGCCGCCGCGCACCACGTCCTGGTGAACGCCTCCCCGCAGGAACTGGCGGCGCTCACGGGGCAGGCACCGCCACCGCCCGCCGAGGGCGCCCAGCTCAAGGTCAACATGGTGCTGACGCGGCTGCCGGCGCTGCGCGATCCCGCGGCCGACCCGCGTGAGGCCTTCGCCGGGACCTTCCACGTCGCGGAGGGATACGAGCAGCTCGCCACCGCGCACGCCCGGGCCGCGGCCGGCGAACTGCCCGCCGCCCCGCCCTGCGAGATCTACTGCCACTCGCTGACCGACGCCACGATCCTCGGCCCGGACCTCGCCGCGAAGGGCATGCACACGCTCACCCTGTTCGGCCTGCACACGCCCGCCCGCCTCTTCGCCCGGGACAACGACGCCGTCCGCGAGGAACTGCTGAAGTCGACCCTCGCCCAGCTCGACGCCCACCTGGCCGAGCCCCTGGTGGACTGCCTGGCGACCGACGCCGACGGGCGGCCCTGCATCGAGGCCCGGTCGCCGCTCGACCTGGAACGCGACCTGCGCCTGCCCGGCGGCCACATCTTCCACCGCGAGACGGCCTGGCCCCACGCCCGGGCGGGCACCGGCCGCTGGGGAGTGGAGACCGGGCAGGCTAACGTGCTGCTGTGCGGCGCGGGCGCGGTGCGCGGGGGAGGGGTCAGCGGGGTGCCGGGGCACAACGCGGCGATGGCGGTGCTGGAACGGACGGCGAACTGACGGCGCATGCGTCGGACGGGGCTGGGTACCGCGACATAACGGAAATTCCGTACCTGTCACCCGCACGACAAGGAGCCTGCCATGGCGGACCTCAGCCCCATCGACCTGCAGAAGGCCCTCAGCGGCATGGACTACCCGGCCGACAAGAAGTCGCTCGTCGACTGCGCGCGCAAGAACAAGGCCGACGACAAGGTCGTGAGCCGTCTCGACGGCCTCAAGGAGAACAGCTTCGACGGACCGAACGAGGTGCAGAAAGCCGTCTTCAACGACTGACGCGCACCGGCGTACGACCGCCCGGTCCTAGTCGGCCGACGCCGTCCACCCCACCGCCTCGATCCGCGCCGCGTCCGCGGGGCGCGCGTCGTGGAACAGCACGTCGCCGGCCGCCTCGGCGCGCAGCCCGTCGACGTACGCCCCGCGTCCCACGTACAGCCGGTCGGTCGTGTACCGCCAGCGCAGGGTGAGTCCGCGGGTGGCCGGGAGGGCGGCGCTCAGCCGGTGCCAGACGCGGCCCGACCAGCCCGTGGCCGAACCCGCCGGATGCTCCCGGGGCGCCTCGCCGCGGCGCGTGGTGGTGAACGGGACGGGCCGCCAGGTGCCGCCGCCGTCGGTCGTGGCCTCCAGGAAGAGTGCGTCCGACCCGTTCTCGGTGTCCCACCACAGGGCGCAGCGCAGCCGGGCCTCGCCGGCGGACGTGTCCAGCGCGGGCAGCGTGAGCGTCGCCGTCGAGGAACCCGCCGTCCCGGAGAACCACGCCGTGCGCCCGTGCGCGGGTCGCACCGGCACGGCCCGTGCCAGGTGGGTGCCGGCCGCGACCCGGGGGGCCGACCCGGAGCGCCAACCGCGTACCGGGTGCACCGAGTTGCCCAGCACCACCAGGAACGAGTCGGTCGTCGGGTCGAGCACCAGCGACGTACCCGTGAAACCGGTGTGCCCGGCCGTGCGCGGCGTGGCCATGGCACCCATGTACCAGTGCTGGTACAGCTCGAAGCCGAGGCCGTGCTCGTCCCCCGGGAAGTCGGTGTTGAAGTCGGTGAACATCAGCTCCACCGACTCCGGCCGCAGGATGCGCGCCCGGCCGTAGGAGCCGCCGTTGAGCAGCGTGCGGCCGAGTACCGCCAGGTCCCACGTGCAGGAGAACACCCCCGCGTGGCCGGCGACGCCGCCGAGGCTGAAGGCGTTCTCGTCGTGCACCTCGCCCCACACCAGTCCCCGGTCGAGACCGGACCAGGGCTGCCGGGCGTCCTCCGTGGCCGCGATCCGCGGTCTCCAGGAGGCGGGCGGGTTGTAGCGGGTGCGGTGGAGCCCGAGCGGGGCGGTGATCTCGTCGCGCAGCAGGACGTCGAGGGTGCGGCCCGTGATCTCCTCCAGCACCAGCTGGAGCGAGATCATGTTCAGGTCCGAGTACAGGTACGCCGTGCCGGGCGCACTCACCGGTGCCTCGTCGTGGACGAGCCGGACCTTCTCCTCGTACGTGGGCGCGCTGTACAGCGGGATCCACGGCCGGAAGCCGGAGGTGTGCGTCAGCAGCTGCCGGACGGTCACGTCCTGCTTGCCGGCCCGCCCGAAGTCCGGCAGGTACGAGGCGACCGGCGCCTCCAGCTCCAGCGCGCCGCGTTCCAGCTGCTGCACGGCGAGGATCGAGGTGAACAGCTTGGAGATCGACGCGAGGTCGAACACCGTCTCCTCGGTCATGGGGATCTGCTGTCCGGCCGGGAACTCGACGCCGGTGTCGGTCTCCTCGTCGTAGGCCCGGTAGCGCACCGCCATGCCGATCGGCTCGTGCAGGGCCACCGTGCCGCCCCGGCCGGCGAGGAGCACGGCGCCCGCGTACCAAGGGTGCTCGGGCGAGGGGCCGAGAAACGTTTCGGCGTCCGTCACGAGCTGACGCAGGTGCCCGGGCAGCAACCCGGCGCGCTCGGCGGAGCCGCGCCGCAGCGTGGGGCGGCGGCCCTGGTCCGCGACGGCCTCGGCCGGCCCGGCCGCGAACGGGGCGATGGCCAGGGCGCCGCCCAGGGCCAGAGCCCCGGCGCCCACTTGACGCCGTGTGAATCCGCTCGCAGCCTGTCCGGCCATCGAAGAGCCTCCCGCGCCACCGAAGCTGAAAGTATCTTTCCTGGACCTCTGTGCGGAGTGAAACTTTCCTGTCAGTGACGGGTTCGTGTCAATGGGCCGGGCGGAGTCGGGCCGCCGGAGTCCGCCCGGCACGGGGCCGGGCGGGCTGTGCAGTGCCGCCATGTCACCCGACACTTCCGGCGCCGTGCGCGCATGTCTTGACCCGCCGGGCCGACCGGCCGAGGATCACGTCATGACGCTGACGTCCGGACACGGCAGCACGGTCGACGGAGTGCTGCGGCGCAGCGCCCGGCGCACCCCGGCGCGCGTCGCGGTGGAGTACCGCGACCGCACCTGGACCTACGCGGAACTCGACACCGCCGTCTCCCGCGCGGCGAGCGTCCTGAGGGAACAGGGACTGAGCCCCGGGGACCGGGTCGGCGCCTACGGGCACAACTCCGACGCCTACCTGATCGCCTTCCTGGCCTGCGCCCGCGCGGGCCTGGTCCACGTCCCGGTCAACCAGAACCTGACCGGCGGCGGCCTCGCCTACATCGTCCGCCAGTCCGGCAGCACGCTGGTCCTCGCCGACCCGGACCTCGCCGGCCGGCTCCCCGCCGGCGTACGCACACTGCCGCTGCGCGACGCCGCCGACTCGCTGCTCGCCCGGCTGGCCACGGCACCCGCGTACGACGGCCCCGAGCCGGGCGGTGAGGACCTGGTGCAACTGCTCTACACCTCGGGCACCACCGCCATGCCCAAGGGCGCGATGATGACCCACCGGGCGCTGGTGCACGAGTACCTGAGCGCCATCACCGCCCTGGACCTCGGCGCGGGCGACCGGCCCGTGCACGCCCTCCCCCTCTACCACTCGGCGCAGATGCACGTGTTCCTGCTGCCCTGCCTCGCGATCGGCGCGACGAACATCGTCCTCGACGCGCCCGACGGCGACCGGCTCTTCGACCTGATCGAGGCGGGCCGCGTGGACAGCCTGTTCGCGCCGCCCACCGTGTGGATCGGCCTCGCGAACCGCGCCGACTTCGCCACCCGCGACCTCGGCGGCCTGCGCAAGGCCTACTACGGAGCGTCGATCATGCCCGTGCCGGTCCTGGAGCGGCTGCGCGAACGCCTCCCGGACCTGGCCTTCTACAACTGCTTCGGGCAGAGCGAGATCGGCCCCCTCGCCACCGTCCTGGGCCCGGACGAGCACGAGGGCCGGATGGACTCCTGCGGCCGGCCCGTGCTGTTCGTCGACGCGCGGATCGTCGACGAGGACGGCAAGGACGTGCCCGACGGCACCCTGGGCGAGGTCGTCTACCGCTCCCCGCAGTTGTGCGACGGCTACTGGGACAAGCCCGAGGAAACCGAAGCGGCCTTCCGCGACGGCTGGTTCCGCTCCGGCGACCTCGCCGTGCGGGACGCGGACGGCTACTTCACGGTCGTCGACCGGGTGAAGGACGTCATCAACTCCGGTGGCGTCCTGGTCGCCTCCCGCCAGGTCGAGGACGCCCTCTACACCCACGAGGCCGTCGCCGAGGCCGCCGTGATCGGACTGCCCGACGAGCGGTGGATCGAGGCCGTCACGGCGGTCGTCGTCCCGCGCGACGAGGTCACGGAGGACGAACTGATCGCCCACGCCCGCGAGAGGCTCGCCGCGTTCCAGGCACCCAAGCGGGTCCGCTTCGTAGACGCGCTGCCGCGCAACGCCAGCGGGAAGATCCTCAAACGGGAGCTGCGGGACCGGTTCGCCGGTTCGTGACCCGGCAAACGCGTGCGGCCGAAGCGGCGAGCGCCGACGATCGGCGTCATGCCGACGATCACCACCCACGACGGGACCGAACTCGCCCGTCACGTCCGCGGCGCCCGCCCCCGCCGGTGGTCCTGCCGGGCGGGCGACGGCGCCCCCCGTCCGGAACTCGCCCGCCGCTGCGCCGACGTCTTCCCGCATGCCGAGGTGGCCGTCCAGCCGGGCACCGGGCACTACCCGTGGCTGGACGATCCGCGCTGGTTCGTACGGTGTGTCGCCGTGTTCCTCGCACACGGCAGAGGCCGCCGGGACACCACCGGCGCGTGCCACGCGTGGGAACGGCGGCACCGATCTCCCGAAAGGCGCCCGTCACGTGGCCTGTCGGCACTCGGACCCGGTCGCTAGGCTGACCCGCGGACGACGAGACCGGGAGGAGCACGGACGTGGCCGAGAGCACCACCCACCAGCGCCCGCTCATGGGCTGGGTCAAGCCGGAGCTGGATCTCAGCAACGCGCAGTGGCAGTCCAGCAGCAGGGGCCTGGGGGATGTCCAGATCGCCTTTGTCGAGGGGTTCATCGCCATGCGGAACAGTGGCAGCCCGGGCAACCCCTCCCTGATCTTCACCCCCGCGGAATGGGGCGCGTTCGTGTCGGGAGCGCGGGAAGGGGAGTTCGACCTCACGTGACACGCCTGCCGGGGAGGCGAGCCGGGTGGTTCCGTCCGGCCGATCCGGGGGTGTTGCACCCCTTTTTCCGGACACGCGACCGGGAGGACCCTTTCGGGCCGACGCCTGAGCGAGGCTGACGCCACGAGGGGGAACGGTCGTACTCCGGAGGCGAGGAACCCATGAGCACCACCCTGCCGGTCATCGCGGCGGTCGACGGTTCGGACGACAGCCTGCGCGCCCTGGACTGGGCCCTCGACACCGCTCACCGGCGCGAGGCACGCCTTCGGGTGGTGCATGTGCGCCAGTACGCCGCCTGGGCACAGACCGACGTCCTGGTCGCGGGCCCGCCGGACACCGGGGAGGACCCGGTGCTCGACCAGGCCCGCGCACACCTTCAGGGGCGGGCCTACGCGGTGGCGACGGAGTACGTGGGCATGGAGGGCGTACCGGGCGCCGTGGTGCCGGAACTGGGCGCCGACGCCCAGTTGCTGGTGCTGGGCTCCCGGGGCCGCGGCGGGTTCGCCAGCCTGCTGCTCGGCTCCAACGGCCTGGCCGCCGCCCGCGACGCCGAGTGCCCCGTCGTCGTGGTGCCCCGCCCCGGCCGCGAGGTCCACGGCGAGGCGCGGTCCGAAACCGGCCCCCGGGTGGTGGTCGGCCTGCACGTGGACAGCCCCGACGACGCCACGCTCTCCTTCGCCTTCGCCGAGGCCGCGCTGCGCGGCGCCCTCCTCCAGGTGGTCGCCGCCTACCCGTGGCCGGTGCAGACCTGGGCCGCCGCCGGCCAGATCATGCCCCCGGTGATCGACGAGGTCTCCATCGAGAGCGAGACCCGGGTCCTGGCCGACGGCTTCCTCGCCCCGTACCGGGAACGCCACCCCGACGTCCGCGCCGAACCGTACGTCGCGCCGGGCGACGCGGCCGGACACCTCGTCGCCGCCTCCCGCGACGCCGAGCTGGTCGTCGTCGGCCGCCACCGCAGACGCCTGCTGGCCCCGGCCCGCATGATGGGCTCGGTCACCCACGCCGTGCTGCTGCACGCGGCAGCCCCGGTCGCCGTGGTACCCCCGGCTCCGCCGGAGGAGTGAAGCGGGAGGAGCGAGGCCGGAGGAGCGAGGCCGGAGAAGGCAGGGTGCGGGCCCGCGCGGGCCGACGCCGTCGGTGGTGTCGGCGCCCGTCTCCGTACGGAGGTGAGGGCCCGCCACCGGCGGTACGGGCCCGCCTGCCACGGCCGCTGCCCGGGCCGGCCGGCGGCAGGGGCCGCGTCCCGGCTCGACCCGCCAGACCGGGCGCCGGCCGGCCGCGCCCCCATCAGCTACATCGCGCTGCGCCAGGAACGGGACCGGG